>VGET01000061.1 GCA_016869195.1 Alphaproteobacteria bacterium | reverse complement strand
AACTTCAGCCTTCTCCTGCGCTGGCTCGGGAGGCTTTGGCGTGCCCTCTTCCTGGCCTTCGCCCATCGGGCCTCGCTGCCGCTGCCGGCTTGAAAAGCCGCCACAGCGAGTTCTTCACGGGCGACTCCTTCCTCGAACCGTTTGACCCAAGGTCCCTGAGTCAGCCAGCCGGATTCGAGCACGCTACGAACCGCCTCGACCTCCTCCTCACCCATGACGGGCTTGGCAATGGGCAGGAAAGGGGTACTCATGGAAATCTCCAGTCGTCATGGAAGACCACGATGGCTCAACCTTCAGCCCGTGGCCCTATCCGTTTAGGGACAGCATCGTTGTGGTAGAAGCATCGTGGGCTCAAGGTAACCAGGCGTCGCCATCGCGGGTGGGATACATTTCCGGCGTGTCGGGTGGCAGACCCATACGAATGCGCTTGATCACCCGTTCGTAACGCTCCGCGCAGGCATCCTGTCCATGCCAGGCCACGGCGTATGCCCGGGCAGCCAGCCCCAGTTCCTTCCGCCGCTGGGGATCGCGGACCAGCGCGCGCAGCACATCGGCCACGCTTTCCTCCGTTGCATCCAGCATCGGCACTTCTAAGATCGGCCGTAATGGAGGTAACGGGTCGGCTTGGCGCGGCGTAAGCCGGCAGATCGTGGGCTTGCCGAGCATCATGGCTTCGCGCGCATTGGCACCATAGCGCCCGTAATTCAACTGATCGACGACGATATCAGCCTGTACTTGCAGAAACCGAACCTGTCTGCTGGGAATATCGTGCGCGAAGATCATGCGCACCGGCAGCCCTTCGGCCTGCAGGCGTTCCACTGCAGATATCACAGCGTTTGTCCCCTTGATGTCGCGACCGGATTGGCGACGCGTTTTGTCATTGCCGCACGCGTGATAGACAAGCACTTCGTCGGGATTGCGTTGAACTCGCATCTCTTCCGGCGGCACGAGGTCGGGATGCCAGCGTTGCGGGTCGATCGCCGTGACGACCGGGCCGTAGACCGTTCTGTCGCTGACGCGTTCCGGAGTGGCGTGATCGCACTCGAGCCCGACCCAGTCACAAAGGCGCTCCAGCTTCCGATTCCACGCCAGACTGCGCCTGTCGGAACAGACTTCCGGCCGCAACTGCCAGATGCATCGGTCACACAGGCCACCGGTCAGCGTGTAGATCGAAGACTGCAAGGCGCCGTCGAGGCATCCGCTCGGCATGTAGCCGATGATCATCCGATGACGGCGAAGTTCCAGCAGATCCCACGGGACGATGTGCGGCCCCTCGACATTCTCCCACAGGGTGGGGAAAAAACTCGGCGAGCCCATACCGTAGAAGTGAACAGAACCGAACCGTTCCGGAACATCGCGGAGAAAGCGACGGATCCGCGCCGTCATCAAGGCGGAGTCCGGATCGTAAAGATTAATGTCCTCGCCGTGGTAGAATTTTTGCGACGGACTGTCAGGCGCTTCCACCGAGACGGTCAGGGCGTCCCAGCCGCGTGCCTTGAGCCCCGCCGCCAAACAATTGAAATGATAATAGCTGTTGTGCAGCAGCAGCACGCTCCTTCTTCGCGGCTCTGCAGCGACGCTCGCAGGCAGCAGATCGGGCGCATCGAAAGGCACGGGCGAAGGTTCTTGATCACTGGTGCTTCCGTGAGTGAAAAAGTCGAGGAGATCGATTTCTGCGAGAATGCCGTCGAGCCGCTCAAAATACCCATCGAAGTCTACCGGCCTGAGTAGCCAGAGGACGATTTCAGTCAAAGGTTTTAGTATTCTGCTGGGAAGCGAGCGCAAGGTGAGCTTAAATCTCGTCCCGATCGCCGCCAAAGACCAACCCAACCGTGAGAGAATTGATCCTCTCCGCTTGGCTGCCTGCCGCTGTGGCTGGCGTGCTTCCAGCCACACAATCGCAGCGTACGCATCCGCCCGCACCAGTTCGAGAAACCAAGGTGCCGGCGAACGCGAGACCCGGCCATCCTCCCGCGCCAGCAGCGTTGCCGCTTGTATCTCTCCGGCTACGATTGCCTCGACGATACGTCGGGGGGCGATGCCGGCCAGCCGCTTAGTTTCCGCATCGGAAGCGACGACCGGCAATAGAAGGACTTCGCTCCCCCGTTGCGCGAGAAGCAGGACATCGCCTTCCTGCGCGATCACCGGCGCGCGTGATTTGGCGGAACGCAGAAACGGCTCCGCCTCGAGCGGAGCGATACGCCCCTTGTGCCTGTTCAGGTAGAACTGCACTTAGTGCTCATCAATCGAGCGGTTGAAGCGCGGATCTCTATAGGCGTCATCGACGATGATGCCCTCGCCCGACGTGTAGACGAAGCCCGCGAGGCCGCTCGAGTTCGCGACTCGCAGCTCGCGTGTGGAATCGCCGTGCGCGACCCTTGAATAGAGTTCGCCGCTGCGCGTATCGTTCAGGAAGAGCGAGCCACGCTTGGCCCCGAGCGCAGAGGTCGTGATGTCGATCAGCGTGGTCAGCTGATCCTGCAGCGTGTGATGCGCGGCAAGTCGATTGGTGACGCTGAGCAGTAGCTCCGCCTGCTTGCGTCGGGTCAGCCGGCGCGAGGCCCGGGCTGCCTTGGCCCCTCCCGCGACCGCCCCGGATTGACGCAAGGCCCCTTTCGTCGGCCGCGTCGGATCAGGCGCCACCCTTCCTTCAGCCTCGGCCGGGCTGGCCGACGGCTCGTCAAGCGACGGATCCGTCATGGCGCAGAACCCCTCTGTGCGGAATCGATCGCGTGGGTCCGTCCGTTCACACGCTCGAGCTGCTCGCGCAGCACGGCGATGGTCGTGCGCAGCTCCTGCACCTCGAGCCGATTGTCGCTGCGCTGGCGCTGTAGCGCATCGTCGTGCTCGGCGCGTGCCTGCTCGAGCTGATCGCGCAGGGCCCCAACCGTCGCGCGCAATTGCTGCCGCTCCTCGGTCATGCGGCTCTGCAGCTCCTTGACCTCGATCTCCTTGGCCTGTTCCACACGCTCGAACTCGTCCCGCAGGGCCGAAACCGTGGCGCGCAGATGGCTGATCTCCTCTTCCGCCGCCTTGGTGGCGCGCTCGACCGCGCTCGTCCTTTCGGCCATCGCGGCGTCGAGCGCATCGCGCAACGCACCGACAGTGGCGCGCAGATGGCTGATCTCGGCGTCGCGTTCCCGGCTGAGGTCCTCGGCAAGCTCTGGGGACATCGTGTGCTGCCGCTGTGACATTTCTCACAGTATACACCAGAAACATCCGGCGGCGTGAGAGACAGACAGCCCCTGATCGCGCCGGAACGTCGGAGCCCGCTGACGTGCGTTGCCGGGTGACGATTTCGGCCACAGGTTCTAGTCTGGTGAGCCTGAATCGTGACCAGATCGCCGCCAAAGGCCGAGCCAAACATGAGCGAATTCGTCTTCTCCGCCTGCCCGCACGACTGTCCCTCGACCTGCGCGCTCGAGGTCGAACGGCTTGATTCGAAACGCATCGGGCGGGTGCGCGGGGCCAAGGCGCAGAGCTACACGGCCGGCGTGATCTGCGCCAAGGTCGCACGCTATGCCGAGCGGGTGCATCACCCGGATCGCCTGAGCCACCCGCTCCGGCGCGTCGGCCCGAAGGGCAGCGGCCGGTTTGAGCGCATCTCCTGGGACGACGCACTCGACATCGTGGCCGAGCGCTTTCGGGCGGCGAGCACGAAGCACGGCCGGGAAGCGGTCTGGCCCTACTACTATGCCGGCACGATGGGCCTGGTGCAGCGCGACGGCATCAACCGCCTGCGCCATGTCATGCGCTATTCCGGCCAGAAGACCACGATCTGCACGACTCTTGCGGATGCCGGCTGGCTTGCGGGCGCCGGGCGCTTCGTCGGGCCCGACCCGCGCGAGATGGCGGAGTCCGATCTCATTGTGATGTGGGGCGGCAATCCTGCGTCCACGCAGGTCAATGTCATGCACCATGTGAGCCGCGCGCGGAAGGAGCGCGGCGCGCCTTTCGTGGTGATCGACCCCTATCGCACGCGCACGGCCGCAGTGGCGGACAAGCATCTCGCCGTCAGGCCCGGGACCGACGGCGCGCTTGCCTGCGCGGTGATGCACGTGCTGTTCCGCGAGGGCTATGCCGACCTCGACTATTTGGCGAAATACACCGATTTCCCAAGCAAGCTGCGCCAGCATTTGAGCGCGCGCGACCCCGCCTGGGCCGCACGCATCACCGGTCTCACCGAGGCCGAGATCGTGGACTTCGCGCGCCTCTATGGTCGCACGACGAAGAGCTACATCCGTCTCGGCTATGGCTTCACGCGCTCGCGCAATGGCGCGGCCAATATGCACGCGGCGCTCTGCCTGCCCGCGATCACCGGCGCCTGGCAGCACAAGGGCGGCGGCGCGTTCTACAGCAATCGCGACATCTTCCACTGGGACAAGACGATCATCGAGGGATTGGATGCGCGCGACCCGAGCGTGCGTGTGCTCGACATGTCGCGCATCGGGCCGGTGCTGACCAATGACGAGGCGGATGTCGGCAAGGGCCCGCCGGTGACCGCGATGATCATCCAGAACTGCAACCCGGCGGTGGTGGCGCCGGAATCAAATCGCGTGCGCGCCGGTTTCCTGCGCGACGATCTCTTCACCTGCGTGCACGAGCAGTTCATGACCGACACCGCGCGCCTCGCAGATCTCGTGCTGCCGGCCACCACCTTCCTCGAGCATGACGACATCTATCAGGGCGGCGGCCATCAGCACATCGAGCTCGGCCCGAAGATCATCGAGGCGCACGAGGAGTCGCGCTCCAATCACGAGGTGCTGCAAGGGTTGGCAAAGCGCCTCGGCGCCGTTCATCCCGGCTTCACGATGAGCGCGATCGAGCTGGTCGACGATCTGTTGCGTCGCTCGGGCTGGCCGGATGTCGAGTATTTCCGGCGCGATCACTGGCTCGATTGCCAGCCCGACTTCGAGACCTCGCATCATCTGAAGGGCTTTCCGACCAAGACCGGCAAGTTCCGCTTCTCACCCGATTGGGCGGCGCTCGGGCCGCTGCACGCCAAGATGTCGGCGCTACCCGATCATCTGCCGATCATCGAGGAGACGAGCGTCGAGCATCCGTTCCGCATGATCGCGCCGCCGGCGCACAACTTCTTGAATTCGAGCTTCAGCGAGACCGCGACCGGCCGGCGTATCGAGGTGCGCCCGACAGCGCTGGTTCATCCCGAGGATTGCGCGCGCCTTGGCATCGTGGAGGAAACGCTGGTGCGCGTCGGGAATCGGCGCGGCGAGGTGCTGGTCCACGCGCGCCCGTTCGACGGCATGCAGCCCGGTGTCGTCGTGGTCGAAGGCATCTGGCCCAACAGCGACTATCAGCAGGG
The DNA here is from genome assembly GCA_016869195.1 of Alphaproteobacteria bacterium. Taxonomy (GTDB): domain Bacteria; phylum Pseudomonadota; class Alphaproteobacteria; order UBA828; family UBA828; genus SHWC01. The sequence goes on along the minus strand of VGET01000061.1, from coordinate 9,749 downwards.
TGTCGGCATCAACGCGCTGATCGGCGCCGAGGCCGCGCCCCCGATGGGTGGCGCCGCGTTCCACGACACCGCGGTCTGGCTGCGCGTGGCGTAGGGCGCGTTGGACAAGGCCTCATCCTTCGGCCCGTTCAGGATGAGGCCTTCTTTCCTTGGCATCCTCGTCCTGAGCCTGTCGAAGGACGAGGGCATCGGATGATGCCTGAAGCTGTCTAATCAATCCGCCCGGTCGCGCCGCCCGCCTGCTTCCAGGCCGCGAAGCCGCCCGTGAGATTGATCACATTGGGCACGCCCATGTCGAGCAGCGTGCGCACGGCGAAGGTCGAGCGGCCGCCGCTCGCGCAGTAGACGACGAGCTTCTTGCCCGAGGCGAGCACGGGGTTGTGCATCGGGCTCTCGGGGTCGGCGATGAACTCGAGAAAGCCGCGCGGCGCGTGAACCGCGCCTTCGATCACGCCGGCCTTCTGCAGCTCGATCGTCTCGCGCACATCGACGAAGACGACGTTCGGATCGTTCACCAGGGACATGGCCTCCGACACCGAAACCGAGGCGATGCGGGCGTTCGCCTCCGCGAGCAGTTGCTTGAAGCCATGTTTGACCATGATGGGCCTCCGCGCCTTGGGTACGCCGCCGCGGACGCCGTATCGCCGCGGGTCACAAAGTCAAAGGGCGGCGCCGTTTCCAGCGCCGCCCCGTGTTTTCATCGCAACTCGCTTAGGCGCCGATGCGCTTGCCGGTGACGAGATCGAAGAAGATCATGGTCTCGGACAGTATGTTGACCGAGACGGGTTGGTTCTCCTCGAACTCGCGCTCACCCGCGATCGTGGCGGTGAGCCCGGCGCCCTGAAAATCAACCTCGACCGCGGTGTGCATCCCGAGTGGCTCGACATCGCTGATGCGTCCGAGCGCGGCGCCGGCATTGGCCTGGCGCTGCACAACCACGTTCTCGGGCCGGATGCCGACCTCGACCTGCTTGACGCCGGAGGGCAGGTTCCGCTCCGCCTCGGGGCTGAGCGGCAGCGCGACATTGCCAAAGCGGATGCTGGCACGGCCATCGACACGGTCGAGCTCGCCCCGCACCAGATTGATCGGCGGGTTGCCGACGAAGCGCGCGACATCGCGATCGGCCGGACGGTCATAGAGCGTCTGGGCGGGGGCAAGCTGGCGCACGCTGCCCTTGAGGATCACGCACACCATGTCGCCGAGCGCGAGCGCCTCGGTATAGTCCGGTGTCGCGTAGAGGAAGGTCTTGCCGACGTCCTTCTGCAGGCGCTTCAGCTCGGTCCGGAGCTCGATGCGCAGCATGAAGTCCAGGCTCGAGAGCGGCTCGTCCAGAAGGAACATCTTGGGTTCGCGCACCATGGCGCGCCCAAGTGCAACGCGCTGCCGCTCACCGCCGGAGAAGGTCGCCGGCACACGGCCCAGAATGTGCGAGATGCGCAGCTGATCGGCGATCGCGCTCACTCGCCGCTCGATGTCAGCCTTCGGTACGCGGGCCAAATGCATCGGGAAGGCGATATTTTCGTAGCCCGTGCGGTTGGGATAGAGCGCCAGGTTGTCGAACACCATCGCAATATTGCGCTGGTTCGGCTGCCACTTGGTGACATCCTGACCCTCGAGCCAGACCGAGCCCTTGGTCGGCGACTCAAGCCCCGCAACGAGACGCAGCGTCGTGGTCTTGCCGGCGCCAGCCGGCCCGAGCAGCACGACCAGCGAGCCCTTCGGCAGCGCAAGGCTGAGCTCTTCGAGCGCCTGGGTCTTGCCGTAATTCTTGCTGACGGAGCGCAGCTCCAGAAGATTATCGCTCACGATCCCGCTCCGTTCATCAGGCGCACGCCGCTCTCCGCGTCAAACAACGCGAGCAGATTGGCGTGGGGTACCAGCGACACGTGCCCGGTGGACTTCGGCACCGCCGAGGTCGGCACCACGAACTTGATGGTGCCGCCGCCGAACTTGGCCGTGATCACTGCCTCGGGCCCCTGCGGCTCGACCGCCAGCAGCTCAGCGGAGAATGCGCCCTGCGCCCCCGCCGGCACGACATCGACCGTCTCGGCGCGAATGCCGACCTTGACCGACTTGCCGTCCGGCACCGCGGTCAACGGCTTCGAGGGCGGCAGTGGAATGATGGCGCCGTTCTGATCCAGATAGCGCTGCCCGCCATTGCTCTTCACCACGCCGGTGATGAAGTTCATCGGCGGATTGCCGAGGAAGCTGCCGACGAAGGTCGAGCGCGGATAGTGATAGACGTTGTAGGCGGTGTCGTATTGCTGGAGCACGCCGAGATTCATCACCGCAATGCGATGCGCGAGCGAGAGCGCCTCGATCTGGTCGTGCGTCACATAGATGATGGTCTGCTTGGTCTCGAGCTGGATGCGATGCAGCTCACGCCGCATCTGATGGCGCATCTCAGCTTCGAGGTTGGAGAGCGGCTCGTCGAGCAAGAGGATCTGCGGGTTCGTCACCAGCGTCCGCCCGATGGCCACGCGCTGCAGCTCGGACGCCGAGAGCTCCGCGGGTTTGCGCCTGAGCTTGTCACCGAGACCGACAAAGGACGCGATCTTATCAACCTGCTTGTTCATCTCGGCACGGGCGACTTTGCGTACCCTGAGGCCGTATTCGATGTTCTGCCGCACCGTCATGTGCGTGAACACCGCATAGTCCTGGAACACCAGGCCGACATTGCGCCGACCGACCGGCGTCTTCGCAACCGACTGACCGTCAATCAGGATGTCGCCGCTCGTCGGCAATTCGAGGCCAACGATCATGTTCAGTGTGGTCGACTTGCCACAGCCCGAGGGGCCGAGCAACGCCATCGTCTCGCCTTCCTCGACCTGAAGCGAAACATCGTCGACCGCGATGAGCGAGCCATACTCCTTGCGGAGCTTGATGAGTTCGAGCTTGATCGCCATGGATCGACCCTAACGCTTGATCGCGCCGAGCGTGAGGCCACGCACCAGGTGCTTCTGGATGAAGAAGCCGATGATAACGAGCGGCACGATCGAGACGGTTGCGAGCGCGGCCTGTACGCCATAGAGCGCACCTTCCGTCGCCGAGAAGTACTTCGCCAACTGAACCGGAATGGTCGCGACCTTGGTGTAGGTCAGGATCAGAGCGAAGAGGAATTCGCTCCAGTTCAGGATCAGGATGAACAGGGTGGTCGCGATGATGCCGCCCTTGATCAGCGGAATGGTGATCTTAACGTGCGCCATCCAGCGCGAAAGCCCGTCCATCATCGCCGCTTCCTCGATTTCCTTCGGCAGGTCGTCGATGAAGCTCTTCAGCATCCAGGTCGAGAACGGCACGGTCACGGCCGCGTAGGCCAGGATCAAACCCCAATAGGTGTCGGTCGCGCCGACATCGCTGAACATGACGACGAAGGGGATCGCGATCGCAATCGGCGGAAACATTCGACCCGATAATATGAAGAAGGGTGTCGTGTTGCCGCCAAATCGGTATCGCGAGATCGAAAGCGCCGCCATCAGGCCGACGATGATCGAAAGCGCAGTCGCGAACACCGAGATGATGATCGAGCCCCAAATCGCCTGCCAGGCCGATTTGATGAGGATGTCGCCGACCGCGCCGCCGACGCCAGTGGTCTCGGCGACCTTCTGCTCGCCCTCCTCGGTGTACTGGGTGAGGCCGCCACGCTTCTCCAGAAGCACGCTCGGCCACAGGATCGTCAGGTAGTTCTCGACCGTGGCATTGCCCGAGATCCAGACCGGCGGCTGCTTGACCCACTCGTTCGACGGCTTGAACGAGGTCGACACCATCCAGAAGACCGGGAAGAGCGCAAAGATCAGCGCCAGTGTCAGGCCGATGCCGTTGTACCAAGTAAATTTCTTCGGCGGCATCTAGCGCTTCTCCAGCAACTGGTAGCGGATGGGCTTCAACATCACGTTGATCAGCACCACCGTCAGGATGAGGATGATGAAGCCGGCCGAGCCCGCATAGGCGAGGCGGAAGTCCTCGAACGCCAGCTTGTAGAGATAGAGACTGATCGTCTCCGTCGCGGTGCCCGGGCCGCCGCGCGTCAAGAGGTAGATCTCGTCGAAGAGCTTGATCACCTCCATCCCGCGAATGACGAAGGCGATGATGATGATGCCCTTCATGCTCGGCATCACCACCGTCCAGAAAATGCGCCAATCGCTCGCGCCCAGCACGGTGGCCGCGCGAATCGGGTTTTGCGGCACCGCATTCAAGCCCGAGAGAAGGATCAGGAAGAACAGCGGCGTCCAATGCCAGACCTCGGTGATGACGACCGCGAAGAAGGCGAGGAACCCATTGTTCAGCCACTGCAGGTCAGGCTGGCCGCCACCGATCCACCCGATCACCTGGTTCACCGGGCCGGTGTACTGCAGGAGCATGTACCAGGTGTAGCCGACGACGACCGGCATGATCATCATCGGGGTCAGGAGCGCGGTGAAGAACACCCGCTTGGCCGGGAACGCCTTGAGGAAGAGCGTGGCCAAACCGAGGCCGATCAGGAATTCGAGGATGAGGCTCGTCACCGAGATCAGCGCGGTGCGCCCGAGCGCCTCAAGGAAGCGCGGCTCCTCGGTGATCAGAATGTTGTAGTTGATGCCCTGGCTGAGGTCTTCGGTGAACACCTCACCGACAGCCTCCCACAGGCCGATGCCCTGTACCGGCGACCATTCGCTGAAGCTGAGGATCAGCTCGAGCACAAACGGGAAGATCAACAGCGCCGTCAACAAGAGCTGGATCGGCGTGATCAATAGTCCGCCGATGTACTTCTTGTTGTTCGGATCGAAGCCACGCCCAGCGCGTCGCATGGCGCGGTTCCCTATTTCATTGGTCGCCACGGTGTCTCGTGTCCAGTCTCTATCGTGATGTCGCGGCTGGCGCGCCTCCCGCCCCTTTTCAGGGAAGAGAGACGCGCCATCCGTTTCAGTCTAGCCCGTCGCGGACGTTACGCCTTGATCGGCGCAATCAGCTCCACGAGGCCACGCCGGCCGCCTTTTGCAGAGGCTCCGGGTACATCTTCGCGAGCGCGATCCAGGACTCTTTCTGCTTGTCCTTGCCGCGACGCTTCGTGATGCGATCCATTTCCTTGGCCGCATCCTGCATCGCCTTCTCAGGCGTCTTCTGCTTGTTGTAGGCCGCCTGCAGGTTCTTATCGATCGCGTCGTGATACTCGGCCGCGCCGGGCATGATGATCTCCGGCACCGCCTGGGTCATTTCCTCGAACTGCACCTTGAGGTAGTCGCCGGGATAGCCGGCGAAGAACTCAGGTGAAGGCGCGAGGAAGTGATTGCGGCGCCACGGATCGAAGTAGCCGCCTTCGTTCGGGATCGAGCGCATCGACATGGTCGGGCCCGTCAGCCACTGCGAGTAGAGATACGCAGCCTCCGGAATCTCGGAGTGCTTGTTGACCACGAAGTCCCACGCGAAGGGCATGATGACCGCGCGGATGGTCTCGCCCGCGGCGTTCTTCGTGCCCGGAATGCCCGAGGGCGCGCTCTGGATCGGGAAGCCCTTGTCGTCGCGGCCCGCGACGATCGACTTCGCGCCCTTGGCGTCCATGCTGTAGCGCCACAGCGACGGCCATCCGAACTCGCAGAAGCCACGCCCCTGGGCGTAGTACTGCGAATAGTTTTCGGTGAAGCCGTAGGTGAACTGCTCGGTCGGCATCACGTCCTGGAGCTTGACCATCTCTTCGCAGGTCTTGATGCTCTCAGGCGACGCCGCCATCGAGTTCATGTCCTTGTCGAAGTAGAGCACGCCCTTCGACTGGAAGCGGGTCATCCAGTGGAACTTGTTCCAGAACGGCGAGCGATACTCCAAGGCGCCGTAGAAGTTGTTGGCCTTGTCGTGCATCTCGCCGCACAGCTTGTCGTAGTCGTCCCACGTGTCGACCATGAGGCCCTGGGCGAACGGCGCCTTGCCCTTCTCCTTCATCTTGTCGATGCGGTAGGACAGGTGCCACACGTCGCCATCGCAGTAGAGGCCGTAATAGCGGCCCTTGTACTTCTGGCCGAACTCGCGCACCGGGAACTCGAGCTGGTTGTCGCCGTGGCTGTCTTCCGGATCGTACTTGGCGACATAGTCGGTGATGTCGAGCGCTGCGCCGGCCTCGGCGAGCTCCGGCAGGCTCAACGGCGCCGGGATCATCAGGTCGAAGCGGCCGGTCTTGGCCACCGCTTCCTGCATCGCCTTCTGGTGGGTCTGCGTCACCGGCACCTCGATCAGCTCGACATCGAAGCCGGTGAGATCTTTCCACTCCTTGGTGAACGGCGTCATGTTACCGCCGGAGCCCGACGGATGCATGATCGAGATCGTCTTCTTCTTGGCATTGGCGAACAGCGCCTTCGCGGCGTTGATCGCGCGCTCCTCAGGCGTTCCACCCTCAGCCGCCCAGGCCTTGCGAACGCCAAGCGGGGCACCCTGCATGAAGTACTTGGCCATGCCGGCGGTGATGCCCATCGCGGCCATGCCCTTCATCAGGTCACGGCGCGACACCTTGAAGTTCTTGCGGTCGAGATGCATCGACCAGAGCCGCGAAAGCTCTTTGTAGATGCGTTCCTTCTTATCCTCATACGACATGAAAGACCCCCCTAAAGTCCCTCAGATGAGTAGGATCCAAAAGTGGTCGCGAAACTGACACACCGGACCACTCGCCGCAAGTCCCACCTCTGACGGGTGGCCCTTGCCAGCGTGCGCCCCAGTCCGGTCACGACCGTACCCACAAAGTGTTCGCCTTGCCAACATGATTCGGAAATCATCAGAGGCACTTCATCGCGTCACCGCTCATTTGCGGTTTGCGAACCGGTTTGTTGGATTAGGGTTTGACGCTGAGTGCCGCGTTCCGCGCCGTTTCTTCGGGAAAAACCATGCAGTGGCTTAGGGAATTCGAGATGCCGAACCCATCGCTCTGCGATGAGTTGATTCGCGGGTTCAAGAAGGCACGCGAGCTGGGCTTCAGCCATGAGGGCTTGAGCGCGCGGGGACTCGACAAGTCGTGGAAGGACTCGGAGGACGCGAGCCTCACCTGCCTGCCCTACGATATCTACGCCACCGCCGTGCGCGCCTATCGCGAGCACGTGATGAAGGGCCTCCAGGCCTATTGCAAGGCGTTCCCGATCCTGACCGAGAAGGGCAGCTCGAAGCTCGGCTTTCTCGAGCCGCCGCAAATCCAGTTCTACAAGCCGGGCGGCGGGTTTTACGGCGCGCATTATGAGAGCAGCGGGCTCGACCTCGCGCACCGCGTGCTCGCCTTCCAGACCTTTCTGAACGACATCAGGGAAGGCGGCGGCACCGAGTTCCTCCACCAGCAGCATGTCGTCCAGCCCAAGAAGGGCAAGACCGTGATCTGGCCGGCCGGCTTCACCCACACCCATCGCGGCGTGGTCGCGCCCAAGGAGGAGAAATACGTCATCACCGGCTGGATCAGCTTCATCGGTGGGTGAAGACGCGCCGGCGCAAGGAACGGAATGCGCCGCGCCCCGCTGATGCCCTAGGCTCGCGGACCTCAGATTGCCGAATTGTGGAGCGAGCGATGAGCCCAAGGAACGATGAAAGCCGCTACGCCACCGATGCGGCCCGCTGGGCGGCGCTGCAGGCGCGCGAGGCGGCGGCCGATGGCGCGTTCTGGGTCGCGGTCAAGACCACGCGCATCTATTGCCGTCCGTCCTGCAAGTCGCGCCAGCCGCTGCGCAAGAACGTCGAGTTCCACAACCGCGCGGCGGACGCGGTCGCGGCCGGCTTTCGCGCGTGCAAGCGCTGCAAGCCCGACCAGTGGCGCGCCGGCACGGCACCATGAGCTCGGCCCGCCTGGCGTCGGCCGCTCCCCCTCCGTCCGAGCGGAGCTTTGAGAGTGCAGCCGATTTGGAACCCGCGGTGATCGCGACGGCGCTCGATGCCGAGGGCTTCGCCCTGCTGCCGGGCCTGCTCGCCGCCGCCGACTGCACCGCGCTCGCGGCGCTCTATCGGGACTCCGCCCGCTTCCGCAGCCGGATCGTCATGGCGCGCCACGGCTTCGGGCGCGGCGAGTATCAGTACTTCGCCCATCCGCTGCCGCCGCTCGTGGCGAGGCTGCGCCGGGCGCTCTACCAGCCGCTCGCCGACATCGCGAATCGGTGGAACGAGCGTCTGGCCGAGCCCGCGCGGTTTCCGGCGACGCATGACGCCTATCTCGCCCGCTGCCACGCCGCCGGCCAGACCCGGCCGACGCCTTTCCTCCTGCGCTATGGGCCCGGCGACTAGAATTGCTTGCACCAGGATCTCTATGGCGTCGAGGTGTTCCCGCTCCAGGTCGCGGTGCTGCTCTCGCTGCCGGCGCGTGACTTCAGCGGCGGCGAGTTCTTGCTGAGCGAGCAGCGGCCCCGGATGCAGTCGCGCGCCATGGTCGTGCCGCTCGGCCAGGGCGACGCGGTGGTCTTCCCGGTGCGATACCGCCCGATCCAAGGCTCAAGAGGGGTTTACCGGGTAATACTGAAGCATGGTTTGAGCCAGATTCGCGCCGGCGAGCGCTTCACCCTGGGCCTCATTTTTCATGATGCGCTGTAGTAGCAACGCCCTCCAAACCGATCTTTTCACGAGGGATTCCAGAAACGAGCCAACCTCACCCGTGATCCTCGGTCCGGGCGCGGTCCTGCTGCGCGGGTTCGCGCTTCACGACGCCGAGTCGCTGCTCGACGCGGTCGCGCGCATCGCCCGGGCCGCGCCGTTCCGCTTCATGCAAACGCCAGGCGGCTTCCGCATGTCGGCGTCCATGACCAATGCCGGCGCGGCCGGCTGGGTGAGCGACCGGCGCGGCTATCGCTATGACGCGCGCGATCCTGATTCAGGCAAGCCCTGGCCGAAACTGCCGGCCGCGTTCACGACGCTGGCGGGTGCCGCTGCGACGGCGGCCAGGTTCGAGGGCTTCGTGCCCGATGCCTGCCTGATCAACCGCTATGAGCCGGGCGCGCGCCTCTCCTTGCATCAAGACAAAAACGAGCGCGACTTCAGCCAGCCGATCGTCTCGCTCTCGCTCGGCCTGCCGGCCGTGTTCCTGTTCGGCGGCCTGACGCGCACCGACACGCCCCGCCGCGTCCGGCTCGAACATGGTGACGTCGCGGTCTGGGGCGGCCCCTCGCGCCTGGCCTTTCACGGCATCGCGCCGCTCAAGGACGGCGAGCACCCCGCGACCGGTCGCTGCCGGATCAACGTGACGCTCAGGAGGGCACTTTAGCGCTAGCGTCTGCGCCAGGGCTCACAGGCAAAGCGACCACCCTGCCCGTCATGGGCCGGCCGGGCGTCGCGAGGACCGGACGAACTAACAATCGTCGCGCCCCGAGTCTCGGACAAACGCCTCTAATTCCATTGAAGAATAGCCTCTACGACCTATTCTTCGTGCTTGGACATCTCTATAGGGCACGATGAGGCAGTCTCTGATGGCGAACGACTCGAAGACGACTCCAAGCCCAGATGATTTGTATCGCATGGTCGCCCACATATACGCTGACCAAAATCTTTCGCGCAGTGTGACCACTACGTTTTCTCATTTTGTCGAAGTCTGCGGGATGCTAACCATCCACGATAGAAACAAAAAAAAGAAGGCGTAAACGTAACTGACGCTCTGTGCAAGGCGTTAGGATGGTATTTTCCACTACTCGCAAAATTCAAGATAAATAGTCGCCCGTGAAGAACTCGCTGTGGCGGCTTTTCAAGCCGGCAGCGGCAGCGAGGCCCGATAGGCGAAGGCCAGGAAGAGGGCACGCCAAAGCCTCCCGAGCCAGCGCAGGAGAAGGCTG
>VGET01000060.1 GCA_016869195.1 Alphaproteobacteria bacterium | reverse complement strand
GGGGCTGCGCTTTCAACGCCATGGACCTGCTCCGGCGTCTTGCCGATCACGGCCTCGGCGTTCTCGCCATAGAACCGCGCCCATTCGCGGTTCACCATGACATAGCGCCCCTCCAAGTCCTTCAGCACGATGTGGATTGGCGAGTGATCGAACAAGCCGCGCAATTGCGCATTCGCCAGTTTCAGCTCGGCCTCGGCGCTCTGCCGCGCGTCAATTCCGCGCCGCGCGTTTTGCAAGGAGCGGATCAGCGCCCCAGTGCCGAATGCAGAAACGATGCCGCCAACAAGCACGATCCAGGGCAGTAGTGAAATGTTGTCGGCCATGCGCTCGGCAATCGGCGATACCTGCTGCCGCCATATATCCTGGGGCACGTATTGCGTTGCCATTTGCTGGAAGGCCTGGATCGCCAGTTCGTCATTGGCCACGAGCGCGCGGTCATGCCACCACAGCAAAAAAGCGACCGCGACGCTGAGCGCCGTCATGACGGCGGCTGCGGCGGCCGGCCGCCAAGTGGATGTGCGAATGCGAGCGGCCAACGGGGTGGCTGATTGGGACAAAGGGATGGCTCCGGCCAACGCGTTTTCTACGCGAAGGCACTGTAGAATGCTTGAGTGTTACACTCAGGTATCGCCCAGCGGCATTAATGCCGCGTTAAGGCCTATCGTCGGCTGGCGACAAATTCTCTGGGATCGTTCGCTCAGCGCGGCACGAAGATGAACTCGCCACCTTCGTGGCCGGCGAGGCGCACATCGGAATATTCCGGCGTCTGCTCGGCATTGAGCACGACGCGCTGGCGGATCGGCGCAAACAGGCTCTGTGCATCGATGACCGCGTCGTTCTCGCTGAGGATATCGAGCAGCGCCTTCGAGAACACCGAATGCTTGCCGCCGCCCGAGTCCGCAACGGGCTCAAGTCCGCCCGAGGCCAGCACGGTGCGCGCCCGCTTGGCCGCGACGCGCTCGAGGAACGCGCGGCGCCCCGCGCCGCCCACCGCCGGCGGCACGATCGCGCGGGTGAGCGTGCCGGCGTAGCAGGAATCGGCGATCACCAGCACGGCGCGCGAGGGCAGCGCCTTCAGCATGTCGGTGACGTCGGCGTTCGAGATCCAGTTGGCCGGATTGTCGGCCTCGGCATCGACCGGCAGCCAATAGCCGCGCTCGGTGACCTCATCCAGATAGCCGTGACCGGCATAGTAGATCACCAGATTGTCGTCGAAGCGGAGCGTGGTGCGGAGCGACGCCAAAGCCGCCAGCACATCGCGCCGCGTCGCGTTCTTGAGCACCGTGGTCTTGAAGCCATAGCGCCGCTCCAGGAGCTCGGCGAGCGCGGTCGCATCGGCCGTCGCGGTTTTCAGCTTCGGCAGATGCTTGTAGTTGTCGTTGCCGATGATCAGCGCACTGAATTTGCCGATCGACTGCGAGAGCTCGTCCAGCTCTTCGATCGCGGTCACGGCCGGCACGGTCTTGACGGGTTCAGCCGCGTCCTTCGCCGCCACTTGCGCCTCGCGGCGAATCTGAATGACGCGGATCGCGACATTGCCCCACTCGTCCGTCGCGGCGAGCGTGATCTGGCTGTCGCCCTGCGGCACGCCACGCTTGATCGAGAATGCGCCGTCGTTCTCCAGGGCGAGCGACTTGCCGTCGATCGTGAAATCGACGATGGCCGAGGCATCGGTGACAGTACCCGAAAGCGTGATGCTCGACGTCTTGGCGATCAGCTCGTCTGGTGCCGCGATGACGGGCGCGACCTTGTCTGTCGAGGCGGCCTTCGTGGTTTTCTTGGGCGATGAAGATTTCTTGGGCGCGGGCTCCGGCTCCTGCTTTGGCGGGTCGGCATCGAGCGCGGCTGTGCTCTCCGGCTCGGCCGTGGCCGCGTCAGCCGGGACGGCGGCGACCCGCTTCTTGATCTGGCTCGCGTTCCAGAAGATGTCGGCTTCATAGAGCACGCCATTGCAGAACAGCTTGCGGGCATAGACCGCGCCGCTGACCTTGCCGTCCTTCACCGTGCCGATGAACGGGTAGTTGTACTGCCCGATGGTCACGATGCCTTCGATTCTGCCCGACTCGTCGATGCGCCCGTTGAGCGTAGGGACGTCGAGATACTCCGGGTCGCGCTCGCGCGGGAATACCAGCTCGGAATTGATAATGCCGAAATCGAGCTCGACCTTACCGCAGGTCGTGATCGAGAAATTCACCTCGCCCTTGTAGCGGCCGTCATAGGGGCCGACCGGCACGTTCTCCAGCCGCTCCTCGAGGCTTGCGCGCCGATTGTCGCGCTCGGCCGCCTCGGGCCTTTCGGCGATCGTTTAAAGGACGGTGAGGCCGAGGAACAGCGATGACAAGCCGTGTCGGATCAGGCTCGGAAGGGTCCGCAAGCTGTGCATGGGGGCAGTGTGTCGTCGTCTCGTTAATTCTTACACTCATTCTACCGGGAATACGGGCGGTTACCATCCGCTCTGTTGCGATGGGATGGGCGGTTCTATACGGTCGCGCCCACAACAGGGAGACTCCTATGAAGCTTTCGACCGACCGTATTCTGACCACGCACGCCGGCAGCCTGCCGCGCCCCGCCAAGCTCTCGAAGCTTCTGGTCAAGCGCGAGCAGAAGAAGACCTACAGCAAGGCGGCGTTCAACGTCGAGGTCGCCAAGGCGCTCGATGCGACGGTCAAGGCCCAGGCCAAATACGGCATCGACATCGGCAATGACGGCGAGATGCCACGCGTTGGCTTCTCCACCTACACGATGGAGCGCATGACCGGCTTCGGCGGCGAATCACGCCGCAAGCCCGCGCTCGACATGATCAAGTTCCCGAAGTTCGCCGATTACTTCCGCCGCCAGATCGGTATCTCGACCGAGCTGGCCAAGGTGTGGAACGCGCCGCAGGCGATCGGCGAGATCCATTATGACGATGACCTTGACGATGCGAGGTACGAGGTCGCGGCGATGAAGGCGTCGCTCAAGCGCACCGGCGTCAAGTTCTCGGAGCTGTTCATGTCGGCGGCCTCGCCTGGCATCGTCTCCACCACCATGCTGCTCTCGCCCAAGAACAAGGCCTACAGGAACGACGCGGCCTATGTGATGGCGATCGCGAAGGAGCTAAAGAAGGAGTACGACTACATCGTAAGCCAGGGCTACATCCTGCAGCTCGATGCGCCCGACCTCGCGATGGAGCGGGTCATCATGTATGGCGACAAGAGCCTCAAGGAGTTTCTGAAGCGGGTCGAGCTGCACGTCGAAGCGATGAATGTCGCGCTGGCCGATATCCCGCGCGAGAAGTCGCGCCTCCATGTCTGCTGGGGCAATTGGAACGGCCCGCATCAGGATGATGTCGACGCCGAGGACATTCTGCCGATTCTCTATCGCGCCAAGGTCGGCGCGCTCTCGCTGCCGCTCGGCAATCCGCGCCACGAGCACGAGACGGTCGCCTTTAAGAAGCACAAGCTGCCGAAGGACATGGCGTTGATCCCCGGCGTCATCGACGTCACCACCAATTATCTCGAGCATCCCGAGGTGGTGGCCAATCGCCTGTGCGAGGCGGTCAAGGTGGTGGGCGATCGCGAGCGCGTCATCGGCGGCACGGACTGCGGCTTCGGCACCTTCGCGAGCTATGAGTTCATCGCCGAGGATGTGGTCTGGGCCAAGCTCGAGGCGCTGCGCGACGGCGCCCGCATCGCCTCCAAGCGCCTCTGGGGCAAGAAGGCGGCCTGAGGCGCCTGCTTTCTCTTATTCGAGAAATAGAATTTGCGCCCCCTCTCCCCTTTGGGAAGAGGGGCGGGGTGAGGGGCGGCGACGCAGACGAAGCCGCCCTCACCCTATCCCTCTCCCGCAAGCGGGAGAGGGGAACGCCAGGGAATGGCAATGACGCGGTGAGTTGCAGCGTGCCGCTCGCGCCTTCTTTCGCGTCCTCCGGCCGACCCTCCGGCTTGGCGGAGGGGAGGACCGGGCGACCCATCGTCGTCCGAGCGCGCTGCTCGATGGATTCCCCGGTCCGTGCTGCGCATCGCCGTGGAATGACGAATGTGACGATGGCGTGGCCCGTGCCGGCTCAGAGCCCCGCCTTCTTCTCCAGCACCGCGCACACGGCCGCGGAATCCTGCGGGCCCAACCCTTGCGCTTCGGCCGCGTCATAGAGCGCGGCGGAGGCATCGAGGAGCGGCGTCGGGCTGCCGAGCGCGCGCGCGAATTCCTCGATCAGCCCGAGATCCTTCTGGAACACGTCGATCTTCATGGTGGCCGGCGTATAGCGCCGCTCGATCATGAGCGGACCCCGGATGTCCCACATGCGTGAGCCGCCGGCGCCCTCGCGCAGGGTCTCATGCACGAGTCTCGGGTCGAGCCCCGCCTTGCGCGCGAGCACCATCGCCTCGGCGGCGGCGCAGTTGTGCACCGCGACCAGCAGGTTCGCGATCAGCTTCAATTTCATGCCGTTGCCGAACGGGCCGACATACTTAACCACGCGAGCGAAGCCGTCGAACACGGGGCGGCAGCGCTCGAACGCCGCCTGATCACCGCTGCCAAGCACCACGAGGTCGCGGTTGCGCGCCTGCGCGCCAGTGCCGCTCAAGGGGCAATCGAGCAGCGTATGTCCTGAGGCGGCGAGCGCGCCCCGCGCGTGCTCCTTGTCCTCGATCGATAAGGTCGAGCACTCGATGATGGTGAGGGGCGAGGCGATTCGCGTGAGCTCACCGGCAATGGATGCGAGCGCCTTGCCGTCGGGCAGGAAGCAGAGCAGGGTGGGCGCTTCCGTTGCGAGCGCCGCAAGAGACGAGACGGCGCGGCCGCCGGCACTTTCGAGACTCGTGCATGCTTCGGGCCGCACATCATAGCCGCTGACATTGAAGCCTGCGGCGATCAGGTTCGGCGCGATCGCTGAGCCCATGATGCCGAGCCCGAAGATGCCGACCGGGCGGCCTTGCGAGACAGTCATTCCATGCCCCTCACCCCAACCCTCCCCCTCAAGGGGGGGAGGGGGGTACGGTGCCACATCACCACAATGAAACCCGGCCTCAATCCGCCGCGGTGCGGGCGCCGATCGCGCGATTGACGCGCGGCATCACCTCGGTCGCGAACAGCTCCATCGAGCGGCGGCTGAGTTTCTCATCCTTCCAGTCATGGCCGGCATAAACCAGCGTGCCGAAATCGCCCGTCGCCTCGCGGAATTTGAGGATCTGATCGACCACGCTGTCGACCGTGCCGGCAATGACCAGCTTGTCGAGCACGAACTCGAGCGTCACCGCCGCATCCGGCATGGCGCGGTCGTTCTTGAACAGCTCGGCGCGACCGTTCGAGATCAGCTTGCGCATGAGCGACTTGAAGTAATGCGTGTAGGGTCCGTCGAGCCCCTTGCCATAGGCTTGGGCGGTCGCCTCGTCGTCGGCGACGAAGATGCTGCGCGCGACGCGCCAATCCTTCGGGTTCGCAACCGCGCCGGCCTTCTTGCGGCCCTCGACATACATCGGCCAATGGCTCGCGACCCAGACCGGTTGCAGAAAATTGGCTGAGAGCGGAAGCCAGCCGCGCTCCGCCGCGGAGACAACGCCCTTGGAGAACGGCGCGACCACGGTGACCACGATCGGCGGGTGCGGCTTCTGAAAAGGCTTCACCACCATGCCCTGGCCGATCTCGGAAATGAATGTCTTCTTGGTCGAGATCGACCAGAACTGACCCTTGAGATCGAAGGGCGGCTCGGTGGTCCAGAGCGCGAGGATGTGGTTGATCGATTCAACCAGCATCGCCGTGCGATCCTTGTCCAGCGTGCCGAACGCTTCGGCGTCCGACAGCAGGCCGCCCGGGCTGATGCCGAACATGAAGCGCCCTTCGAGCAGATGATCGAGCATCGCGATCGTGCCGGCCACCTGCAGCGGGTGATTGTTGGGCAGATTGACCGTGCCGGTGCCGAGCTTGATGTGCTTGGTTGAATCGATGAGTGAGGCGATGAAGGTTGCGCAGTCGGTGATCGTCTCCGCGCGGTCGGTAACATGCTCACCCACATAGGCCTCGGAGAAACCGAGCCGGTCCGCGAGCTGGATGGCCGCGCGATCCTCCTTCAGCGTCGTCGTATAGTCGCGCGTATAGGGGTGCAACGGCATGGTGAAGAAGGCGTAATCCACAGTGACCTCACGCGGAGTGAAACTTCAGGCGCGGCGCGGGGCACAGTGAAGCGGAAGGCGAGACGAGACGCAAACGGCTTCCAAGAGTCTGCGGCTCAATAACGCGCCAAATGGAAATGTGTGGGGCATGAAGCCCCGAGCCAGGTCAGACGAGTCGCGCGGGTGAAGGCGAAGCGCTCGAGCACGGCGCGCTGGGGCGCGGCTTCGCCGCCCGAGGCAGCCAGCCCGATGATTGCGCCGGTGCGTCGGGTCATGCGCCAGAGCGCGGCGATGACGGGTTCGACCTGCGCCGGCGGCAACGTCCCGACATAGCTCGAATCGATCAGTACCTCTTCGGCGGCGAGGTTGCTCAGCGTCTCGATCGGATCGCCGTCGATCGAGTTGAGATCGAGGATCTCTGCTTTGCTCCTCGGGTCGGTGCCGAGCGCTTCAAGGAGCGCGGTGACCGCTGGATCGACCGCGCCGGCCAGGATGACGTGCCGCGACTTGGCCTCGATCAGCGGGGCGCGCAGGGCCTCGAGCTCGGGCTTGGCGAGTGCAGGTCCGGTCGCGGTCAATGGCGGGCGCAGCTTGAGCCGCGCCTTGGCTTCGGCGAAGGGCGTCGGACGCGAAGGTTTCGCACCGATCGATTCGAGCCAACGCACGCGCAACCCGTGATTGGGGTCGGTGTGCGAGAGCGCATAGTAGACGGTCGCGAGCCCGCTCGCGCCATAGGGCTGCTGGCGAAGCTCCTGGAAGATCCGGCGGTCCTCGCCCGCGCCGTCGATCGAGACGCCATAGCTCCAGTGCGGCAACACGTTCTCCGCCGCCTGGCTGTCCAACATGTAGGTCGAGGTGTCGCAGAAGCCGCCAAAGCGCTTGGCGTAGACGCCGAGGCCCGGGCCCACCGATTCCCATTGATCGATGCCGAGCGCTTCGCCCGTGCGTGAATCCACGAAATGGCGAAGCGAGAACGCCCAGTGCCTGCCGGCGATCACGCGCGCAAGTGAATCCAGGTGATTCGGCGCGTACCAATTGTCATCGTCGAGAAAGGCGAGATAGCGCGCATTGGCGAGGAAGGAGAGCGCGGTGCGCAAGCTGCCGCCACTGCGGCAGGTGAACACGCCGCCGCGCAAGGACGAGGTCGAGTAGCCGGGGTCGATGACGGTGATGCGCCGCTTGGGCGGCCGCGCCAACGCGCGCACCTGATCCAGGAGCGCTGGCTCACCCATGGCGAGGTCGAGGCCGATCATCAGGTTGATCGACCCGTCGACCTCCTGAGTCATGACGGACTGGCACGCCTTGATGAGGCTCGGGCGAAGCACGGTCGTCATGACGACGGCAAAGTCGAACATGGCGCCGCCTAGACTCGCTGGATCAGGAAGTGACGATCGCCCCGCGGCCCGCAGCGCCGGACTGCGGTCGCGCGCTCGAAGCCGAAGCGGTTGAGCGCGGCAACGAAGGCCGACTTGCGCGCGGCGTCATAGCCGGGGCCCAGGATCACGCCGTTGCGCTTGAGCGCGATCCAACCCGCGCTCAGGACCTCGCCGATGGCCGGCGTCGCCACATCCCTGACATAGACGAAGTCGGCATGGGCCTCGTCCTCGCGCAATTGATGACCAGCGTTCACGGCGTCGAGATCAGAGAGCACGATGTGCTCGGCCAACGGCGACCCGACCAGCGCGCCGAGGAATGAGCGCTTGCGTTCGTCATCGCCGAGGCTATCGATCACGAGGATCGTCGGGCTGCCGCCCTTCGCGCGGATCGCTTCGGCGACGAACAACGCGAGCGCCGGATCGGGCGCGCCGATCAGGATCAGTGTCCCGGCCCGCGCCTCGTGCAGATAGTGGCGCAGCACATCGGGCCCGGCCGGCACGAGCGGTGCGGCGGGTGACGTGCCAGGGGCCGTCGTGCCGAGACGGCGCGCGGCGACATCGAAGGGCGTCGGACGCGAGGGCGTGAGGCCAATCGATTCGAGCCAGTCGAGCCGGACGCCGTGATTGATGTCGCTGTGCTGCATCCAGTAGTACGCGGTGCCTTGGCCGGTCTCGCCATAGGGCAGATCGAGCAGTGCGGCGAAGATGCTGCGATCGGGGCCGCGCCCGTCCTGCGCCGTCCCGTGGGACCAGCGCGGCAGGCGCTGGTGGGTCGCGTGCGTGTCGAGCATCATTGTCGAGGTGTTGCAGAAGCCGCCATAACGCTTCTGGTGCACGCCTTTGCCGGGGCCGACCGATTCGATTTGGTCTATTGCGAGCGGCTCGCCCGTTCGGCTGTCGCAATACCAGCGCAGCGAGAACGCCCAGGCCCTGCCCTCGATCGCCGAGGCCAGCGTGCTCAGAAGATTCGGCGCGTGCCAATTGTCGTCGTCGAGGAAGGCAAGGCGGGGCGCGTTGGCGATGAACGAGAGCGCGGTACGGAGCGAGCCGCCATGGCGATTGGATTAGAGCCCGCCGCGTGGCTGTGCCGTCGAGTAGCCCGGATCGATGATCGTGATGCGCCGGTTCGGCCGCTCGAGCTTGCGCACCCGATCGAGCACCGCGGGGTCGCCGAGGCGGTGGTCGATCCCGATCATCAGATTGATCGAGCCATCGACGTCCTGCTCGACCACGGAGCGGGCGGCGCGCAGCAGATCGGGGCGCAGCACGGTCGGCATGATGACGGCGAAATCGAAGATCGGGGTGGGTCGTCGGGCCGCCGGTCAGGAGAAGATCATGCTCTGGCATTCCAATGGTGAAGAAGTCGATAGGAGCGCCAGGTTTTCCTGGGTGACGATTCGACCGAAGGTCGGAGGGGAACGAGAAGGCAACCTGTCGCTTCCGCCAGCTTCTTGGTCTGAGCGTGCCGCTCAATCTCGCGGCGCTCGCGATTGCAGCAGCCCTGCTGATCCGCTTCATCGCGGGCCTGAGCCAATGGGAATCGACCCTCAAGGCTTGACCAGATGGAGTTGGATCGCGCGCACAACCGCATGGGCGCGTGAGTCAACCTGAAGCGTCTTTGCCGCCTGGGCGAGAGCGCGCTCGACCTGGGACAGCGGCCAGCCACAGCGCTCCGAGATGGTCCAGGGATCGAGACCAACCGCGGTCCATGCCAGGAAATCCCGCTCGAACCGGGTGAGCGGCCGCGTGGACCAGAGCGGCGGTTCGGATGACGCTTCGTTGTCATTGGCGCCTTCGCCGCAAACACTCGCTTCGTCCCGAATGAGCCGATGCTCGCGCACGAATGGCGCTACCGACTCGTACACGCCGAGGCCGAGCAGGTGAACCGCGCGGCGCCGGTCGCGAATCACATCGGCCGAGGGATCGTCATCCGGATTTGAGCCTGCGATGAAGATCGACATCGGCCGCCCGATCGGGTGGATCGGCACGACCAGCCCGGGGCCAACGCCGAACTCCTGCGCCTCCTGATGTATCCGCCATTGAGCTTCGGTGGTCTCAGGGTCGTGCAGGATGTCGAACCAGTTGAACGGGGCGCGCCGTTTCCGTGAAATGCGAAACACCGCCGAGATCTCGTAATAGCCCGCCTCGACCACCCGGCGGTTCCAGGCTTCCGGCTGATTGGAGACGCTGCTGACCTGGGTATGCCCATGGGTCCGATGAATGTCCGTGCGGAGCACAAAGTGCTTGAGACCGAGCGCCGTGATCGCACGGCCGACCTCGGCCAGGGTCTCCTGCGGTGACGTAGGATCGCTGCTCGCGCCAAGGAAGCTCAGGACTGGCTCGACGTCGTCCAGCGCCGAGCGATGGCTGACCTGATGGAGCATGGCGGTGTGCCGCCGCACCCTCTCGTCGTGCCAAAAACCGATAGGCGTCCCGCGCTCCAACCTGCCGATTCGGCACAGCGACTCGATCGTGCGCCGAACACCAACGCCAGACAAACACTTTTATTTCATGGTCAAGTCGATTGTTGATCAGTTGTCCGTACGATTGATCGATGCAAAGCACGACGTGGCGGGGTTGTCCTACAATATTGTCAGATCTTATTGCGGTGGCCGACGAGCAGTTCGTTGTATTGGCGCTCATTGCTCACCAAGCCAAATCGAGGATTTCCACTACCTGGGCGGGGTCGGTGATCGGTCGCGGGTTGGAGCGCACCATCATGTTCTGCATGGCGCCATTGGCGATCGCCTCATAGTGCTCGCGGGAGACGCCAACCTCGCGAAGCGTCTTCGGCTGTCCGAGCGCGGCCACCAGCGCCGCCACCGCATCGGCCGCCTCGCCGCCTTGGAGGCCAAGCGCGGTCGCCACCAGCGTCTGGCGATCCGCGTTGACCGGTTTGTTGTAGCGCAGCACCGAGGGCAGCATCACGCAGCTGGTATGGCCGTGCGGCACGTCTGCGACGGCGCCGAGCTGATGGCCGATGCCGTGACTCGCGCCCCATTCGACTCTCCCAAGGCCGGTGGAGCCGAGCCAGGCGCCGAGCTGGCAATCGAGCCGGGCGTCGAGATCGTCGGGTGTGGCCTTGGTGCGCCTGAGCGCGCGGTTCAGCATGGCGAGCGCATGCACGCAGGTCCCATCGGTGAAGGGCTGGGGTGCGCGCGAGCAGATCGTCTCGACCGCATGATCGACCGCGCGAATGCCGGTCGAGAGCCAGAGCCATTCGGGCGTGTGCACGGTCACGCGCGGATCGAGAATTGCCACCATCGCGCCAAGCTCGCGGCCCGTATACAGGTCCTTCACCCTACGCTTGAGGTCGGTGCAGCCGCCGAGGTTGGAGAACTCGGCGGCGGAGAGCGTGGTCGGCACCACGATCTGTCGCACCGGCGGCTTGCCGACGCTCGGCAGGTGGCGCGTGCCATCGGCTTTGACCTGGACCCGGTATTCGCCGAGCGTGTCGATGTCGCCAACCTTTTCGGCCAGGCAGAGCAAGGTCACCTTCACGGTGTCGATTGGCGTGCCGCCGCCGACGGTCACGATCAGATCGGGCGTCGCGTTGCGCACGGCGTTCGCGCAGGCGATGACGGTCTCGCGCGGCACATGCGCGATCGTCTCGTCGAACAACCCGACATAGCGGCCGCCGAGCGTGCGCCTGATCTCATCGATCAGCTGGGTCTTGCGGCTCAGCGTCTTGCTCGAGACGATGAAGACACGCGAGGCCTTGTAGAGCTCGGCCTGTTCCAGCACGACCTCGGCGGCGGGCTGGCCGAACACCACCCGGTCTTGGGCCAGAAACTCGTACTTGCCGACGTGCATGCGCGTCTCCCCATTCCTCGGCGGTTCACAACGCCACCATGCGGCCGGTTGCATCAGCGCCGCCACCGGGAATAAAACGAGCCGATTGTTCGGTCAACGAGGTTCCGCACCGTGGTGAATTTGAGCGCCTTCATCCGCTACCACGCGTTGCGCGAGCCCTCGCGCCTCGCGCTCGTCTACGGCGCCGAGCGGGTGACCTATGGCGCGTTTGACGACCGCATCGGGCGGGTCGCCGGCTGGCTGGCGGCGCAAGGCATCGGGCCGGGCGATGTGGTCGCTGCCGTCATGAAGAACAGCGCGGCGTTCCTTGAGGCCGCCTTTGCGGCAAGCCACGTGGGCGCGGTCTTCCTGCCGATCAACTATCGGCTGGCGCGCGATGAGATCGCCTACATCCTCGGCAATGCCGAGGCAAAGCTGTTGCTCGCCGATGAAGAGTTTCGTGCAACCGTCGAGGGCCTGACCAGGGTCGAGTATCTCAACGATGCGGCGCAGCGCGATTCGCGTGCGCTTGCGGGCCATGACCGCCCGATCCCGGCCTGCGAAGTGCAGAGCCCGAGCGACCTGTTTCGCCTAATGTACACCTCGGGCACGACCGACCGGCCCAAGGGCGTGATGCACTCCTACGAGAATTTCTATTGGAAGTGCATGGATCACGTCATGGCGCTCGGGCTTAGTGCGGACGATCGGCTGCTCGTGGTCGGGCCGCTCTATCATGTCGGCGCGTTCGACCTGCCGGGCGTCGCGGTGCTCTGGGTCGGCGGCGCGCTGTGCCTGCATCGCGATTTCGATGCCGCGCGGGTGCTGGCGTCGGTACAGGACGAGCAGCTCACCTGCGCCTGGCTCGCGCCGGTGATGCTCGGGCAGCTGCTCGTACACGAAGGTCGCGGCCGCTATGACCTGTCGAGCCTCAGATGGACCATCGGCGGCGGCGAGCGCACGCCCGAGGGCCGCATACGCGCCTTCACCGGCCTGTTCCCGAAGGCGCGCTACATCGATGGTTACGGTCTCACCGAATCCTGCTCGGGCGACACGCTGATGGTAGCGGGTCGCGAGATCGAGAAGATCGGCTCGACCGGAAGGGCGCTCGCCCATGTCGAGGTCGAGATCAGGGACGAGGCGGGGCAGCGCCTGAAGGCGGGCCAGGCGGGCGAGATTTGTCTCCGCGGGCCCAAGGTCACCAAGGGCTATTGGAAGGACCCGGAAAAGACGCGCGCGAGCTTCTTCGGCGATTGGTTTCGCACCGGCGACGTCGGCTATCTGGACAAGGACGGCTTCCTCTTCCTCACCGACCGCAAGAAGGACATGATCATCTCCGGCGGCGAGAACATCGCGTCGTCGGAGGTGGAGCGCGTGATCTATCAGATGCCCGAGGTGCAGGATGTCGCGGTCATCGGCCTGCCGGATGAGCGCTGGGGCGAGCGCCCCGTCGCGATCGTCGTGCCCAAGCCGGGCGCGACACTCGATTTCGCCGCGCTTGAGACGCATTGCCGCGCGCACCTTGCGGGCTTCAAGGTGCCGGCCGCGCTGCATCTGCGCGCGACCTTGCCGCGCAACCCGTCCGGCAAGATCCTCAAACGGGTGCTCCGAACTGAGTTTGAGAAGTTGGGTTAGGGAGATTCATGCCCACTTGCTTTCGTCATGGCCCGACTTGATCGGGCCATCCAGAGCGGCGGCAAGATGGATGGCCGGGTCTCCGCCCGGCCATGACGAAGGAAAAATAGTGGACCGTTCGCGATCAAGGGAACTGACATCATGGGCCTGACCGCAAGCTTAGCGAAATTCCTGCACGGCCTGAATGAGGCAAATATTCCGCCCGAGGTGATGGCGAAGGCGTGGGCGTGCCTGTTGAACGGTTACGGCATCGCGCTCGGCTGCCATAACACGCCCTATGCGCCGGTCGCGCGCGCGGCGGCGGTCGCGATGGACGGGCTCAAGTCCGAGGGCGCGACCATGCTGGGCGATGGGCGCAAGGTCGCCGTGCCGGGCGCGCTGCTCGCCAACGCCGCGCTGTTTCACGGTCGCGCGCAGGAGGACTCGCTCGGCGCCGCCCATCTTGGGCCCATCGTCATCCCGCTCCTGACCGCGCTGGTCGAGACCGAGCGCTATCCGATCGAGCGGCTGCTGCCCTCGCTCGTCGCCGGCTACGAGGCCGGCGGGCTCTTGGAGAAGGCCTATAACCCGAAGACCGCGCCGGTCGGCCTCCGCTCGACGCCGCTTTATGGCACGATGGCGGCGGCGGCGGCGGCGGCGAAGCTCATGGCGCTCGATGTCGAGCGCACCGAGGCGGCGCTCGCGAACGCGCTCTCCTTCGCCGGCGGCATATTGCAGTCCTTCGCCGAAGGCACCGATGAGTGGCGCTATCAGGTCGGCGTTGCCGCGCGCAACGGTCTCGCCGCCGCGATGCTGGCGCGCGCAGGCTCGGTCGGCGCGAAACAGGCGATCGAGGGCCGCGCCGGCTTCGTGCGCGCCTATGTGCGCGAGACTTGCGACGTTGCGGCCTTCCAGGAACGTCTTGGGCGCGACTGGGAGACCTTGCGTGTCGCCTTCAAGCCGTTCCCGGTGTGCGCCTACAATCAGACCCTGGTCGGCGCTGCGCTCGCGCTCAAGGAGCGCATCGGCAGTGCGCGCATCAAGGGTGTCACGGTGCGCATGAATCCGTTCGAGACCGGCTATGCCGGCATGGATTCGAAGGGGCCGTTCGATTCGATCACGGGCACGCTCATGAGCATCCCGTTCTGCGCCGCGGCGCCACTGCTGCACGGCTCGCCCACCATCGGCATGATGACCACCTATGACGATCGCGCGGTCAATGATCTGGTCACGCGGGTCGGCCTCGTCAGCGATCCCGAAGTGCCGACGCTCTCGTGCAGGCTCGGCGTCGAGCTCGAGGACGGGCGGACGATCGAGGAACACGCGAAGAAAACCGCGCGCGACTACAGCTACAGCGTGAATGACGTCTCGGCGCTCATTCGCCGCATCGGGCGCGAGGAAGGCGTGGTGCCCGAGGCCTATGACCGGCTTGAGGCCTTCGTCGATGGCCTGCCCAGAGGCTCAATCAGCAGCGTGATCGACATCTTCTCGCTGATCGGGCGTCGCGCCGCCGCGTGAGGCGTGCGCGCGATCTGATTGCGACCCCCCGCCCCGACCCTCTCCCTCAAGGGGGGAGGGGGCGCGGCGGCCATCAATTCTCGCCCCTCCCCCTCGATAGGGGAGGGAAGGGTGGGGGTGGTTCTGATGCCGACCCGGCAATAGTCTCGTGACGATCTATTCGCAGCGCCTAGGTGCTGAACCCCTCATCGCGCTCGGCAGTCGGCTGTTGCAGGCGCGGCGTTTCGCCGATGCCGAGGCGACCTATCGGGTGGCGCTTCAGCTCGAGCCGAGCGCCGCCGCCGCGCACGCCAATCTCGGCACCGCGCTGAAGCGGCTCGACCGGTTGGATGAGGCGATCACCTGCTATCGCACAGCCACGCGGTTGCTGCGCAGCGTGCCGGTCGATCCCGCGGCGGTCATCGAGCCGGCGCAGGCGGAGACCTTTCAGTGGGCCTCGCCGCTCAAGCTCGCGCACGATGCCGAGCAGATCGCCTATCTGATCGAGCATCGTCGCCGTCCCGCTGCCGACCGTGCCATGATCGCCACGCTCGATGAGGTGCGCCGTGCAATCGACGACGGGGTGAACCCGTCGCATTCGTGCG
Organism: Alphaproteobacteria bacterium; assembly: GCA_016869195.1. GTDB lineage: Bacteria > Pseudomonadota > Alphaproteobacteria > UBA828 > UBA828 > SHWC01. Next base: position 337 of record VGET01000060.1, on the reverse strand, counting down.
CCTTGAGCGCGGCGCAGGCCGAGCGTCTCGCACATTTCTACAATCGGTTGCTGCATCACCCCGCGATCGACATCGAGGGGTCCTGCCTCAACCCTGCCCTTGATCGCGCCGACATCGAGGCGCGCTATGCGGCAAGCGCGCCGTCGATCGTCGTGGTCGATGATCTCCTGAGCCTTCCGGCACTCGAGGCCATCCACCGTTTCTGCCTCGAGGCCACAATCTGGTTCGACTGCAAGGAGGCCGGCGGCTATCTCGGCGCCTATTTGCACGACGGCTTCGACGCACCGGTGCTGGTGCGCTTCGCAAAGGAACTTCGGTCTGCATTGCCGGCGCTGCT
>VGET01000059.1 GCA_016869195.1 Alphaproteobacteria bacterium | reverse complement strand
ATTGGCCGGTGATCGAGCCCGACCGCTTGCCACGGGTGCTCGCGCATCTCGAGGCGATGGTGCGGCACAGCCGCGCAAGCTGGACGCGCATCCTCGCCGAGGCCGACCAGCGCAAGGAATGGGTGCTGGCGCCGACGCAAACGGGTGCACTCCCTGGCATGTTGATTACCAACGAGCAGCTCGCAGCGTGGCAGGCGTTCCTCGATGAGTTTCAGGCGCTGCTCGAGGGCCGCAAGCTCCTACCACATTGGCGCTTCGACAAGGGCATGAACGTCCGCCGCATCTTCCTCGAGCCAAGAACATTCGATCTCGTGCTGTTCATTCAGGGCAGCGGCGCGCTGCCTTATCTCGAGAGCGGCACGGAAACCACTGAGGAAACCTGGCGCGCGATCATGGACGTCTTTGGCGGCGAGTTCTTCCGCTACGCGCTGTGGCTCAACTGAACGTCAACGTTCTAGGCATCGCGCCAGCCGCCGGCAAGATAGCGCTCGATGAAGGGCGAGCGGTGGCCGGTTTCCGTCCAGGTGATCGGAAAGAAGCTCTCGTCCATCGTCGTGTCGCCCGCGCGTTTGTAGCGGCTGTAGATGGCGCTGACTTGGTGCGGGTGAAAGCGCGTCTCGCTCGAGAAGCAGTGAATCACGAGGCTGCGCCGGCCGATCCCCGCCGTATCGTGCGCCGAGCCGTGCCAGGTGCGGCCGTGGTGAAACGCCCCGCCACCGGTTGACACCTCGACCGGCACGAGATCGGGCGTTTCGCCGCGTGCCGCTGCAAGCCGGTCGAGTTCCTCGGTCGGATTGGCCGGCGCGTGAAATCGGGCGATCGGTGGCGCGAGGCCCCAGCGATGCGAACCGCGCGCATATTGGATGGTGCCGCGCTCGCTTTTGGTTTCATCGAGCGCGATCCAGCAGCTGGTCATTTCCGAGGGCTCGACCCAATCGGTGTAGCTCGCGTCCTGGTGAAAGCCGAGCGGGCGGCCCTGTGGCGGCTTCCAGAGCACGTTGTCCTGCGCGATGCGGGCGCCGGGCCATCCGGCCAGCCGCGCACACGCTTCGCCGATCGCCGCTGACAGCACGACGGCGGCGATCGTCAGGTCCGATTTCCAGCCATTGCAGATCTGGCGCGTAACATCGGCGGGGTCGCGCTCTGGTCGCCAGTTCCACTCGTCCGGCTGAAGGCCGGTCTCGAACTCGCCGCGAAACAGGGGCTCGAAGCGTTCGCGCACGCGCGCCGCAAGCTCCGGCGCGACGATTCTTGGCAGGATGACGAAGCCATCACGATCGAAGCGCTGCGCAACATCGCGTGTGATCATCACGCCGGCGCAGCCGGGCCCTGCCTGCTCGTCTGACACCGTAACCGACATGTCGGTGCCGGGCTAGTAGCCGCGCGGCGGCGCCTTGATGTCGGTCGTTCGGTTGACCGAGGTGGTGATGGCCGCATCTACCGCGTCCGCCATCAGATCGAGGCTCATCGATGGAAACTCGTGCTCCGGGTAGGGCGCGGTCGCGACATATTGCGGCGTGCACGGCACGTGGATGAAGCCGGCGCGCGTGCCGAGCTTCTTTTCGCGAACCAGGTGGAGTGCGCTGTACATGATCTGGTTGCACAAATAGGTCGAGGCCGAGTTCGAGACTTTGGCCGGTATCGCGCGAGCCGCCATCTCGCGTACGATCGCCTTGATCGGCAAGGTCGCCGGATAGGCGAACGGCCCATCCGGAAAGACCGGCTGATCATGCGGCCGCTCGTTGACATTGTCGGGGACCGGAAAGTCCTTCACATTCGCCGCCGTGCGCTCGACGCCGATCACCGGTAGCCCAGGATAGAGCCCGAGACTGATCCAGACATCGGGCCGATACTCATCGAGCGCCTCGTCCACCAGGGCCGTGATCTTGTTGGTCTCCACCGGCACGCGCAGCGTCACCAGATTGATGTCCTGATAGTTGCGCTGCCGCGCGCGCTCGAGCAACTCGAGCGTCGGGTTCTCGCTCGCATGAGCCCAGGGCTCATACCCGGTCAGAACGACGGTTTTCGCGGTCATCGCGACCTCCCCCTATGCATGGACGATCGGACGAGCATCATGGCGCAGGCGCGCTGCCCTTGCCAGACGACAATACCCGTTCAGCAACCCCGGCCGACCTACCACGTCGCCCGTGCATCAATCGGCCAAATGTCGACCAGTGTGTCGCCGCGCACCACGTGGTAGATCGAATAGAGGTTCAGCGTCGCATAGCAATGCGGCGTCAGGCACTCGACCGCCTGCCCCACCTTGAGCGCATCCGTCGGTTTCGCGAACTCGATCCGCCCCATATCGTCGCCGACGATGAGATAGCGCGCATCTGTCGGCCCACCCCGATGAACCCTGGGCCCACCCCTGCCTTCCCGCGCGAATTCCTTGAGGCCAGCATCGGTGATCACGAAGCCCGGCTGCGCCGCGCTGATGACCGAGGTGCGCACGAACAGCGCGGGACGGAAGGGTTGTGCCGCGTCTTTCCGCATTTCGGTGTCGGCGTAGTTCACGTCCATGAAGATGTAGGTGCCGGCCTGGATCTCGGTGAACACGCGTTGCTCGGCATCGATGGCGTGGCTGCCGGTGCCGCCGCCGCTGACGATCTCGGGCGGCAGGCCGGCGCGCGTCAGCTGGTCGACCACGCCACGCACCAGCTCCGCGCGCTTGGCCTGAAGGCTCGCGCGCTCGTCATAGCTGCGCGTGGCCTGGAGCGACCCGTCATAGCCCTGAATGCCGCAATAGACGAGGCCCGGGTGGCGCGCGACGTGCTTGGCGAGGGCGAGCGTGGCCGCCCCGTCCGCCACGCCGGTACGCCGTGCGCCGACCTCCAAATCGACGAGTAGGCGCACTTTCGTGCCTGCCTTGCGCGCGGCATCGCCGATGGTCGTGGCATTGGCGGCATCATCGACCGCGAGCAGGAAATCCTTGGCCTGAGACGCCACGCGCACCAGGCGCTCGATCTTTCCCGGCGTCACCACAGAGGTAAATAGGAAGACGCCGGGAACCCCTGCATCCACCAGGATCTCGGCCTCGGCCAGAGTGGCGCAGCATTGCCCGAGCGCGCCTGCCGCGACTTGCCGCCGAGCGATCTCGATCGATTTGTGGATCTTCGCCACGGGGCGAAGCTTGTAGTTGTTGCGCGCGGCATGGCCCGCGAGCTCGGCAATGTTGTACTCGAGCGCCTCGAGATCGAGCACCAGCGCCGGCGTCTCCAGTCGCTCGCGCGAGCCCGGCACGCCGATCAGGCCGGCGTTCGGCCCCCGCAATGGATCGATCCCCATGTTCTGCGCTCCGTCCTGGTTGTTCGATCGGAGCGTAGCCTCGCCAGCGGCGGGGGCAAGGGCCTCGCGCGTGGGGCTCAAAAGCTGGTGGTGAACGCGACGAGCCAGTCGGGCAACACGTCCAACACCGCACCCTCGACCTGTTTGTCCAACCCAATGACGATCGCGACGCCAATCAGGATCAAGATGCCGCCGAGGATCGGCTTGCCCCACCGCGCGATCGACCGAACGGTCGACATCCGGCCAGCCAGCGCCCGGCGCGAGCCATAGGCAAGCACCAGGAGTGCCAGTGCGACGCCGAGGCCGAAGACCAGGAAAGTGAGAAACGACGACCCGAGGTTTTCACCCTGGCTGGCGGCGGCGATGGCGACGCCGAGGGTAGGCCCGGTGCAGGGCGACCAGACGAGGCCGAGAAGCGCACCGATCACGAACTGGCTGGCGAGGCCGGTGCCCGTGATCCGGGTCAGAAGCTGGTTGCCGCCGCTCACGAGCGGAGCGGTCACGCGCCCGAACAGCATCAGCGCCTGTGGTACCGCGAGCAGCACGCCCGCGATGATCATGACGATGGCGGCGCCAACGCGCACCGCCTCGCCGTCAATGCCGAGCGAGAAGCCGACCGAGAGAATGAGGAGGCCGAAGGCCGAGAACGACGCGACAAGGCCGGCGGCAAGCGCCACCGGCCCGAACCGGCTCGCCATGATCGACGAGCCGATGACGATCGGGAGGATCGGCAGGACGCACGGGTTGAGCAGCGTCACCAATCCGGCGACGAACGCCAGCAGCACCGCGCGCTACCTGTGATCCTCCCGTTCGAGAATGGTTACTTTGCAGCCGATGAGAGCACGAACTCGCGCAGGCGCTCGCGATCGGTCTCGAACACGGTGCGGCCAAGTTCCTCCTTGCCCTTGAACATGAGGATGGTCGCCTGCTTCTGCACCTTGTGTTCCTTCAGGAACGCTTTGTCCTCATCGAAATTGACCTTGATGAAGACCACGCCTTCGAGCGCCGGGTCGGCACGCAGCTCGTCAAGAATGGGCTTCTGCGCCCTGCACGCCGGGCACCAATCTGCATGCACATCGACCAGCACGATCGCGTTCTGCTCCTGCGCCGAGGCAAGCGCTTCCGGCGTATAGGGCGTCCAGTCGCGCGCCGCCAACGCGTTCACCGAAATACCGGCGATCAGCAGAAGAGTCGCCAGGAACGTCTTCAACCCATGCATCGTCTCTCTCCTCCGGACAAAGTGGAACTAGGGGCAAGGATCCTATTTGGACGCCTTGCGTACCCCTTCCGGCATGAAGAACAGGTGGTCCTGGGTTTCGCCGACGCCGGCATGGCACTCCGCGCAGAACTCGACGTTCTTGGTGCCCTTGCCCTTGGTCTCACCGATCACGCTGCCATCGGGCCCGATCAGCGTATAGCGCCAGTCGCCGCTCACCTTGTTGAAGCCGGCCTTCATCTTCTCCATGAGGAAGAGCGGGCCGACCGAGAGACGCCCGGCGGGGTCGACCAGGAAGCTGTCCTTGGCGAGCACACTGCCGGCCTTGAGCTTGCCTGCCTTCTCGAACTTGCCAAAGGCCGCGCCGGTCTTGTTCGCGTAGTTGTTCACATAACGTCCGCCATGGGTATCCGACACATAGGGCTGCGTGTTGTAGCTCGCCCATTTCGCATAGGAAGCCGCGACCTTGCTCTTGGACTTCGCGTAGGCCGCCTGCAGCTCGGGCATCATGCACTTATAGGCCGCAATCGCTTCCTCGGCGGTGATGTCAACCTTCGCGGCGGCGCCGCAAGGATTGCAGGGGTTGCACGGGTTGCTCGCGCCACACGGATTGCACGGATTGGCCTTGGCGGCGCAAGGATTGCACGGGTTGCAAGCGCTCTTCGCGGCGCACGGATTGCACGGGTTGCAGGCGCTCTTCGCGGCGCACGGATTGCAGGGATTGCAAGGGTTCTTTGCGGCACATGGATTGGCCTTGGCGGCTGCGGCGAGGCGCGGCACCTCGCACTTCTTGCTGAACGACGCGCCGGCGGCGCCGCACGGATTGCACGGATTGGCCGCCCCACACGGATTGCACGGGTTCTTTGCGCCGCACGGATTGCAGGGGTTGCACGGATTCTTCGCGCCACACGGATTGCAGGGATTTTTCGCCGCGCACGGATTGGCTGCGAACGCCGGCGTCCGAGCACCGCTGACGATGACAGTCGTTCCGGTCGCCAGAGCAACCGACACAACCATCGGCACGATCGTTGCCGACAAGACGTTACCCCGGCCGCGCCGATGTCTGGATCTAGGCATGGTGAACACCCCCTCTACCGAGTCTGGAATACACGTGATTGAGTTCGGGCGGGTCACGCTCAAGGTTACGTCGGCGTGATCACGGACGCGTGAGATTGAAGGACCGGCGCGCATTTTGGAGCTTCCCGCTGCTCACTTTCGCGTGAGGGGCTGGCCAAGGCCTCGGTCCGGCCCTTCCTTGCGTTAGATTGGGCCCGGCATGACCATGAGCCTCGTTCCCTGACATGATGGTCGACGAGCGCGACCCCTGGACACCGTTGATGGACGCCGCGCTCAAGGGCGATCGGCGGGCCTATGAGTGCCTCCTGCGTGACGTCACGCCGGTGATCCACCGGTTCGTCCGCCGACAATGGTCGTCGGCGCAGGCCAGCGATGTCGACGACATCGTGCAGGAGACGTTGCGCTCGCTCCATGCCGTGCGCCACACCTTCCAGGCCGGGCGGCCCTTCCTGCCTTGGCTGCTCGCCATCGCCCGCCACCGGCTGCTCGACCATCGGCGCGTGCTTGTGCGCCAACAGTCGCGCGAACGGCCGATTAAGCCAGCCGATGAAATCTTATGGACCGTTCCGACGAATACCGTGCATGAAGGATCGGTCTCCGCGGCGGCGCTTCGCCATGCCATCGCCCGTTTGCCACCACGCCAGCGCCTGGCGATCGACCTCATGGGCCTGAAGGAGCTGTCACTCAAGGAGGCCTCCGCCCAGAGCGGCATGAGTGTCGCTGCGCTGAAGGTTGCCTCGCACCGGGCCATTCGTTCGCTTAGAAAGGCGTTCGGAACCGAAGATCGATGAGCACAGAGCGCGTCATTCAGTCTCTGGTGCAGGATCTGAGAGCGGTCCGGCGCCTGCCCGCGACCGGACGCCGGCTGTCGCTATGGCTTGCCTTTGCCGTGCCGCCGATAGCGCTCATTGTTGCCCTGATGGGCGTGCGCAACGATTTGTGGGAACGGCTTGGCGAAGGGCTTTACCTGGCCGAGATGCTGGTGATGGTGGCGACCGGGCTGATCGGCGGCTATGGCGCGTTGGCCGCCGGCATTCCCGGCACGCGCCGACGCACCCTTCTCGCCCCGATCGTACCGCTCGGCGCCTGGATCGGCCTGCTCGCCTTTCAGTACGGCAGGGAGTGGCGCGAAGTCGGTGCGACGTTTTGGCTCGATTTTCATTGCATCCCCGCGATCGCCGTCATCAGCCTTGTGCCGATCGCGACCATGGTCTCGCTCATTCGTCGCGGCTCGCCCGATCGAAGGGCGGTCGCGGTTCTTTGGGGCACGCTCGCCGCGGCCGCGCTCGCAAATGTCGGCTTGAGGCTGTTTCACCCGGTCGATTCAGCGCTGATGGTGATCGCTTGGCAGTTCGGCACGGTGGTCGTTCTGACTGGGCTCGCCACGGCGGCACGCGGGCATTTGGTGCCGAACGCGCCCGCACGGACAGCAGGCTCGACGCCGGCCTGATCGAGGCCGCTCGGCTCCAAGGCCAGAACCGGCGCCGGTCCCCCCGGATTCTTGAATTTTGGGGGTGACCTAGGCCTCGCGTCTTGCTGAAATCGGTGAACCAACAACGGGTTCCGCCGATGAAGCCACCGCCTTTCGCCTATCGTGACCCGACAACGCTCGACGATGCGCTGGCTCTGCTCGCCGACGACGCAGAGGCGCGACCGCTCGCCGGCGGACAAAGCCTGATGCCCATGCTCAACTTTCGGCTGGTCCGCCCGTCAACCGTGGTCGACCTCAACCGCATTTCGGCACTCGCCGGCATCGCGGTAGACCGCGGCGGCGCGACAATTGGCGCCATGACCCGCCAGGTCGATGCGTTGCGCGCGCCCGTTCTCGCCGAACAGTGGCCGCTGATCCGCATGGCGCTCGAACATGTCGGCCATCTGCAAACACGCAATCGCGGCACGATCGGCGGCAGTCTCGCGCACAATGATCCGGCGGCGGAACTGCCCGCGGTCATGCTCGCGCTCGACGCCCGCATGACCGTTCAGCGCGCGAAGGGCGCACGCACCATTTCAGCGCAAGAATTCTTCGTTTCATCGCTTACCACCGCGATCGTCGCGGGCGAGCTGTTGACCGCCATTCACCTGCCCTCGCCCCCACCGGGAGCCGGCATGGGCTTCGCCGAGCTTGCCCGCCGCCATGGCGACTTTGCGCTCGCCGCCGCGGCCATTGTGGTGTCGCGAGCGGGTGCGGGCCACGCGCGCGTGGTCGTCACCGGCATGGGTGACGGGCCTCAGCGAATTCCCGCGGCCGAAGCTGCCCTGTTGAACGGCCGCTTCGGCGAGGCGGCGATTGCCGAGGCCGGCGCTGCGGCGAGCGCGGCGGTCTCGCCGATCGATGATCTGCACGCGCCCGCGTGGTATCGGAGGAAGATCGCCGGCGTGATGGCGGCACGCGCGGCGCGCGATGCCATCGGACGCATGGCCGGGTAGCATGATGTCAAGCGAGACGAGAACCATCCGCGTTACGATCAATGGCCGCGCCTTTGGGCGAACGATCGAGACCAATCTGCTACTGAGCGACTTCATCCGCCATGAGGTGGAGCTCACCGGCACGCATGTCGGCTGCGAACATGGCGTGTGCGGCGCCTGCACTATTCTCTTCGAGGGCAAGCCGGCACGCTCCTGCCTCATGCTCGCGGTGCAGGCCGACGGAGCGCGCATCGAAACCATTGAGTCGCTGGCCGATGGCGAGCGTTTGCACCCGCTGCAGACTGCTTTCGCCGAGAACCATGGCCTGCAATGTGGCTATTGCACGCCCGGCATTCTGATGACCATGAAAGCCTATCTGGCCGAGACCCCTCGTCCGACCGAGGCGCAGGTTCGCGAGGCACTATCCGGCAATCTCTGCCGCTGCACCGGCTATCAGCAGATCGTCGAGGCCGTGCTCCAGGCGGCGGCCCTGATGCGTGGAGAACGGCCATGAGCACGCGGCTGATCGGCGAGCGGGTAAAGCGCCGCGAGGACCACCGGCTCCTCACCGGCACCGCGAGCTTCATCGACGACCTTCATCTGCCAAACATGGCGCACGCGGCCGTCCTGCGCAGCGTCCACGCCAAGGCGCGCATCCGACGGATCGACGCCTCGAAGGCCCTAGCCCTGCCCGGCGTGCTTGCGGTGATCACCCATGAGGACCTGGGTGCCGCCAACGACCCGATGCCGCTCTTGAACAATGACCGTGGTTTCATCTCTCCGCGCACGCATCGCGCGCTCGCGCCGGGTCAGGTGCGCTTCGTCGGCGAGGCGGTCGCGCTCGTCGTCGCCGAATCCCGCTATCGCGCCGAGGATGCGCTTGAGCTGATCGAGGTCGACTACGATCCGTCGCCGGCGGCGGTCGAACTGTTGGCGGCGACACAGCCGGGCGCGCCTCTCGTGCATGACGACACCAATTCGAACATCGCCTGCCGCACACCGCATCGGCGCGGCGATGTCGAGGCCGCCTTCGCCAAGGCCGACATCGTCATCGCCGAAGAGCTCCGGCCCGAGCGCGGTGCCGCCCAGCCGATGGAGACGCGCGGCTGTGTCGCCCAGTTCGACGCCTCCGCCGATCACCTAACGGTGTGGGACACGACCCAGGCACCGGTGAGCGCGCGCGGGCTGATCGCGGCCAAGCTCGGCATGCCGGAGGCTCATGTCACCGTGATCGCACCCGATGTCGGCGGCGGCTTCGGCGTCAAGATCATGCTGCTCTACCCGGAGGAGCTGCTCATCCCCTTCGCGGCGCGGCGGCTGAAGCGCCCGGTCAAGTGGATCGAGGATCGGCGCGAACACTTCCTCGGCTCCAATCACGAACGCCTGATGATCCACAAGGCCGAACTCGCCGCGACGAAGGACGGCGTGCTGCTCGGCCTGCGTGACGTCTACTATTATGACAGCGGCGCGTACTGCCCCTATGGCCCGATCAACGCCGAATGCGCCCAAGGAATTCTCCCCGGCCCCTACAAGATCCCGGCGATCCATACCGAATACATCGCGGTCTACTCCAACACGCCGGTGGTGAGCCCGTATCGCGGCGCCGGCATGCCACACGGCAATTTCGTCATGGAGACCATGATGAACCGGCTTGCCGATCGGCTGGGTATCGATCGCGTGGAGATTAGGCGGCGCAATCTGGTGCGGCCCGAGGATTGCCCCTATGACGGCGGCACGGTGTTTCAATACAACACCGCACTGATCCACCGCGATTGCGACTATCCGGCGCTGCTGACGAAGCTGCTCGGGGCGCTTGGCTATGGCCACTTCAAGGCATCGCAGGCGAGCGATCGCGCCCGCGGGGTCTACAAGGGCATCGGCATTGGCTGCTATGTCGAGGGCACCGGCATCCCGCCCTATGAGGGCATGGAGGTGCGTATCGAGCCCACGGGACATGTCACCGTTTCAACCGGCTATCCTTCGCAAGGCCAGGGCCATCAGACGACCTTGGCGCAGGTGGTGGCGGAGACGCTTGGTGTCGACCCGGACAAGGTGGTCGTGCAGGCCGGTCGCACAGACCGCTTCGCCTGGGGTGTCGGCACCTTCGCGAGCCGGGCGGCGGTGGTCGGTTGCACCGCGGCGCAGAAAGCCACCGTCAAGGTGCGCCAGCGCGCGCTCAACCTAGCCGCCGACAAGCTCGAGGTCGCGGCGTCGGACCTGGAGATCGTCGCGGGGCGAGTTCAGCTGAAAGGCGTGCCGGGTGTCGGCATCACCTTGGCCGAGCTGGCGGCCGCCTCGAACCCGATCATCACGCTCGAGCCCGGCGTCGAGCCGGGCCTGCGCGCGATCGAGTATCACCGCCCCGAGGGCGCGACGTTTGCGAGCGGCATGCACGGCATCATCCTCGAGGTCGACATCGAAACCGGCATGGTCAGAATCGAGCGCTATGTCGTGGTGCATGATTGCGGCGTGATGATCAACCCTGCAATCGTCGACGGCCAGGCGCTCGGCGCGACCGCGCAGGGCATCGGCGGCACGTTCTATGAGAAGCTGCATTTCGATGAGGCGGGACAGCTCCTCACCACGACCTTCATGGACTATCTGATCCCGACAGCGATGGAGATTCCGCGGATCGAACTGCACCACCTCGAACACCCCTCCAGCTTGAACCCCTTAGGCGCCAAGGGTGTGGGCGAAGGCGGCGTGATGCCGGTCGCCCCGGCCTTTGCCGCCGCGGTCGAGGACGCGCTGGCGCCGTTCGGGGTCAAGATCAACGCAGCGCCGTTCTCGCCGCCCGACGTGCTGGCGCTGATTCTGGGTGGCACTGCCGACCGCGAAGAGCAGACTGTTCCGCATCCGCCTCATCCTTCGACAGGCTCAGGATGAGGCCAAACCGGAGACCCTACACAGAACATCCTCGTCCTGAGCTTGTCGAAGGACGAGGGAGAGATGCCCGGCGACCGGCAATTGGCCCAGTCACCAATGGACGATGACACGATCGTGCCGCTAAATTGCAGGCCAAAGAGGGAGAGGTTTGTTCAATGTCTCGCTACATTCTGGCGATCGACGTCGGCGGCACGTTTACCGACGTCATCTGCTATGACACCACGAATGGCGCGGTAACCACCGCCAAGGTTCCGTCCACCCCGCCCGACTTCATCGACGGCATGCTGGACGGGATCACCGCCCTCGGCCATGCCCCGCGCGATCTCAGGTTGATCAAGATCGGCACCACGATCGCGACCAACACGATCATCATGCGCACCGGCGCGAAGACCGCGCTGGTCACGACCGCGGGCTTCACCGACGTGATCCATGCCGCGCGCGCCGCGCGCCCGACCCTCTATGATTCGGATTGGGACCCTGCGCCGTCGTTGGTGACCCGGCAGGATACGCTCACCATCGGCGAGCGCCTCACCTATGAAGGCGAGGTGGTCGAGCCGCTCGATGAGGCCGGTTTGCGCAAGCTCGCAGCCGCCTTGAAGGCGCGCGGCGCGGAGGCGGTCGCAATCTCCTTCCTGCACTCCTACATCAATGGCGCACACGAACGGCGCGCGCGCGACATCCTCAATGAGGAGTTGCCGGGGCGCTATGTCTGCGTCTCATCGGAAATCCTGCCCGAGATTCGGGAGTTCGAGCGCACTTCGACGACGGTCGCGAACGCCTATCTCGGTCCCGTGCTGGAGCGCTATTTGTCCGCGCTTCTCACCAAGCTCGAGGGGATTGGATACAAGGGCGCGGTGCTGATCACCCATTCGGGCGGCGGCGTGATGTCGATCGAGGCGGCGCGACGCATCCCGGCTCGCATCTGCCAATCCGGCCCGGCCGCGGGCGTGGTCGCGGGCGCCGAGATCGGCAAGGCTGCCGGCCGCCCCAATGTGATCGGGCTCGATGTCGGCGGCACGAGCGCCGATGTCTCGCTCTCGAAGAACGGCAACCCGATGATCCGCGGCGAGTGGAACATCGAGTTCAACATCGTGATCAACTTTCCCTCGGTGGACGTCGCGACCATCGGCGCGGGCGGCGGCTCGATCGCGCGTGTCGACCAGGGTGGCGTCCTCAAGGTCGGGCCGGACAGTGCCGGCGCGAGGCCGGGCCCCGCCTGCTATGGCCGCGGTGGGGTCGAGCCGACCGTCACCGACGCCAACCTGATCCTCGGCCGCCTGAGCCCGGAGACCAAGCTCGGCGGGCGCGTCGTGCTGCGGCGTGATCTGGCGGAATCCGCGCTCGACAAGGTGGCCGCGCCGCTCGGCTACAAGCATGACGAAGCCGCCGCCGGAATCCTGCGCATCATGCGCGCGAACATGGCGAGCGCGATCCGTCTGGTCTCGGTCAAGCGCGGCCACGACCCGCGAGAGTTCGCGCTCGTCGCCTTCGGCGGCGCCGGGCCGCTGCACGCGGTCGAGCTCGCGCGCGAGCTTGGGATTCCCGAGGTCATCGTGCCTTACTATCCGGGCCTCGGCTCGGCGCTCGGCGTGCTCTTCGTCGAGGTAAAGCACGACTTCGTACAGTCGATCTTCGCGACCAACCGGAAGTTCGATCTCGCGACGATCAATGACGCCTTCCGCAAGCTCGAAGCCGACGGGCGCGAGCGCCTCCGCCGCGAAGGCGTGCCGGCAGACCGCATTCGTCTTACGCGTCTGTTCGACGTGCGCTTCTACGGCCGCGTCTCCGGCGGGCTGACCCTGCCGGTGCGTGATGGCGCGCTCAGCGAAGCCGATATCCACGAGATTTTCGCACTCTTCCACAAGCGTCACGCCGAAGAATATGGCTATACCCTGCCCGAAGACCTGACCGACCTCGAGCTCGTGAACGCGCGCATCAGCGCCGAGGGCTTGCGCGAAGCACCGCCGGCGCCGAACTTCCCGAAGCCACCGTCGACCAGGCCGCAGCCCTTCGCGCGCCGCTCGGTCTATTTCGAGGATTCGGGTCGGGTCGATACGCCGATCTGGCGCCGCGATACGCTGCCGATCGGGCACACGGTCGAGGGGCCTGCGATCATTGAGCAGAACGACACGACCACGCTGCTGCCGCCCGGTACCCGCGCGACCGTCGATTCCCAGCAGAACCTCCTATGCACGATTGGATGACGCCATGAAGCTCGATCCCGTCACCTTCGAAGTCTTGCGCAACGCGCTGTCCAGCATGTGCGATGAGGGCAGCGAGATGATCGCGCGCCTCGCCTATGCCGCAACGATCAGCGAAGGCCATGATCACTCCTGCGCGCTGCTCACGGCCGAGGGGCGACTGGTAGCCCACGGCAATCGCGATCAGGCGCCGCATATCGGCTCGTTCGAGCCGTCGGTCCGCGTCGTGCGCCAGTGGATCGAGGAGAAGTTCGAGCCCGGCGACGTCTACATCTTCAACGATCCCTATAGCGGTGGCACACATTGCAATGACGTCAAGCTGATCCGCCCGATCTTTCACAAGGGCAAGCTCGTCGCCTTCAATTCCTCGACCGGCCATTGGCCCGATGTCGGCGGTGCGTTGCCCGGCAGCTTCAACCCGCGTGCGCTCGACTGCTATTCCGAGGGCCTGCGCATTCCGCCGATGCGCATCTTCAAGAAAGACCAGCTCGACAAGACGGTGATGCAGCTGATCTCGTTCAACATGCGCACGGGCCGAGAGCGCGTAGCCGACATTTACGCGCAGCACCGCGCCGGCCGCCTGATTGAGGAGCGCCTGCTCGAGCTCTTCAACCGGTATGGTGATAACACGATCCAATCCCTATTCGCTGACATCTTCGACTACACCGAGGAGATGTTCCGCAAGCAGGTGACCGAGCTGCCTGATGGCAGCTTCGAGTTCGAGGATTTCTCGGACTGCGACGTGATGCACCCGAAGAAGCCGCGCATCCGCATTCATTGCAAGATGACGATCGTGGGCGACAAGGTGACGTTCGATTTTACCGGCAGCGACAAGGCGCCGGCCGGGCCGTTCGGCTTTCCGCGCGCCTCGCTTGAAACCGCGGTCTATGACGGCACCTTGCACTGCTTCCCGCATCTGGCGCCGCTCAATCACGGGCTCGCGCGCTCATTGTCGATCATCTCGACGCCCGGCAGCTGCGTCGACATCCAGGAGCCGACGCCCGCCTCCGGCTATGCCAGCGGCGCCTATGAAAAGGTTGCCGCGGTCACCATGGCGTGCTGGGCCAATGCGTTCTCGACCATCAATCCGAAGCGCATGTACGCGGCCGGCATCAACCTCGCCAATCTGTGCATCGGCGGCGTTCACCCCAAAACCGGCAAGCAGTTCGTCAACTATCTCTGGAACGAGGGCGGCCAGGGCGCACGCAGCTACAAGGACGGCAACTCGTTCCAGATGATGATCTTCATCGGCGGCGCGACCAACCAGCCGATCGAGCCCTTGGAGCGCTGGTATCCGCTGCTCTACACCAATTGCAATGGCGTGCAGGATTCGTGCGGCGACGGGCTGCACCGGGGCGGTGTGGGCATCGACCGCAGCTTCAAGACCCTGGGCGCGATGACGCTCACCATGCATGGCGACCGTGCGGAGGTGACACCCTTTGGTCTCGCCGGGGGCACCAATGGCGGGCCGAACACGTTGGCGGTGCGCCGCGCCGCCTCGCCCGAGACGGTCGAGGAGCTCGGCATGCACGCCATGGGCATCCGGCTCGAACCGGGTGATCACGTAATCTATCGCTCGAACGGCGGCGGAGGCTTCGGCGATCCGCTGGTACGCGAGCCCGCGCGCGTGCTCGACGACGTGGCGAATGGCTGGATCTCGCGCGCGAAAGCCGAGACGGTTTATGGCGTCGTGTTGAAGGCTGCGTCAGGCCCCGGCGGAGCGCTGACCGTAGACGAATCGGCCACGTCCGCCTTGCGTGCCAAGTTGAGGAACCAGCCGCGCAAGAACGGCTATGGCCAGGGCGAGGTTCATCCGCTGGGCCAGAAGCTCAAGGCGCCCAAGCTGGCGGCGGACTGAAGCGAGGCAATCAAAGGATCGGCGAGGCGGTGATGGAGGATTACGAGAAGCTCGGCGCCTTCTATCTTGGCCGCCCCTACGATCTCGCGACCAAACAGCCGACCGCGCCGCTGCTGCTCTACGATTCGAAGGACCTGACCACCCACGCCATTTGCGTGGGCATGACCGGCAGCGGCAAGACCGGCCTCTGCCTCGCGCTGATCGAAGAAGCGGCGATCGATGGCATCCCGACGCTCGCGATCGACCCCAAGGGTGACCTCGGCAATCTGCTCCTGACCTTCCCTTCCCTCGCCGCAGAGGACTTTGCGCCCTGGGTCAATCCGGAGGACGCCGCGAAGAAGGGTCTTGTCCGTCGTCAAAATATTTGAGACAGGCGAGGTCGTTGGCTAACGGAGGACCCGGCTCATCTGTGGTTTGAGTTTAGGCAGCGGTTTTGGCGTGCTGC
>VGET01000058.1 GCA_016869195.1 Alphaproteobacteria bacterium | reverse complement strand
CTTCACGTCGCCGCCCGCAAGCCTGATGCGAGACTAAGGACGACCGAACTCGCGATCCTTGACCTAGGTCAAATGAAGGCCCGGTCGCGCAGGATGCGGCGCTCGGCCGCAGGGGAATCTGTCAGGTAACTGCGTTGCCTTCTTCGGGGTGGTCCGGCGACAGCCGGATGGCTTCGAGGCCAGCTCCTGTGAGCGCCGACATCACGCGCGCGACATGCGCCTCGTCGCGCGTCTCGAGCACCAGCACGAGACCGGCGGACTTCGCCGGCACCTGCAGGAAGGCGCGCTCGTGGTAGACTTCGAGAATGTTGGCGTGGGTCTCGCCAACGATGCGGGCGACATGGCCGAGCATGCCCGGTCGATCAGCGATGGTGAGCCGAAGGCGGGCAATGCGGCCGGCGCGCACGAGGCCACGCATGATGACCGAGGCGAGCAGACGCGGGTCCATGTTGCCGCCGCTTACGATGAGACCGACGCGTTTGCCCTCGAAGCGCGGGCGCTCGACCATGAGGGCGGCGAGCGCCGCGGCGCCGGCCCCTTCGGCGAAGGTCTTTTCAATTTCCAGCAGCGTCACGATCGCCTGCTCGATCGAGTCTTCGCCGACCAGCAGGACATCCTCGACCAGGCGCTCGATGATCGGGCGGGTCAGCGCGCCGGGCGTTTTGACCGCGATGCCGTCCGCGACCGAGGCGCCACCAAGCGGCCGCCGCTCATCCTTCAACGCATTCCGCATCGAAGGATAGAGCGCGGCCTGGACGCCATAGATCTTGGTCGAAGGGCTTCGCGCGGCATAGGCGGTGGCGATTCCGGCGATCAGCCCGCCGCCACCGATCGGCACGATGAGCGCATCGAGCAGCGGCGCTTCGGCCATCAGCTCCAGCGCGATCGTGCCCTGACCCGCGATCACCATGGGATCGTCATAGGGATGAACGAAGGTGAGCCCATCGCGCGCGGCCATCTCTAGCGCTTGGACCGCCGCTTCATCGACTGTCTCGCCGCTCAGCCGAACGGTTGCGCCCAAGACCTCCGTGCCAGCGATCTTCACGAACGGCGTGCCGAGCGGCATGAAGATCGTGGCGGGAATGCCCAGGCGCTGCGCATGATAGGCAACGCCCTGCGCGTGATTGCCGGCCGACATCGCGATCACGCCGCGGCGGCGCGCCGGCTCATCGAGCGCGCGCAGGCGATTGAGCGCACCACGATCCTTGAACGAGCCGGTGAACTGGCGGTTCTCGAACTTGAGCCAGACGTCTGCGCCGAACATGGTCGAGAGCGTGCGCGACGGGGCAAACTCGGTAGCGACGACGGCACCCTTCAGCGCAGAGGCGGCCTGCTCGATGTCAGCGAGACTGATCGTCATGCCAGCGAAGGCGCAAGCGAGGCGACTCCCATCGATTCGAGCGCCGCACGTGCCGCCGCCACGAAGCGCACCATGTCGGTGGCCCGCACCTGGCCGATACAGCCGACCCGGAAGCTTTCAACGCCCGTTAGCTTGCCGGGGTAGATCAGGAACCCGCGATCGGCGAGCGCGCCATAGAAGCGCTGAAACGCGAAGGCGGGGTCGGCGGGCATATGGAAGGTCACGATGATCGGCGCTTGAAGCTGCGCCGGGAGCAGGGGCACGGCACCAAGCGCGCCGAGCCCGTCGATCAGCACCCTGCAGTTCTCATGGTAGCGCGCGAAACGGCCCGCGATGCCACCTTCGGCCTCAAGCGCTTCAAGTGCCGCAGCAAGCGCGGCCACCACGTGGGTTGGCGGCGTAAAGCGCCATTGACCGTTCGCTTCGAGCCCGCGCCATTGATCGTGGAGATCGAGGCTCACGCTGTGGCACTGGCCGGCACTGGCCGCGAGGCGCTCGCGCCGCGCGATGACGAAGCCGACGCCCGGCACGCCCTCCAGCCCCTTGTTCGACGAGGCGATCAAAACATCGATCGGGGTGCGCCGAAGGTCGATCGGGATCGCGCCGAAGCTCGACATGGCATCGACGATGAGGCCGCGTCCGGCATCGCGCACCACTGTCGCGATCTCGTCGAGCGGATTGAGAATGCCACTCGTGGTCTCGCAATGGACCAGCACCGCGTCGGCGATTTCGGGATCCTCCTTCAGCATGCGTGCGATCGCACTCGGGGCGGGCGGCACATGCTCGGGCGTCTCATAACGACGCACCCGGCGGCCAATGCGCTCAAGGATCGAAGCGATACGCCGACCATAGGCGCCGTTGATCAAGACGAGAGTCGGCCGGGTGTGGTGGCAGAACGTGCCGAGTGCCGCTTCGACCGCATAGGTGCCACTGCCCTGGATTGGCACCGCGACGTGGCTTTCGCTGCCCATGCACAGCGAGAGCAGGCGCTCGCGCACCCTCCCAGTCAACGCGATGAAGCGCGGATCGCGCGAGCCGAAATCACGCATCATGGCTTGGCGGGTCGCTAGCGCCGTGGTCAACGGCCCCGGGGTCAGCAAAAGTGGCTCATCCGCTTCCGCCGCCAGATCTGGTCGCGAAGTCGAAGCGCGCGTCACGGTGGAATGGCGACGCCAAGCGCGGCGAACGCCTCCGGTGTATCGAGATCGGTCACCACCGAGCGATCGGCGATCTCGAGCTCATAGACGAGATCTGCGTGCTCGCCGATCAGGTGGCGCGCGCCGACATCGCCCGCGAGGCGCATGATCTCCGGAAAGAATCGAGACGCCCAAAGCACCGGGTTGCCGCGCTTGCCTTTGTGTGTCGGCACACCGATCGCCCGGCCCTCGAGCGGGTTGAACGTCGCAATCAGCCTTTCGATCACCGCGGGATCGGTCTTCGGCATGTCGCCGAGGCAGACGAGCGCGCCGTCGATCTCGCGCGGCAGCGTCTCGAGGCCCACGCGCACCGACGTGCTCATGCCTTCCATGAACTCCGCATTGTGCACAAACGTTACCTCGCGCCCGGTCAGCGCCGCTCGCACCGCATCGGCCTGATGGCCGGTGACCACCACGATCGGTCGGGCCTTGGTGCGCAGCAGCGCATCGACGACGCGCACGACCAGGGGTTGCCCTTCGAAGGGCACCAGGAGCTTGTTGGGACCACCCATGCGGCGCGATTGGCCGGCAGCCAACACGATGGCTGCAATCCTTGGCGCCGATGCGCGCGCGAGGGGCGTGTCGCTCCGCGCCGGCGCCGGCGAGGCCTCGCCACGTGGCAGCGGGCGGCTTGGAATTTCCATCAGCAAGCCGCCGGCGCCCATCATCATGATGTCGCGGCGCGTGACGGGAACATCCGCGATCATGCGCTGCAGCACCCAATCGAAGCCGTTGAGCTTCGGTGAACGCGCGCAGCCGGGCAGGCCGAGCACCGGGGTCTCGTCAAGGTGGGCGAGCAGCAGCAGATTGCCGGGGTCGACCGGCATGCCGAAATGATCAATCGTGCCGCCGGATGCCACGATCCCGGCCGGCACCGTATCCTGCCGGTCGGTGGTGGCCGACGCGCCCGCGATCAGGATCATGGCGCAACCTTGCGCGCGCAGTTCGCCGATCGTCGATGAAACGGCCTCAGGCGTGTGCTCGCACCGTCGCTCACGATCGAGCGCGCAGCCGAGCGCGCTCAGGCGTGCCCGCATCACACCCGCCGTCGAATCGAGCACGCGCTCCTTGGTGCCGGGCAGACGAGTCTGAATAAGGCCGACGGCTCGGCGCCGCAATTCAGCGATGCGGATGATCGGCCCGCCCTCGCGCGCGACCGTGAGGCAGGCATCCAGCATGGGGCGGGGCACGGCGAACGAGATGATCTTCACCGTCGCCACCATCTGCTCAGGCTCGACCGGATCGAACGGGCGCACCGTGCCGATGGTAATGGCCTCGTTGACCAGGTTAATGCGATCCAGGCGATCCTTGTCCACCACCGCGAGGCCGCGGCCTTCGGCGAACAGATTGCATCTCCCCGTGAAGGCCGGACCCTGGGTGACGCCGGGTCCGATCACCGCTTCTGCTAGCAGGTGTGCTGCCTTGTCCTCGCCGATGTCGTCGGCCTCGAGCACAACGCCGGTGACGCGCTCCAATCCCCCCGCCCTGAGTACCGGCAGGTCGAGCGCGGAAATGATGTGGCCCTTCTTGAAGGCCCGGCCCTGCAGACGCAGTCCGTGCGCCAGGATCAGGCCCTGGGCCTGATCAAGCGGCATGGTGGTGAACTTCATGCGGCCTCGTCGCGCGCGTCGCCGGTCATGCGCCGGATCTTGGTGATCTCGGCGATGATCGAAATCGCGATCTCGGCGGGCGAGAGGGCACCGATATCGAGCCCGACCGGACCATGAATGCGAGCGAGCGCCCGCTCATCGAATCCTTTGTCACGCAGGCGCTGCAGACGCTTCGCATGGGTCCGCGTGCTGCCGAGCGAGCCGATGTAGAAGGCGTCGCTCTTGAGCGCCACCTCGAGCGCAGGATCGTCGATCTTGGGATCGTGGGTGAGGGTCACAATCGCCGTCCGGCGGTCAGGTTTGAGCACGTTCAGCGCATCGTCCGGCCACTCGGTCGAGACCTTGATCGAGGGGAAGCGCTCGGCCTGCGCGAAGGCACGCCGCGGATCGATTACGGTGACGGCGTAGCCCGCGACCGTCGCCATCTCCGCGAGCGCCTGGGTGATGTGCACGGCGCCGACCACGGCGAGCCGCATCGGCGGATTGTGGATGTGGACGAAATAGGTGCGTCCGCCCTGTTCGACCGGGCCGCTCCGATCCGAGGCCAGCGCCGAGCGCGCCTCCTGGATGACCTCGCCCGGGATGGCGTCGCCGAACGTCGTGCCATCGAGATAGAGCAGGCCCTGCGCGCCGCTGCCAAGCTCGGTGATCGAGGCCACCGGCGTTTTCGCGGCGCGGTCGGCGATCAGGCGGTCGAGCACGGCGCGCTGCATGACAGGCCTCTTATTCCACCCGCTCGACGAACACCCGGACCTTGCCACCGCAGGCGAGGCCGACCTCCCACGCCTGCTCGTTCGATACGCCGAACTCGAGCGTGCGCGGCGTGCCTGATCGCATCACCGCCTTGGCCTCCTGGATCACCGCGCCTTCGATGCAGCCGCCTGAGACCGAGCCGAGAAATGTGCCCTTGTCATCTACCACCAATTGGCTGCCGACCGGGCGAGGCGAGGAGCCCCAGGTGGTCACGACCGTGGCAAGCGCGACCTGACGGCCGGCGGCCCGCCAAGAGGCTGCTGTGCCCAGGATGTCTTCGGCGTCATGGTTCACGATGGTCTCCTTTGGGCGCGCGCCACGCTTATGGATATCTAGGCATCGGCGCCCGTGCCTGCAATGGCATGACGGGCCATCGACTGGCTCAGCTTGCGCCGAGCGCGGCCGCCATCAGCTCATCCAAATGGCCGGTTCGGACCTTGTCGATGTCGTCATGGTACTTCAGCACGACGCCGAGCGTCTCGGCGATCAGGCTTTTGTCCACTCGGTCACGGTTGAGCGCCCCGAGCGCGCTCGCCCAGTCGATCGTTTCGGCTACGCCTGGCGGCTTGAACAGCTCGAGGCGCCGCATCGTCTGCACCGCGGCGACCACCTGATGGGCAAGCGCCGCCGGCATTGTCGGCACGCGTGCTTTGAGAATTGCGAGCTCGCGATCGGAATCCGGGTAGTCGAGCCAGTGATAGAGGCAGCGGCGCTTGAGCGCGTCATGCACCTCGCGGGTTCGGTTGGAGGTGATGAACACGATCGGCGGCTCGCTCACCCTGATCGTACCGATCTCGGGGATTGTGATCTGGAAGTCCGAGAGGATTTCGAGCAGATACGCCTCGAACGGCTCGTCCGCCCGATCAAGCTCATCGATCAGCAGCACGCTCGGGCCGCCGGTCGAAGGCGAGAGCGCCTGCAGCAGCGGCCGCGCAATAAGGAAACGCTCCGAGAACACGTCCTCGGCGAGCTGGCCGCGATCGCGATCCTGCAGCGCTTCGGCCAGGCGGATTTCCATCATCTGTCGCGCGTAGTTCCATTCATAGACCGCCGACGCGACATCAAGGCCTTCATAGCACTGGAGGCGAATGAGCGGTCGGCCGAGCCGTGCCGCCACCACCTTGGCCAGCTCGGTCTTGCCTACACCGGCCTCGCCCTCGAGAAACAGCGGCCGCTTCAGCTTGAACGTGACATAGAGCGTCGTTGCGAGCGCCCGGTCCGCCACATAGTCGCCGCCCGCCAGCAGTGCGAGCGTGTCATCGACGGAGCCAGGGAGCGACGCCATGCGAATTCCTCTCTTTCAGGGGGCACGCGCGATGTGCTTGCACAGCGCGTCAATCTCGCCGGGCGCAACTCTCATAGCGACAAACCGTATGCTGCCGTCGGGCTCGAGGTTGATCGGATCGCCCAAATCCTCTTCGTAGCCGAGGGCCAACACCACATCGACTGGCGCCAGAGTGCTGATCTCCTGGCGCAGGCTTGGGCGCTGGGCACGCTCGCCTCGATCCTGAATGATCGCCCAGCGTGCGCCCGAGACGACAGCGACGGCCGCAGCGCCCGCCTCGCGATGGGCGTGGCTGTCCTTGCCCGGGCGATCGAGCGGCCCGGCGATGGGCGCGTGCGCAACCACCGAGACCTCCCGTCCGATCCGCGTCAGACCGGCGATCAGCGTCGTGGCGAACGCGGCCCGCGCGGCGTCATCACCACCCAGAATTCGAAGCACGCGCAAGGCGCGACCTAGAGTGAAAACACGAGGATGAGGATGACGGCGACGGCAACGAGCCCCGCGACCCAGTAGGTCATGGGGATGCCGCCAAACCCCGCCGTCGATTTTGATGGAGGCGCGGCAGGGGCGGCAGAGGGCGCGGCCGGCTTAAGTGTCGGTGCCACACCGGCGGGAGCAGCGCTCGCTGCACCAGCCGAACTCGCCGCGGCCGCGGCAGGAGCGGCCGCCGCTGCCAGCTCGCTGGCGCGTGCTACGAACTTCTCGAAGAAGTCCTCGGCCAGCTTCTTCGCCGTCGAATCGATCAGGCGCGAGCCGATCTGGGCGAGCTTGCCGCCGACCTTGGCCTCGGCCTCGTAGGTGAGAATGGTCTCGTTCGGTCCGGCCTCGGCCAGGTGCACCTTGGCACCGCCCGAGGCGAACCCGGCCGCGCCACCCTGGCCTTCGCCCGTGATGGTATAGCCGTTTGGCGGGTCGAGATCGGACAACGTGACGGCGCCTGAGAAGCTCGCCTTGACCGGCCCGACGCGCGCGGTGATGCGCGCATTCATGTGGGTATCCGAGGTCTTTTCGATCGACTCGCAGCCAGGCAGGCAGTCCTTCAGCACGTCAGGGTCGTTGAGCGCGCGCCACACCGTCTGACGGTCAGCGGAAATGCGGTGTTCGCCGGTGATTTTCATCTCGGACCTCTGTGCTCGAGCCCGATTGTGGCGCCGGGCGCTGTTCTCAAGGGGCGGTATCTTAATCGTTTTTTGACCATGGTCCCGCAAGTTTTCAAGCGCCAAAGACGCCGATCCGTCCGCCCCCGGAATCCCCATGAAACCTGCCGTCGCCTCCAGCTTCGATGTTGCCGATTGGTTCATCCGCCAGTCGAAGCGCGATCGCGTGCCACTCTCGCCGCTCAAGCTGCATCGCCTGCTCTATCTTGCCCAGGCGGACTATGCCGGACGCCATGGCGGCGCCGCGCTGATGCCCTCGATTTTCGTCGCGACCGAGCTCGGGCCGATCGAGCCCAATCTCTATCGAGTGTTTGAATATGGCTCACCCAAGGTCACGGTGCGCGACCCAGCGGAGAAGGTTCGGACCTTTCTGACCGAGATCTGGCGCCTGTTCGGCGAAGAAACGATTGAGGCGCTGAACCGTCACATCGCGCGTGATCCCGCGCTCAAGGAGGCCGAGACCCTGGGCGAGGGCACGGTGATCTCACTCGCCATGATGCACAAGCATCACAAGGACGAGGATGAGCCGCCGCCGGTTCGCGTGGTCGAGGGCAAGCGCGTCCGGCCCTGGCTGCCGCCCAGCAAGGACCAGAAACCGGCGCCGACGAAGTCGACCTAACCGATCATCGTTGATTGCTTCGGGCGCTTCATTTTCTCGAGCTGCTCCTTGAAGCGCTCGCACGGGTCGCGCGCATCGATGCGCGGCGTGAAATAGACGAGGTCGTAAGGTAGCTTTTCCTCGTCTTTTGCCGGCGCGTAGTCGCCGAGCGACTGCCGGTCTTCAGCGACCTCGATGAAGGCCAAACTCAGCTGGTTTGACGTGGGCGAAAGCCGTTCGAGATAGTAGGGTACGCCGCGGTCAGTGCGCACATGGCCGGCGCCGGCGATCAGGATTGCCCCGTCGTCGGCCGCGGCCTTGAGGAGTTGTTCCGCCATGTAGGCGTCGCGGGCCCGCTGGCCGAGCACCATGCCATCCATGGCTCCTTCATCGACGTAGCCGCAATGGGCCTCGGAGATCTCGCGTCGAAGCGAGCTGTCGAGAAACGGCGGCAGCGGTGAATCGAGGCCCAGGCGCTGCCGCAGGTCGGCGTGACCGCCATCGCCGGTTTCAGGTCGAACGAGCGCGCGGACGGTTTTTCGATCGAGGTTGGCGGGCAGGATCGGCAGGCCAAACGCCATCGCGGTCTCGGCGATCGGACGATAGATCGACCAATCCGGCCAACCGCTCTTCTCCCAGCCGATCGCCGCTCCGAGGCCCGCCGCGTCCTTAGGGTGCGCGGCGAGGTAGCGCGCGAGGGCCGGGCCCTGTTCCTCCGAGATCATCTCGAACAGCACCGCCGGCCGGCGCCCGGCGTCTGCGATCGCACGAATGGCCTCGGCCTGGAGCACGTGATGATCAGGATTGTCGTGGGTCTCGCCCAAGAGCACGAAACGGGTGTCGGCCAGCCGTCGGCCGATTTCGATGGACCCGATATTGGGACCACGACCGGGCTCCACGCATTGGCCGAGCAAAGGATGATCGAGCCCGTGCGGGCTCTGCCAGGGCCGGTCCTTGGGGTCGAGGAGAGGGGGCGGCGTAGCCCACTTCATGCAGCCGCCCATGGCGACGAGCGCGCCCCCAGCTCCGGCGAACGCCAGAACCTCTCGCCGAGTCATGCGAGGCCGATGCACTGAACGAGCCTTAATGATTCAAGGTCACGCAGCGCGCACCGCGCGCAGCTCCTCCGGCACCAGCTCGCCCTTCCGAACGATCATCTCATCGTCGAGATAGAGGTCGCACCCCTTCATCGGCAGGTCGAGATGGCAAGCGGTATCGTTGGCGCCGCCAAACTCGGTGTCGGGACCGAGCGAGAACAGCACATTGCCGTAATAGGCGCGCCCGTCCATGCCGATGCCGGGCAGATCCACTCGCCACTGGCAGCGCTCGTTCAGTCCCCAACCAATATGCGAGATCGCGTAGGCCCGCGGATCATCGTAGGTCGCGATGAAGGCCTCGAGGTCGTCGGCATCCTTGCCGCCCTTGACCTCGACCACGCGACCATTTCGCACGGTGAACTCGATGCCCTTTTCGACGAAGCGCATCATCGGATAAATGATGTCACCCGGCTTCATTACGACCTTGCCATTGACCCCGCCCGGTTTTGCAAGTGTCGCCAGGAAGCCGCCGGGCCAATGGTCCCACCGGCCGGGCGTGCTGGTATAGCCATATTCCGTCAGCACCGGTACGTCGCCGAGCTCATAGGTGACGTCGGTGCCCGCATCATTCGTGAAGCGAAGGCGCTTCGAGCCCTGAAGCATTTTTTCCGCAGCCTCCACCCGACGACGCTGGTCTGGCGTCGGGAACAGGCGACGCAAAATCTCAAGCGGCTCGACCACAAGGATGACGCGGGCACCCGCCTTTTGCATTTCGATTTGCTCGCGTGAGAACAAGAGCAGCATGTGATCGACCACGAGATCGGCGCCCTTGCACGTCTTCATCGCCTCATGATGCTTGGACAGGCTGTTCTGCCCGATATTGGCGATACGTTCGCTCGCGCTCACCCCGCCAGCCGCGGCGGGCAGATGAACATGCTCGACCGTGCCGCCGAGATCGCGCGCCGCGCTCACGGAGGCGGCGGCGTAATCTTGCAGCTGGCCACCTTCGGACAGAACGGCAACCTTGACGCCTTTCTTGACTTCGCAGAGCGCCATTTCCTCGCGAAACATGTCGATCATGGGACGCGCGGCGACTTGGCTCATGGACGCTCTCCTCAACGATATGCGGGCTCATCGCGACAACCGCGATTTTAGGAAGGTGAGTGCTATCGGAGCAAGGCCGAACGATATATGAGGCACGCGAATTCCCTAAGGCATGCCG
Source organism: Alphaproteobacteria bacterium (assembly GCA_016869195.1). Taxonomy (GTDB): domain Bacteria; phylum Pseudomonadota; class Alphaproteobacteria; order UBA828; family UBA828; genus SHWC01. The sequence continues at coordinate 5,182 of VGET01000058.1, read as the reverse complement.
GTTTTGCGTGACGCGGACGAGGCGACATCTTAAATACGCCATCATGGTTTCAACTCTGGCCGATGGCCCGCTGCGGGCGGTGCGCGATTTTCTGAAGCTCGAGGCGTCAGGCGGCTTGATGCTCGTCGCCATGGCCGCGCTTGCGCTCGTGCTGAGCAATACGGGCGCCTCCGAGTTCTACCGTTCGGTGCTCGACCTACCCATCGAGGTCACCGCTGGCGGCGCTGGCCTTGCAAAATCCCTCGTGCTCTTCGTCAATGACGGGCTGATGGCGCTGTTCTTTCTGCTGGTGGGCCTCGAGATCAAGCGCGAGGTTCGAGACGGCCAGCTTTCGACACGCGATCAGGCGCTGCTGCCCGCGGCCGCGGCCGTCGGTGGCATGGCCATTCCGGCCGTCATCTACTATCTGGTGGTGCAGGGCAACCCAACGCTCACGCCAGGTTGGGCCATTCCGGCCGCGACTGATATCGCCTTTTCGCTGGGCGTCATGTCGCTGCTCGGCACGCGCGTGCCGGCGTCCCTAAAGATATTCCTGACTGCGCTCGCGATCATCGATGATCTCGGTGCGATTGTCATCATCGCGATCTTCTACACCGCCGATCTGTCGACCGTTTCGCTCGGTGTGGCCGGCGGCTGCATCATCGCGCTGATCGTCCTCAACCGGCTCGGCGTCACGCGGCTGACACCCTTCATCATTATCGGCCTGATTCTCTGGTTCGCGGTGCTGAAGTCCGGCGTTCATGCGACGCTCGCCGGCGTCGTGCTCGCCTTCTGCATACCGCTCGAAGGCCGGAACGGTGCGAGCATGTCGTCGCCCCTGCGTGATCTCGAGCACAGGCTCCATCCGTGGGTCGCTTATGCGATCCTGCCGATCTTCGCCTTCTTCAATGCCGGCGTGGACCTCCGGGGGCTTTCGGCCGACGTCATTTTCGGGCCGCTTTCGCTCGGCATCGCGCTTGGCCTCTTCGTCGGCAAGCAGATCGGCGTGTTCGTCATTGCCTGGGGGTTGATCAGGTTCGGTATCTGCCGAATGCCTGAAGGGGCGACGTTCGCCCAGCTTTATGGCACCGCGATATTGACGGGCATCGGCTTCACCATGAGCCTGTTCATCGGCGGCCTTGCCTTCGAGGGCGGCGCCCATGACGCCGAGGTACGCATCGGCGTTCTCATGGGCTCGGTCATTTCGGCACTTGTCGGTTATGCGTTGCTGCGATTGGTGTCGAGACCCTATGGCAACTCGACGGCATAGGCGTCGGCCGGTTCGGCCTTCTCGATCAGCCGGCGCTCGGCGAGGAAGCGTGCAAAGCGCTCATAGCGCGCGCGATCGAGCGCAGCGGGGCTGAGCGAAAAGCGGGGGATCGTGTCGCGCCAGGCGCGGCGATTGAGCTCATTGTCGAGATCGGCGTAGCGCGCGACCACGCTGGCCCAGGCGTCATCGGGCCGATTGATGAGAAAATGCGTACCGCGCTCGATCGCGTCGAGGAACCGGCGGACAATTGCGGCATCGAATCCGTCGCGCCGGGCGACGATGACAAGCTCGTCATAGAGCGGAACGCCCTCCTCCTCGACATAAAAGGCGCGGCCGGTCTTGCCTTCGATCGCGAGCTGATTGAGCTCGAAATTGCGATAGGCCCCGATCACGGCATCCACCTGACCCGAAAGCAGCGCCGGCGACAGCGAGAAGTTCACGTTGATGAGCGTCACATCATCGAGGCTCAACCCGTGGCGCTCCAACATCGTGCCGAGCAGGGCGTCCTCAAACCCGCCAACCGAATAGCCGATCTTGCGGTCCTTCAGGTCAGCGATCGTCCTGATCGGGCTGTCTTCCAACACCACGAGCGAGTTGAGTGGTGTGGCGACCAGCGTGCCGACGCGCACCAGCGGCAGTCCCGCGGCCACTTGCATGTGAAGCTGCGGTTGATAGGTGACCGCGAGGTCGGCCTTGCCGGCGGCGACCAGCTTGGGTGGATCGTTCGGATCGGCCGGCGCGATGATCTCGACCGCAAGCCCCGCGTCCTCGAAATAGCCCTTGGTTTCGGCGATCAGGATGGGCGCGTGGTCGGGATTGATGAACCAGTCGAGCACGAGGGTCAGCCGCGCGGGCTCATCCGCCCGGGCCGAGAGACCCAACGCGACGCCGGCGGCCATCACAAGCGTCGCGAGCAGCGCGCACAATTTCCGGCCGATCATGTCGTGGGTCCTCCATTGGGCGCGCGCGCCTCGCCGAGCCAGGGCACTGCACGCTTCAAGCCAAAGTCAACCGCGAAATAGAGCGCGACGCCGATCACGGCGAGCATCAGCAGCGCCGCGAACATGACATCGATCTGCATGCGACCATTGGCTTGCAGCATGAGGTAGCCGAGACCAGCGCTCGAGCCCACCCATTCGCCGACGACCGCGCCGATCGGTGCGACAGCGGCGGCCACGCGCAGGCCCGAGGCGAAGGCTGGCAGGGCCGCCGGAATCTGCACGTGGCGCAGGCGGCGCCAACGGCTCGCGCCCATGGTCTCGGCCAAATCGAGCCAGCCAATGTCGGTGCGGCGCAGGCCATCGAAGGTCGCAGCCGCGACGGGAAAGAAGATCACGAGCGAAGCCATGACGACCTTCGACGCAATGCCATAGCCGAACCACAACACGAGGATCGGTGCGAGCGCGAACACGGGCACCGCCTGGGAGGCAACGAGGATGGGCAGGAGCCAGGGTCGCACCGGCCGGAAATAGGCGAGCGTGAGTGCGAGACTTGCGCCCAGAAGTGCGCCGATCAGCAGCCCGAGCACCATCTCGATCAGCGTGATGCCGGCGTGGCCCAGCATACGAAGGCCATGGGCGCCGTAGGCCTCCAGCACCCGGATTGGGCCGGGCAGGATGTAGGGCGGCAGATCGGCCAGCCAGGCGATGGCCTGCCAAAGCAGGGCGAGTCCGACGATGACGATGAGGGGACGAGCGACCGTCATTCGAGCGTGCTCTCCGCGCCGCCGATTTCGAGCAGTTGGTGAAGCAACGTGGCCTGCGAGTCGAGCACCGCGGGATCGGCCGCATTGCGTGGAATCGGGGAGTTTGGCAGTGAGGCTTCGATCAATTGCGCCGGCCGACCGGCCATGATGAACACGCGCTGACCAAGCCTGACCGCCTCGAGCGGGTCGTGGGTCACAAGCACGACCGTGCAGTCGGCAAGCAATGACGCCGCCAAACTCTGAAGTCCGAGCCGCGTCACCGCGTCGAGCGCCGAGAAGGGCTCATCCATCAGGACAACCGGACGCTCTTCCGCGAGCGTGCGCGCCAGCGCCACGCGCTGGCGCATACCACCGGAGAGGGTCGAGGGTGGGTCCGCCTCGCGTGCGGCGAGACCGACATGGGCGAGCAAAATGCGGGCACGCTCGGCATCGGGTCGACGCCCGCGCAAGGTGGCACCGAGCGTAACGTTGTCGAGCACGCTGAGCCACGGCAGCAACAGGTCTTGCTGCGCCATATAGGCAATGCGCCCTGCAAGCGGCTTGCCGTCTCCCGCCCTAACATGGCCGGGCGGCTCTGGGCGCTCCAACCCGGCGACCATGCGCAGCAGCGTCGACTTGCCCACGCCACTCGGTCCGAGCAGGCAGGTCCAGCGGCCGGCCTCGACCGTCAGTGAAAGGCCGGCAAAGATCTCGCGGCCGCCATAGCGCAGGCGGGCATGGTCGATCTCGATGCTGGGAGGCGCCCCGCGGGGCGCAGTCGTCACACTCACGGGCTCGATTCCTACGCCGGTATGATCCGGATCAGGTTCAAGGGGTCGTCGGCATTTTGCCGACCTCTCAGCCCAAGGGCTCCCCCCGAGACCAGGGCAGACTAACAGGCCAAGCGACGATTGCTAGGGGCTTGTCGCGAGCGCGAATATTTGCGGTCCGACACAAGGGGTTGTTGGCCACACGCGCGAGCCACGAAATAGCGCGTTATCGCCACAGAAATGCCTCTGAAGTTTAGCGCCCGTTTACGAATTATTCACCGTCGCATTGGTATTTGTAAGTCCAATGTTCAACCGTCACACCGAGAGCGACGTCATGAGACTCCAGTTCGTTCCCCGGTCCGGCACGCAGCTCGACGCGCAGTTCGGTGGTCACTCGTTCACGCTCTTCTTCGATTGCCCGGAGTTGGCGGACTATGAGCCGGAAGGCCGGTGGATGCTGGGCGTCGATGGCGACATCGTTTCGAGCTTTGCCAGCCTCAACCAGGCCAAGCACGCGGCCGAGCGGTTCGCCGACTGCCTGGTCTGGGGTCCGGGGCTGGGCGCGATCCTGGAACGCTAAGGCTGTAATCGTGCCCCCGAGGGGTGGCTGACCGGCACACCAGAAGCGCCGGCGCGCCCGTCGGGAGCTTTGGGCGGGAGTACGAAGGATGTTCGACGACTTTGGCCGCACGCTCGCGGCCACCCGTGAGCGCATGGGGCTGACTCAAGGCGAGCTTGCGGCTCGGCTGGGCGTGAGCCAGGGGGTTGTATCCCGGTGGGAGAAGGGGCGGCACCGCCCCGCGACGGAGGCCCTGATGCGGCTCGGCATGCTGTCGCCTGGTTCATCGCCCCTGTTTGGTCCGCGCGCGACTCCGCCGGCCCAGGATCTGCCATCGCTCGGGCGCGGGCCGTCGGGCGGTCGGGTGCGCCTCAAGCTCCGGCCGATCGAAGAGCCACGACGTCGGCTGACCGATCACATCGAGGATGGCATTGCCTGCGCCACGCGAACCGGGCGAGGCGATGTCGCGGACGAGCTTCGCGCTATATTGGCTCGATGCCAGACCATGGAGCACCGCGCAGCCGGGCGCCGCGCTTCCGATCTTTCCGCCTGATCAGGCCCGCGCTGGTCGTTGCGATTGCGGCGCTGATTGGAGCGGTTTCGCCCGGGACGAAGGCGGGCGACGGTTCGGCTCCCCGTCAACTATTGGTCACCATTCTGACGGCGGATGGCCCCCGGTCGGTCACGGCCGAGATCGCCTGTACGTTGGAGGAGCGCGGCCGCGGCCTGATGGGCCGCGAGTCGCTGGCACCAGGCCACGGCATGATCTTCTTTCTGCCGGAGCCGCGGCCGATGAACATGTGGATGCGCGACACGCTCATCCCGCTCGACATGCTGTTTTTCGATAAAGATAGAAAAATCATCAAGATAGAAGAAAATACTAATACCACTCCTCACTGATGGTGACCGATGGCGGCCCA
>VGET01000057.1 GCA_016869195.1 Alphaproteobacteria bacterium | reverse complement strand
GCTCGCCGCACGGGACAATGGCGTGCCGTTTTATGTCGCATTGCCTTCAACGACGATCGACTGGTCGATCGATGATGGGTTAAGCGAGATCTCGATCGAGGAGCGGAGCGAGGCGGAGGTGACCGCGATCAGCGGGCGAGATGAAGCCGGCCGCGTGGTCACGGTGACGGTGACGCCGCCGGGCGCGCGCGCCGCCAATTTCGGCTTCGACGTTACGCCCGCGCGCCTCGTCACCGGGCTGATCACCGAGCGCGGCGTCTGTGCGGCCTCGGCCGAAGGGCTGGCCAAATTGTTTCCGAGTGAAGCACGTGGCGCGCGAGGCTGATCACCTGCCGCTCCGCCGCGCACTGATCGAGACCGCCCGGCGCATGAACACGCTCGGTCTCAACCAGGGCACGGCGGGCAATTTGAGCGTGCGCGTGCCCGGCGGGCTTCTGATCACGCCGAGCGGCCTGCCCTATGACGAAACCAGGCCGGGCGACATCGTCGCGCTCGATGACGATGGCACGCCGCGGGGCCGCCTCGCGCCGTCGAGCGAATGGCACTTCCACCTCGGAATCATGAAAGCACGGCCCGAGATCAACGCCGTGCTGCACGCGCATTCGATGTTTGCGACCACGCTCGCCTGCCTGCGGCGCGGCATTCCCGCGTTTCACTACATGATCGCGGGCGCGGGCGGGGCGGATATTCGCTGCGCGCCCTATGCCACCTTCGGCACCGAGGCGCTCTCGCGCCATGTGCTGACGGCGCTGAAAGGCCGCAAGGCGTGCCTTCTCGCCAATCACGGCCTCGTCGTGGCCGGCACGTCATTGAAGGACGCGCTCCGCCTCGCGGTCGAGGTCGAAACCTTGGCGGCGATGTATTGGCGAGCGCTCCAGATGGGCAAGCCTGCGCTGCTCTCCAAGGCCGAGATGGCGCGGGTGCTGAAGAAGTTCGAGAGTTACGGCAAGCCCATCACAGCGACTCGGCGGGCGCGAGCGCGCTGAGCCGTGCCTCGATCTCGGCCCGCGTGGGCATCGAGGGCGCGGCGCCCGGTTTGAGGCACGCAAGGCCGCCCGCGACCGAAGCAAAACGCAGCGCGTCCGGCAGCACCCGGCCTTCATCGAGCGCGACCGCGAGCGCGCCGACGAAGGCATCGCCGGCGCCGGTCGTGTCGACCGGCGTGATGTTCAGCGTGCCGATGCGCCAGGCGAGCGGGCCCGCGGCTGCGATCGCGCCCTCGGGTCCCAGGCTCATCACCACGCGCGCGCTCAACCGGTGGGTCAGCGCGCGGCAAAGATCGAGCGGCGAATCGACAGCCAGGCCAAGCGACGACGCGAGCATCGCGCCTTCGACCTCATTGACCACGAGCGCATTCACGCGGCGGAGCACGGCTTCGTCGAGCGGCAAGGCGGGGGCGAGATTGAGCACGATGCGCGCGCCCAGGTTCGAGGCGCGAAAGATGACGGCGGCGGTCTCGTCTGTCCGCGTCTCCATCTGGAGCACGACGACGGTCTGCGGCCCGAGCGCCTCGTCCGGCACCTGAGCGGCACGCGCCGCGTGATTGGCGCCGCTTGCCACGATGATCGCGTTCTCGCCCCGTCGGTCGACCATGATGCCGGCCGCGCCGGTGGGCTCGCTAATGGTCGCGAGGCCCCGCGAATCGACTCCGGCCCGATCCAGCATGCCGCGCAAGGCGGTTCCGAAGCCGTCGTCCCCGATCGCGCCGAAGAATCGAACCGGCTCGCTGGCGCCGCCGCGCGCCCGCTGCGCCGCGATCGCCTGATTGAGGCCCTTGCCGCCCTCGGCCTGAGCAAAGGCCGCGCCGAGCACGGTCTCGCCAGGCTTCGGCAGGCGCTCCGCCCGCCATATGAGATCTAGATTGGCCGAGCCGAACACCACGATCATCGAATTGCGCCCCAAACGAAAACGCCGCCGCATCGCTGCGGCGGCGTTGTAGCACGATCGGTCAGGAAAGGGTCAGGCGACGCCGAACGCCAGCATCGCATCCGCCACCTTCACGAAGCCGGCGATGTTAGCGCCCTTCATGTAGTTGACGTACTTGCCCTCGGTGCCGTACTCGACGCACCGCTCGTGAATGCCCTTCATGACGCTGAGGAGCAGCTTCTGCAGCTCCTCCTCCGACCAGGAGAGGCGAGCGCTGTTCTGGCTCATCTCCATGCCCGAGACCGAAACGCCGCCGGCATTCGCAGCCTTGCTCGGGCCGTAGAGCACCTTGGCGTCGATATAGGCGTTGATGGCGTCCTGGTCGCTCGGCATGTTGGCGCCTTCCGAGATCACCTTCATGCCATTCTTGAGCAGCGCCTTGGCCTCGGCGCCGTTGATCTCGTTTTGCGTCGCGCAGGGCAGCGCGACATCGCAGGGCACGTTCCAGGGCCGGCCCTCGTGGAACTCGGCGCCCTTGAACTGCTTGGCGTATTCCTCGATGCGCCCGCGGCGCACCTCCTTGAGGTCCTGGATGAAGGCAAGCTTCTCGGCGTTGATGCCGTCCTTATCGTAGATGTAGCCGGACGAATCCGACATCGTCAGCACCTTGCCGCCGAGCTGAGTCGCCTTCTCGACCGCATAGGTCGCGACGTTGCCCGAGCCCGAAACCAGCACCTTCTTGCCGGCCATGTCCGTGCCGGCCTGCTTCATCATGTTCTGCGCGAAGTAGACGACGCCATAGCCGGTCGCCTCGGTGCGGATCTTGGAGCCGCCATATTCGAGGCCCTTGCCGGTGAGCACGCCCGTGAAGCGCGTGGTGAGGCGCTTGTACTGGCCAAACATGTAGCCGATCTCGCGCCCGCCGACGCCGATATCGCCCGCCGGCACGTCGACGTCATCGCCGATATAACGGTGCAGCTCGGTCATGAACGACTGGCAGAAGCGCATCACCTCATGGTCCGACTTGCCCTTGGGGTTGAAGTCGGCACCGCCCTTGCCGCCGCCCATGGGCAGGCCGGTGAGCGAGTTCTTGAAGGTCTGCTCGAAGGCCAGGAATTTGAGCACCGAGAGCGTGACCGAGGGGTGGAAGCGAATGCCGCCCTTGTACGGCCCGATCGCGTTCGAGCACTGCACGCGATAGCCGCGGTTGTGGCGGATGTTCTGCTTGTCGTCCTCCCAGCTCACGCGGAAGATGACGACTCGGTCCGGCTCGGTCAGGCGCTCCAAAACCTGAGCCTCGATATATTTCGGCTTCGTCACGATATAGGGCACAAGCGTCGAGGCAACCTCGTAGCAGGCTTGGTGAAACTCGGTCTCGCCGGGGTTGCGCCGCTTCAACCCGGTCATGAAGTTGTCGAGGTACTCATTTGCCGAAATCGCCATCAGTTCCACTCCCTTGCGTTGAACGCACCCCCGGAGAATCGACCGACCGACGGCACGGCCGCCGGCTCCCTCTACGCGACTCGAAGACCAATCATGACATAAGCGCGACACCTTACATACCGCGCTCGCGAGGCGTCGAGGGCTTTTGGGCCGTCATCCGACCGCGCCATAATGGGAAACCAAATGTTAGCGGTTCGCTAACCACAATGCAGTGAACGCGAAGTAGCGTCCCGGTTTCGGGGCGCGGCGCGGCATTTGACGCTGCCAAGGCCTGATTGGAGGATGCAGATTTGAGCTCCAGACACAAGGAATTGAAGGCCGAACAGATCGCCCGAGTCGCGGCGTTGGTGCGCCAGCGTTGCCCCGGCGAAGAGGGCGTGCTGATCGAATCCTTTGTGCGCCGCTATTTTGCCGGCGCGCTGGCGCTCGATCTCGCTGAGCGCAGCGAGGACGAGCTCTATGGCGCGGTGATGGCGCATTGGCGCCTCACCAGGAAGCGCATGCCCGGCCAGCCGGCGATTCGGGTCTACAACCCGACCCTCGAAGCCGATGGCTGGGTGAGCGACCACACGGTGGTCGCGATGGTCAATGACGACATGCCGTTCCTGGTCGATTCAACCACCGCCTTCCTGGTGAGCGAAGGGCTGCACGTTCATCAGGTCGTGCACCCCGTCATGGGCGTGTTGCGCGATGAAACGGGCGTCATCAGCGCGGTGGGCGATCCCTCCGCCAGTGGTGGTGTCAGGCCGGAATCGCTCATCCAGTATCAGGTCGATCTCAAGAGCTCTCCCGAGACGCTCGAAGGTCTGGCCCGAGGCATTGAGCGCGTGCTGGCCGATGTGCGCGGCGCTGTGCGCGACTGGCGGCCGATGCTCGGCAAGGCGGCCGAGGTCATCGCCATGGTCGAGCGCTCAACGCTCCCCGTGCTCGAGGACGAGCGCCAGGAGACCATGGCGTTCCTGCGCTGGATCGCCGACAACCACTTCACCTTCCTCGGCTATCGCGACTACACCGTCAAAACCGATGACGCGGGCGCCGTCCAGTACGAGGTCGTGCCGGATTCAGGCCTCGGCCTGTTGCGCGACCCGAGCGTGCGCCCGATGGGGCTCGACGCCGGACCGCAAGGCCTGCCGCCCGAGATCGCCGAGTTCGTGCATGCGCCGAGCCTTCTCCTCGTCACCAAGACCGCGATGCGGTCCACCGTGCATCGCGGCGTGCCGATGGACGTGATCGGCCTAAAGCTGTTCGAGCCCTCGGGCCGCGTCATCGGCGAGCGCCGCTTCGTCGGCCTCTTCACCTCGACCGCCTACAACCGCAGCCCGCTCGAGATTCCGCTGCTGCGCCGCAAGGTGAAGCGCGTGCTGGAGCGCTCGGGCCTCGCGCCCAACGGACACGACCACAAGGCGCTGCAGCACATTCTCGAAACCTATCCGCGCGACGAGCTGTTCCAGATCGATCCGGACGCGCTGCTCGAGATCGGCCTTGGCATTCTCGGCGTCGAGGAACGCCGGCGGGTTGGCGTGTTCATGCGTCATGATCCGTTCGAGCGCTTCGTCTCGGTCCTCGTCTATGTCCCGCGCGAGCGCTACAACACCGAGGTCAGGAGCCGCGTCGAGCAGCTGATGTTGGCGACCTTTGCCGGCCGAAACCCAAGCTATGCCGCGCAGGTGTCGGATCATCCGCTTGCCCGCATCCATTATCTGATCGATACCACGCCCGGCCGTACGCCACCCTACGACGTAGCGGAGCTCGAGGCGCGCATCGGCGAGATCATTCGCTCGTGGAGCGATCAGCTTTCAGCGGCCTTGATCGCGCGCCATGGCGAAGAGGCTGGCACGGCACTCTACCGCCGCTATGGCAGCGGCTTCCCGGCCGGCTATGTCGAGGATTTCTCGCCCCAGCTCGCGGTCGCGGATATCGAGCGCATCGAAGCCGCCCGCGCCAATGGTCAGCTCTCAATCAGCCTTTCGCGCCGCACCGACGATGCGGCGGGGCGCCTCAGCTTCAAGATCTTTCGCGCCGGCCAGCCGGTTGCGCTCTCGGAGCTTCTGCCGCCGCTCGAAAACATGGGCCTCAGGGTGCTCACCGAGCGCCCCTATCAGGTGAAGATCGCCGGTGCTGCGGCGGGCGAGGCCGCGAGCGTCTGGATTCAGGATCTCTCGATCCTGCTCGCGGGCGGCCTCGAGGTCGATGTCGCACAGGTGCGCGAGGCCTTCCAGCAGGCGTTCGAAAAGGTCTGGACGGCCGAGGCCGAGGATGACGGCTTCAACAAGCTCGTGCTGTGCGCCGGGCTCAATTGGCGCGAGGTGGTCGTGCTGCGTGCCGTGGCCAAATATCTCCGGCAGGCCCGCATTCCCTTCAGCCAGGCCTATATGGAAGAGACGCTGGTGCGCAATGCGCGCCTCGCCGGCCTGCTCGCAAAGTTCTTCATCGCGCGCTTCGACCCCGCGCAAGCCGGGGCGCAAGGCGCCGCCGCAGTCCGCGCCGAGATCATCGGCGCGCTCGACAAGGTCGCCAGCGTTGATGAGGACCGCATTTTGCGTCGCTTCCTCAATGTCATCGAATCGACGCTGCGCACCAACTACTTCCAACCGGCGGCGGACGGCGCGTTCAAGCCCTATCTCTCCTTCAAGCTCGAATCCGGCGCGCTCGAGGAGCTGCCGCTGCCGCGCCCGCTCTACGAGATCTTCGTCTATTCGCCGCGCATGGAAGGCATCCACTTGCGCGGCGGCAAGGTAGCGCGCGGCGGCATCCGCTGGTCCGATCGGCGCGAAGACTTCCGCACCGAGGTGCTCAGCCTGATGAAGGCGCAGATGGTGAAGAACTCGGTCATCGTGCCGGTCGGCGCGAAGGGCGGCTTCATCGTCAAGCGCCCGCCGGTGGACGGCAATCGCGATGCCGTGCAGGAAGAGGGCATCGCGTGCTATCGCACCCTGATCCGCGGCATGCTCGATCTGACCGATAATCGCGCCAGGGACGCGATCGTGCCGCCCAAATCCGTCATGCGGCACGACGGCGATGATCCGTACCTCGTCGTTGCGGCCGACAAGGGCACGGCCACGTTCTCCGATATTGCGAACGCGCTCTCGGCGGAATACGGCTTCTGGCTCGGCGACGCGTTCGCCTCGGGCGGCGGCGCCGGCTATGACCACAAGAAGATGGCGATCACCGCGCGCGGCGCCTGGGAATCGGTCAAGCGCCACTTCCGCGAGCTTGGCCGCGACATCGCGCTCGATAGTTTCACCTGCGTCGGCGTCGGCGACATGTCAGGCGATGTGTTCGGCAATGGCGCGTTGCAATCGCGCACCATGCGCCTCTTGGCCGCCTTCAATCATCGCCACATCTTCATCGACCCGAATCCGGACCCGGAGCGCTCCTACGCCGAGCGCGAGCGCCTGTTCAAGCTGCCGCGCTCCAACTGGTCAGACTATGACCGCTCGGCGCTCTCCGCCGGCGGCGACATTTTTGAGCGCAGCGCCAAGTCGATCAAGCTCTCGCCCGAGGCCAGTGCCGCGCTTGGCCTCAGTCGCGACACGTTCACGCCGAACGAGCTGATCAAGACCCTGCTGCGCGCCGAGGTCGATCTTTTGTTCTTCGGCGGCATCGGTTGCTTCGTCAAGGCCAGCACCGAAACCGATGCCGACGCCAATGACCGCAGCAATGACGCAACGCGCGTCGATGCCAAGGCCCTGCGCGCCAAGATCATCGGCGAGGGCGCCAATCTCGGCATGACCCAGCGCGCGCGCATCGAATATGCGTTGAACGGCGGCGCGCTCAACACCGACGCGATCGACAATTCCGGCGGCGTCGATTGCTCGGACCACGAGGTCAATATCAAGATCCTGCTCGATGCCGTCGTGTAGGAAGGCGACATGACGGCCAAGCAGCGCAATCAGCTCCTGGCCAAAATGACCGATGACGTCGCGGCCCTCGTGCTGCGCAACAACTATCAGCAGACCCAGACCATCTCGATCGAACAGTCCCGAGCACCCGAGCTGCTTGAATCGCACGCCCGACTGATTCGCGGCCTTGAGCGCCGCGGGCGGCTCGACCGCGCGGTCGAGTTTCTGCCGAGCGATGAGGCGCTGGCTGAGCGCGACCAGGCGCATCAGGGCCTCACCCGGCCTGAGATCGCGGTGTTGCTCTCCTATGCCAAATCGGCGGTCTATCAGGCGTTGCACGATGATCCCGTGCTCGATGAAAGCTATTTCAAGGGCGATCTCGAGCGCTACTTCCCCGAGCGGTTGAGAGAGCGCTGCGCGAGCGCAATTCCCCAGCACCGGCTGCGTCGCGAGATCATCGGCACCGTCGTGGTCAACTCGCTGGTCAATCGCGGCGGGCCTCATTTCCTGGTCGAGGTGGTGGAAGAAACCAGCGAAAGCGCGGGCGACGTCATCCGCGCCTATGTCACCGCGCGCCAGGTCTATGGCATGCGCGAGCTGTGGGACAGCATCGAGGCGCTTGACGCCAAGATTCCGGCGAAGCTGCAGATCGGCCTGCTCACCGAGGTGCATCATCTGCTTGAGCACGGCACGCTCTGGTTCCTGCGCACGCGCCAGCCTGGCTTCGAGATCATGGGCACGGTCGATGGGTTCGCACCCGGCGTGCGTGAGCTCGCGGCCAATATCGAGCGACTGCTGGCGCCGGAGGATGCCGCCGCGCTCCAGCAGCGGGTCGGCGCGCTCGGTGCGGCCGGCGTGCCCGCGGCGCTCGCACAGCGCATGGCCAGCAGCGCGCGCTGACCCTGTCGGTGCTCAAGGCGACCGAGGCCAAGGGCTCGCCCGACGATCGACTGACTGACTGGCTCGAGAGCAACAAGGTGCGGCTTGCCCGCGCGCTCGACATGCTGGAGGAGCTGAAGCGCGACACCAAGTTCGATCTGGCGCGGCTCGCGGTCGCCAACCGGCAGATGCGGGCCCTGATCACAGCCTAGTCCGCGCTCTATTTCCGCCACATTCTCCCCCCATCGTGGCAGGATGGCTCAGCCATGATGGGGGCGAGACGCATGCGCCACTTCCAAACGGGTGCTCGGCTCCTCTTTGTTGCGCTCGTGTCGTTCGCGCTGACCGGCCTGCCAACCGCGGTACGGGCCGCCGACGACAAGGGCACGCTGGGCGATGCCGAGGGCGCGCTCAAGGAACTCTCCAAGCTCTTCGAATCGCTGTCGCGCGCGCTGCCTGAGGGCAAGACGCTCGCGGTCACCTCGCTCAGCCAGGTGATCGAGACCGCGCATGGTCTGGCGCTGCCCCATGCCCGGCCGATCCCGGATTCGATCAAGGCGACGCTCGCGCCCTATTTCCCGGCGACGCCCTGGGTGCTCGACAAGGCGCGCTGGGTGGTGGCGGAAGAGATCGGCGGCCTCACCGAGATCATCATGCTCAACCCCGATGTCGGCGCCATGACGGTGAACGACATCGTCATTTTCCGCTCGAAGGACGATGCCGAATCCAATGCGCCGCTCTGGGCGCATGAGCTGGTGCACGTGTTGCAGTTTCAGGCGCTCGGCGTCGACGCATTCGCCAAGGAATATCTCGAGACCGGCGGGCGCGCGCTCGAGAAGGAAGCGGAGGAGTTTGGTGAGCGCGTGCGCCAGCGGCTCGACGGCAACAAGCCGATCCAGAGCCGCTTCGAGATCGACGAGAGATTGACAGCGGGAGGTTAGACCCTCAGTGCCGGAAGTGGCGGAGGCCGGTGAACACCATGGCGAGGCCCCGCTCATCGGCCGCCGCGATCACCTCGGCGTCGCGCACCGAGCCGCCCGGCTGAATGATCGCGGTGGCGCCGGCCTCGGCCGCGGCGATCAGGCCATCCGCGAACGGAAAGAACGCGTCGGACGCGACCACCGAGCCGATGGCCGGCGATTGCGCCAGCGTCTGCGCGGCCCCTGCCTCGCTCGCCTTGTGCGCCGCGATGCGCGAGGAATCGACCCGGCTCATCTGCCCCGCCCCGATGCCAACCGTCGCGCCATCCTTGGCGTAGACGATCGCGTTCGATTTCACGTGCTTCGCCACCTTGAAGGCGAAGACCAGGTCATCCAGCTCGCGCGCGCTCGGTGCCCGCCGGGTGACGACCTTGATGTCGCCGGGCCCGATGCGCCCGGCATCGCGCTCCTGCACCAGGAACCCGCCTGCGACGGTGCGGACATCGAGGCCGGTCGTGCCTGGGTCGGGCAGGCCGCCCGTGACCAGGAGGCGCAGATTGGGCTTGCCGGCAAGCACGCTCCGCGCCTCTTCATCCGCCGCCGGTGCCACGATCACTTCGACGAACAATTTGCCGATCTCGCGCGCGAGCGCGCCGTCGATCGCGCGGTTGGCCGCGATGATCCCGCCGAATGCGCTCACCGGGTCGCAGGCCAGCGCCGCGCGATAGGCGGAAACCAGGGAGGCCGCCGTCGCCGCGCCACAGGGGTTGGCGTGCTTGATGATGGCGATCGCCGGCCGCTCGAACTCGGCCACCAGCTCGAACGCCGCGTTGGTGTCGTTCAGGTTGTTGTAGCTGAGCTCCTTGCCCTGCAGTTGAGTCGCGGTCGCGACGCCCGCTCGCTGCTCGCCCGTAACATAGAACGCCGCCTTCTGATGCGGGTTCTCGCCATAGCGCAGTGACTGGCGCAGCGCCCCGCCGAGCGCAAAGCGCCTGGGGAAGAGCTCGCCCTCCTGTTGCGCAAACCAGCGGGCGATCGCGGCGTCATAGCTCGCGGTGCGCGCGAACGCGGTCATGGCGAGGCGGCGACGCAGTGAAGGCGTCGTGGCGCCGCCATGCGCGCTCATCTCGGTCATCACGGCGGCATAGTCCTCCGGCTCCACCACCACGGTCACATCGGCATGGTTCTTGGCCGCGGCGCGGATGAGCGCGGGCCCGCCGATATCGATGTTCTCGACGCAGTCGTCGAAGGCCGCACCCTTCGCCACCGTCGCCTCGAACGGATAGAGGTTCACCACCACGAGATCGATCGGCTGGATGCCATGGGCGGTCATCGCATCCCGATGCGCCGCCTTGTTGCGCTCGGCGAGAATCCCGCCATGCACCATCGGGTGCAGCGTCTTGACCCGCCCGTCCATCATCTCGGGAAAGCCGGTGTGGGCGGCGACGTCCTTCACCTTGAGGCCGGCGGCCTCGAGCGCCTTTGCCGTGCCGCCGGTCGAGATCAGCTCGACGCCATGATTCGCGAGACAGCGGGCGAAATCGATGAGCCCGGTCTTGTCCGAGACCGAAAGGAGGGCACGGCGGATGGGCGCTGTCATGGTTCGTTCAAGGGGCGGCGCGGCCGAGGGTGGTGGGGGCGGCGCGATATTCGGGCACGAGCGCGGTCATCAGCGCCAGCACGCGCGAGGTCAGGCCGGCACGCGCGGCGGCGCCAAGCTCGTCGACCTGACGCGCGATCAGCGTGGGATCGAGCGGTCGTGAGACGGCCCGATGCAAACCGGCGACGACGGCCTCCTGGTGATGCTCGCCTTCCTGAAACAGTGCCTCATGCAGCTTCTCGCCCGGGCGCAGGCCGGTATAGACGATCTTGATGTCGCGCTCGGGCTGGCGCCCCGCGAGGCGGATCATCTGGCGCGCGAGATCGGCAATGCGGATCGGCTCGCCCATGTCGAGCACGAAGATCGGCGGCTCAACTTCGCTCGCCCCAAGCGCCGAGGCCTGGAGCACGAGCTCGACCGCTTCGCGCGTGGTCATGAAGAAGCGCGTGACCTCGGGGTGGGTCACAGTCACCGGCCCGCCGGCCGCGATCTGACGCTGGAACAGCGGCACCACCGAGCCCGACGAGCCGAGCACATTGCCGAATCGCACCGTGACGAAGCGGGTGCGTCGTCGTGCCTCGTGGTCGCTGCCCTTGGCCTGGCAATAGCACTCGGCCACGCGCTTGGAGGCGCCCATCACGCTGGTCGGGTTCACCGCCTTGTCGGTCGAGATCAGGACCATCAGGCCGACGCCGGCTTCGACGCAGGCATCTGCTACGTTGCGCGTGCCGATCACGTTCGTGAGCACGCCCTCATTCGGGTTGTCCTCGACGATTGGCACATGCTTCAGCGCCGCCGCATGGAAAACGAGCTCCGGCCTCAAGCGCGCGAAGGTCATTTCGACGCGCGCCCGCTCACGCACATCGGCAAGCACGGCCTGGCGCGGCAGATTCGGGTATTCGCCTGCAATCTCGGCGTCGATGGCATAGAGGTTGAACTCGGCATGGTCGATCAGCACGAGCTCGACCGGCCCGAGCGCCGCGATCTGGCGCGAGAGCTCGGCGCCGATGGTGCCGCCGGCGCCGGTGACGCACACCCGCCGCCCCGCCACCAGCGCCTTCATGCCGGCGCGATCCAGCACGGTCTGCGGCCGCCCGAGCAGGTCCTCGATCGCGATCGGCTTCGGCGCGAGCGCCTGCCCCTTGTCGGTGCGAAAGTCGGTCAGGCGTGGCAGGCGCGCGAAGGCAAGGCCGGAGCCATCGGCCGCCACGAGCAGCGCACGAACCTTGTCGGGCGAGAGCTGCTCATCGGTCAGGATCAGGCGTTGCGGGCGGAGCGCCTGGCGCTTCAGCTTGCGCAGCGCATCCGGCAGCATGTCGAGCGTGCCGAACACGCGCACGCCCCGGATGTTCGCGCCCTTCTTCTTCGGGTCGTCATCCAATAGGCCGACCACGCGATAGCCGCTCGAGCCGCCGCTCGTGGTCGAGCGGATGAACTCATCGGCCGCCGTGCCTGCACCAATCAAAAGCACCGGCACGCGCGCCTGCTCGGCTCGCTCGAACAGTCCCGCCATGCTGCGCTCGACCAGCGCGCGATAGGCCACGCGCGGCCCGATCAGAAGCAGCATCAGAAGAATCCAGATGATGACCAGGCTCGAGCGCGGGAAGTCCTCGAGCCGGGTCACCGCGAACAGCACCGGCAGGAAGATCAGGACGACGAGGCTCGCCGCCTTGACCAGCTCGATCACGTCGCGGAGCGAACAATAGCGCCAGAGCGCCCGGTAGATGCGGGTGCGCCAGAACACAACGACGGCGATTCCCGTGAAAAGCAGCAGGCCTTCGACGATGAAGCCCGTGGTGGCGGCGCCGAAATTGTCGGCACCATGGCGCAGCAGGAGACCGAGCACGAAGGCAGCAGCCGCCACCAGCACGTCGTGCACCGCGACGGCGTAGGTGCGATTGATGCGCGGAAACCTAATGGCCAATGCCGGGTTCCTTGAGTCGCCGGCCAAAATACCACAGACGCAGGCCAACAAAGATGACCGCGCCGGCCAGGCCAACATAGCCGCCATCAGGCCCGATCGCGGCGACCGCCGCAAAGCCGATCAG
Organism: Alphaproteobacteria bacterium; assembly: GCA_016869195.1. Taxonomy (GTDB): domain Bacteria; phylum Pseudomonadota; class Alphaproteobacteria; order UBA828; family UBA828; genus SHWC01. Next base: position 2,804 of record VGET01000057.1, on the reverse strand, counting down.
CGCAATATTGAGGAACACGATGCGCATCGTGACCTGGCGATGGCTCATGCCGCCGCGCACGGCCTTCTGGTAGAAGTGGTCGCGATGCGCCTGCCAGATGCGTTGGCCGCGCTTGAGCCGCAGGATTAGCGTCAGCGTGGCATCGCCGAGATAATAGGCCGGCAGGATGAGCGCGATGGTCCAGGCGCCCTGGACCGCGAGGCACATGAGCACCCAGCCGATCAGATAGCCGAGCGGCACGCTGCCGACATCCCCGAGGAAAATCCGCGCGGGCGGCCAGTTCCACAGCAGGAAGCCGGCCCCGACGCCGGCCAGTACGAAGCCGATGCTGCCGAGCGAAAACAGCACCGGCTGAATCAGCGCGACCAGCACGAGGCCGATGCCGATGGTCACGGTTTCGGTCCCCGCGAGGCCATCAATGCCGTCCATGAAATTGAAGACGTTGACGAACCAGAGCCAAAGCACGGCAACGATCACGTGATCGACGATCAGCGGCAAAGCGCCGTTGAAGATCATGCGATCGCCGGGAAGCGTCCAAAGACCGAGCACCACCCAGCCGGCCTGCGCAATCAAACGGACGAGCGGGCTCAAGCCCCGCTGATCGTCCATCCACGAGATCGTGGCGAGCACCGCCATGCCGGCGATGATCATCCAGCCGGCGATGCCGGCGAAGATCGCACCGGTCGTGAGCAACACGCCGAGCGCGACGATGGTGACCGGCACCACGGCAAGGCCCGCGCCGCGCGGCGTCGGCACCGTGTGGCTCGAGCGCTCGCCCGGCTCATCCAGGATGCCCTGGCTCAGCAGGTATTTGCGCACGCGCCCGGTGAGGAACATGGTGATCGGCAGGGCGCAAGCCCCGACCGCCGCCGCGATGAGCCACAATTCCGTGCTGATCAGCATGCGCGTCGCGCGCCCCTTAACGTTCCGCTATGCTCGCAATTCTCTGCCATCGGCCAATCCCGAATCCCTTCATGCCCAATCACGAGCCCACGCCGCGCAGCCCTCAAGGCTGGCATGCCTACTACAGTGAGAAGCGGATCGTCCATCAATGGCTGCAGGTGGCGCTGCTGACGCCCCTGAACGTCAAGCGGGTGCTCGAGATCGGGCCTTATCTCGGCCTGGTCACCGCCATGCTCAGCAATGCGGGCTACGAGGTGACCACGCTCGATCATGCGGGCGACGCGCCGCGGGATGGCGCGGTGGCGCACATCAAGGCCGACCTCCGCGCACTCGAGCCTGCGAGGCTGAACGGTTTCGACGCCATTCTCTGTTGCGAGACTCTGGAGCATCTTGCGTTCTCCGAGGTGCCGCCCGTTCTGGCCGCGCTGCGCGCGACCGGGGCGCCCTACCTCGTGCTTTCGGTGCCTTATGAGGGGCCGCAGCTCGGCCTCTCGCTTCATCTCAACCCGCACCGGCCGCGCGTCAACCTCTTCCGCAAGCTGCATTTCCTGAGGCGCTTTCCCGCGCCGAGGGGCGATTCCTGGGAAAATCATCGCTGGGAGATCGGCTGGCGCGACTATCCCTTGCGCAAGCTTGTCCGAATCGTCGAGGCCGCCGGCTACCGGGTCTTGCGACGCGAGATCACGAGCGGCACGCGCTCGGTGTTTTTGCTCTGTCGGGCTGAAGGCGCTCATAAGCGGGCATAGACGCCGCGTCGCGTCGCGACATAGTCGATGCGGTCGTCCAGCAGCGCACGCGCGCATTCGGCCGGCGTGTTGATGATCGGCTCCTCATGCACGTTGAAGCTCGTGTTGATCATGACCGGCAGGCCGGTGAGCGCTTGATAGCGCTTCACGATGTCATAATAGGTCGGGTTGACCGCGCGCTCGATCAGCTGCGGCCGCGCCGTACCGTCGACATGCACCACTGCAGGAATACGTGTGCGCCATTCCTCGCGCACCTTACAGGTGATGGTCATGAAGCGCGTGGCGTAGCGAGATGCAGCCGGGAGGTGGAACACCGTGTCGGCATCCTCCGCCGCCACGACCGGCGCAAATGGCATGAACTCCGAGCGCGCGAGGCGCTGGTTGAGCGAATCGTTGATCGAGGCGTCGGCCGGTCCCGCCATGATGCTGCGCGCACCCAGCGCCCGCGGGCCGTATTCCATGCCGCCGGTATAGAGCCCGACCACCTTGCCCGCCGCGCACAGCTGCGCGGTGGTCTCCACTGCGTCGTCGGCAATCTTCTTGAGCCCCGGCGTGCCGCCGAGGGCTGCGTCAGCTGAAGCGTCAAAATCCCGGCCGAGATAGAGATGGTCGAGCCGATAGCGTTGCCCGAGCCAGCGCTCGAGCCCATCGCGCTCCAACAGAAACTGCAGCACGCCGCCGGCGGGGAGGCCCTGGTCGCTCATCGCCGGGTAGACAAACACCTCATCGACCCCGGTTTCCTCGGCGAGACGCTGGTTGAGCCTGACATTGGCGAACACGCCGCCGGCGAGGCCAAGGTGACGCAGCCTGTGCCGCTCCAACAGATGGCGCACCGAGGCCAGGACGAAGTGCTCGAGCACGGCCTGGATCGAAGCTGCCATGTCCTCGCGCGAAACCCCTGACGCGGTCTCAACCATGAACTGCTTGAGCGCCGGATTGCTGGCAAAATCGCTTCGCACCTGGCCGTGCTCATCGACCCTGAAGTGCGCGGCGATGCGCTCGAAGGCACTGGGTTTGCCATAGGCGGCGAGGCCGGTGAGCTTGCCCTCGTGGCGATTGATGCGAAAGCCGAGCGCCTGCGTGGCGTACCCATAGGCGAGGCCGACGCTGTCGATACGCAGCGGCCGGAGCAGCTCCTCATCGCCGCCATAGAGC
>VGET01000056.1 GCA_016869195.1 Alphaproteobacteria bacterium | reverse complement strand
CCCAAGGCGCCACCAAGCTCGTCCCGCGAGAACAGGCGCACGATGCGGCACGCACCGGCGCGCGCGCTCATCTTGGCCGCGCTCTCGGGCGCCGCATCCGCTGCCTCGATCAAGACGGCAACACCAACCGCCTCAAGCCGCGCCGTCACCCGCTCGAACCCGTACACCAAGGCGCCCGCCCGCCGCGCGAAGCCGAGCAGCCCGAGCGCGCGTTCCAGCAGCAACCGCTCAACCTGGTCGGCTAAGTCCGCCGGCGCGCGGGCCGGTGCCTTGGCCGCCTTGGCGAACAGACCCTTAGTCGCCGCCGTCTCGATGGCCGCGCGAGTGGCGCTGACCCAGAGGCCGCGGCCAGGCAAACGCTCCGCCACGTCCGGCACGACCCCGCCCTCCGGGCCAATCACGAAGCGCACGAGCCCCTCGCGCGGCGCCGCCTCGCGCGTAACGAGGCAACGCCGTTCGCCCTCGCCGGCGGGTGCGCGCCGGCACGAGCCCGGTTTCGGCTCGATTGCAGTCGCCGCCATCATGCGGATTTCGTGGCCTCCGTTACACCGTCGCCGCCCGTGCCCTCGGGGAACCAATGCGCCCGCGCCGCCATGATGATGGCGTTGGCCTCTTCGGCATTTGGCGCGAGGTCGCCGAGCAGTTCGATCAGCTCATCGCCCGCGAGGTCGGCCACATCATCCAGCGTCTTCATATTCTTCTCGCCCAGGCGAACCAGCATGGCAGCGCTCAGATCCGGCAGCGCCGCGACCGCCTCGTCAACACCGAGCTCGCGCCAACGTGCGGTCAAGCGCGCTTCCTGCTCCGCGAGATATTCCTTCGCGCGCTCCTGCAGCGCGCCCGCGATCTCCTCATCGAAGCTTTCGACCGAGGCGAGGTCCGAGATCGACACGAAGGCGACGTCCTCGACGGTCGAGAAACCTTCGGTCACCAGCAGATGGGCAATGACCTCGTCGACGTCCAGCGCCTCGATGAACATGCGCGAGCGGCTGCGGAACTCCTCCTGCCGGCGCTCAGACTCTTCCGCCTCGGTCAGGATATCGACGCTCCAGCCGGTCAATTGCGAGGCGAGCCGGACATTCTGGCCGCGCCGACCGATCGCCAGGCTCAGCTGATCATCCGGCACCACGGCCTCGACGCGTCGCGAATCCTCGTCCAGCACCACCTTGCTCACCTCGGCCGGCGCCAGCGCGTTCACGATGAAGGTGGCGGGATTGCCCGACCACTGAATGATGTCGATGCGCTCGCCCTGAAGCTCGCTCACCACCGCCTGGACGCGCGAGCCACGCATGCCGACGCAGGCGCCAACCGGATCGATGCCGGAATCGCGCGAGATGACCGCGATCTTGGCGCGGCTGCCGGGATCGCGCGCCACCGCCTTGATCTCGATGATGCCGTCATAGATTTCCGGCACCTCCTGCGCGAACAGCTTCGCCATGAACTGCGGATGGGTGCGTGACATGAAGATCTGCGGCCCGCGGGGCTCACGGCGAACGTCATAGATGTAGCCGCGCACCCGGTCGCCATTGCGATATTTCTCGTGCGGCAGCAGGTCTTCGCGGCGGACGACCGCCTCGGCGCGGCCGAGATCAACCGTCAGGCCGCCATACTCGCTGCGCTTGACCAAGCCGCTCGCGATCTCGCCCACGCGATCCTTGTATTCCTCATATTGGCGCGCCCGCTCAGCCTCGCGCACCTTCTGCACGATCACCTGCTTCGCGGTCTGCGCGGCGATGCGGCCGAAATCGATCGGCGGCAGCGGGTCGGCAAGGAAGTCACCGACCTCGGCAGCCGGGTTGCGCTCCTGCGCGGTCTTGAGGTCGATCTGGGTCGCCTCATTGGCGATCGGATCGGCCACCTCGAGGAAGCGCATGAGCCGGATCTCACCGGTCTTGCGATCGATTTCGGTGCGTATGTCGTGCTCCTGGCCGTATTTGCGCTTACCCGCATGGGTGATCGCCTGCTCCATGGCATCGAGCACAAGGTCGCGGTCGATGCCCTTTTCGCGGGCCACCGCGTCAGCCACCTGGAGAAGCTCGAACCGGGCCAGTCCCACGGTTTCCATCATTCGCCTCTATGCCTTGCTTTCCGCCCGCGTCGCCGCAATCAGCTCATCGGTCAATACGAGCTTGGCCTTCTCGATCGCCGCGAAGGGCAGATCGATCGCCGCCCCAAGCCCATCATCGTCGATCAGGCGGATCGTCTCGCCCTCTATCCCCATAAGCCGCCCGCGAAAACGCTTCCGCCCGTTGATCGGCGCGGCCAGTTCGAGGCGCGCCACATGACCGGCGAACCGCTCATAATCCGCCAGCCGCACCAGCGGCCGATCGATGCCGGGCGAGCTCACCTCCAACACATAGGCGCCGCGAATCGGGTCCTCCACGTCGAGGATGGCGGAAATCGCGTGGCTCGCCTCGGCGCAAGACTCCACCGTCATCGGCTGGCGGTCATTGCGCTCGATCATGACCTGCAGCACCGGCCGGTCGCGTCCTGAAAGTCTCGCCCGCACAACGTCGTATCCCATGGCGGCGAGGCTTGGGCTGATCAATTCCTCGATCCTCTGCGTCGGTCGCATCGATCCCGCGCGGCATCAGCGGTTGCGGGCCAAACAAAAAAGTGGGCCACCGCCCACCCCGTCCCGACCGCCAAGTCTGTCAAAAACCACAGCGCGAAAATACGCGCCGCAACCCGGGCTTTCAAGGCCAATCTGCCCCGTTTCCGGCTCCCGAGGCCGGACGGGCCACGCGCTCGAAGCGGAAATAGAAAGGTTTTCGACCGGCGCGGAGGGCCTTCGCTTCATAGCGCGTGGCGGGCCAGTCAACCGGGCGGTCGCGCCAGTCAGCCGTGCCTTTGGCCAGCCAACGAAACGCCCGATGGGATGTCAGGGATCGCAGCATCCATCGGGCATAGTCGGCATGGTCGGTGGCGAGGCGAAGCTCGGCGCCATCCGCAAGCACGGCCGCGAAACGATCGAGGGTCGAAGGACCGACGATGCGCCGCTTGTGATGGCGGGTCTTGGGCCAGGGATCGGGGTAAAGGATGAACATCCGCCCGATCGAGGCCGGCGCCAGGCGGTGCAGCAACAGTCGGGCGTCATCCCGATAGACACGAATGTTGCCGAGGTCTTCCTCGCCGGCGTGCTGAACGAGGCTCGCCACGCCGTTGATGAAGGGCTCGCAGCCGATGAAGCCGATCTCGGGATGCGCCTTGGCTTGGGCGATCAGATGCTCGCCGGCCCCGAAGCCGATCTCGAGCCAGACCTCGCGCGTTCCCGGTGGAAACAGGCCAAGCGGCTGAACCGGGGCGTCCGGCGTTTCGGGCAGGCTCAGCTCCAGGCACGGCAACAGCTCTTCCAGCCGCTGAAGCCGCCCCTGCCTCAGCTTGTGACCGCGACGCCGCCCGTAGACGAAGCGCTGAACCTCGCTCACGCCGCCAGGATGCCGCCGATAGGTGCGCTCAGTGAAGCTCGCTCTTCAGCCGCTCGATCAGGTCGAGCCGCTCCCACGAGAAACCGCCATCGGGGTCAGGCGCGCGACCGAAATGCCCGTAGGACGAGGTGCGCGCATAGATCGGCCGGTTCAGCTTGAGGTGCTCGCGAATGCCGCGCGGCGACAGGTCCATCGCCTTGATCAGCGCCTTCGAGAGCTTCTGCTCGTCGACCTTGCCGGTTTCATGCGTGTCGACATAGACCGAGAGCGGCTTGGCCACGCCGATCGCATAGGAGAGCTGGATGGTGCAGCGATCGGCCCAGCCGCCGGCGACAATGTTCTTCGCAAGATAGCGCGCGGCGTAGGCGGCCGAGCGGTCCACCTTGGTCGGGTCCTTGCCCGAGAACGCGCCGCCGCCATGGGGCGCCGCGCCACCATAGGTGTCGACGATGATCTTCCGTCCCGTGAGCCCCGAATCGCCATCGGGTCCGCCAATCACGAATCGGCCGGTCGGGTTTACGTAGAATTCCTTCTCCGGGCACATCCAACCCTTGGGCAGCACGTTGAGCACGTGCGGCCGGACGATCTCGCGCACATCATCCTGCGACAGATGAGCGGCGTGCTGGGTGGAGACCACGATCGAGGTCGCGCGCACCGGCTTACCATCACGGTATTCGAGCGTGACCTGGCTCTTGGCGTCTGGCCCCAGGCCGGGCTCGGCGCCGGAGTGGCGCGCCTCGGCGAGCGAGCGCAGGATCGCATGCGAGAAATGCAGCGGCGCCGGCATGTAGACCTCGGTCTCGCGGCAGGCATAGCCGAACATGATGCCCTGATCGCCCGCGCCCTCGTCCTTGTTGCCGGCGGCATCAACACCGACCGCGATGTCGGCTGACTGCGAATGAACGTAGACATCGACATGGGCCCGCGCCCAGTGGAAGCCTTCCTGCTCATAGCCAATCTGGCGCACGCACTCGCGCGCCACGTCTTCCAGCCGATCCTTGGTGATGCTGGCCGGTCCCCGCGTCTCGCCGGCCAGCACGATGCGATTGGTGGTGACCAGCGTCTCGCACGCGACCCGCGCATAGGGATCGGCCGTCAAATAAGCATCGACGACCGCGTCAGAGATGCGATCGCACACTTTGTCGGGGTGGCCCTCGGAAACGGATTCGCTGGTGAACAGGTAATTCTTCAGTGACACGCGGGCCCCCGATGCTGCGAATAGGAAACGGCCGACGACCGGCGGGCCTGCGGCCCAGCGGATATGCGCCGGTGGTCGAGGAAGGCCGCACTATGGTCGCGCGGCCCAAGGCGGGTCAAGCGTCGGAAGGCGTCGGCGGAGATTCTTCGGAGGCGGCGCCGGACACGCCCTGTGGCTCGCCCGCCACACGGGCTGGGCCAAGCGATTTGATCAATTCGAATACACGTCGGCGCACCAGTGGATCCTCGATCCTGTAATAGGCACGTACGAGCTCGAGCGTCTCGCGCCGATCCATCGGGCTCGCCTCGAACGGCGCCGGCTCCTCGGCGAGGCCGGATGGAAGTGCAGCCTTGGCCACCCCACCCTCGGCCTCTTCGAAGCCCTCGAAGAAATACGACACCGGCACATCGAGCACGCTTGAGATCTTGTAGAGGCGGCTCGAGCCGATTCGGTTGGTGCCCCGCTCATACTTCTGGACCTGCTGAAAGGTCAGGCCGAGCAGGCTGCCGAGCTTCTCCTGGCTGTAGCCCAGCAAGGTACGGCGGAGCCGCAGCCGCCTGCCGACATGTATGTCAACTGGATTTGGTTGAAGCGCCATTCCAAGGTCCATGCCGATGGGCTGCCGTTCAGCCGTCCGGCACTCGGTTGTTCGATCACGAGAAGTTGATTCTCGATAGCAGTCCCGCCAACCGCACGCAATCTACAATGTCAATTGGGTGAAAAGAACAGGAAATAAGATCAATAAAATAAGTCGATGGAATTTAGGTTCTCTTGCTGCGCTCCCGGCGCATCACCTGCCAGCACTTGCGAAGCGCCGCGCCGAATGCGGCAATCAGTAGCCCGTAGAACGGCCAGTCGCCGACCACGGCATAGGGCGGCGGTGAGGCGAGGGCGTTCGGCAATGGCTGATCGATCACGCCCGACCGATCGAGCCCGAGGCGCGCGCGCTCACGCCCGAACGAATCGACCACCACCGAAATTCCGGTATTGGCGACACGCACCATCGGCACGCCTTGCTCGATGGCGCGCAAGCGGGCCGAGGCCAGATGCTGGTAAGGCCCCGAGCTGATTCCGAACCAGCCATCGTTCGTCATGTTGAGGAGCCATTCCGGTCGCGGGCCATCCCGCGCAATGACGCCGTCAGGAAAAATCCCCTCATAGCAAATGAGCGGTGAGAGCGGCGGGATGCCGGGCAGGGACATAGTGGCTGGCCCGGGGCCCTCGCTGAAATCGAGCGAGCCGGCGGTGATCTTCTCGAAGCCGAACAGCTTGCGGAGCGGCACATATTCGCCGAACGGCACGAGATGATGCTTGTCATAGCGTGCGATCATCCGGCCGTCGGCGCTGATGGCGTGCACGCTGTTCCAGGCGCGTCGCACGTCGCCGTCATCGAGTTCGCGTCGTGGCGCGCCGGTGAGCAGGAGCGCGCCCGCCGGCACAGACTCAGCCAGATAGCGCGGCACCGCCGGATCCTCGTCAAGCACGAACGGCATCGCGGCCTCGGGCCAGATGACGAGCGAGATCGGGGTCGCCGACGGTGCCTTGGTCAGATCCAAATGGCGCGCGACGATTTCGCCGCGCGCATCACCGCGCCACTTTTCTTGCTGAGAGATGTTGGGCTGCACGAGGCGCAGCATGACGTTCGTATCGTCGGTCGCCGGGTCGGGCGCGCCGGCGAGCCGGATCGTGCCGCCGAGCCAGACAACGAACAGCAGCACGATCATGCTCGGCAGCGCGAGCCGGCGCGACCATGGGCCTGAACTCGAGGCCAAGGCGGGCAGCGCGCCGGCGAAGACCAGCACGAGGCTCGCGCCATAGGCGCCGATGAGCGCGACCAGCTGGTTCATCGCGACCGAGAGGCTGAAGGCCGAGCCCGCAAGGTTCCACGGAAAACCCGAAAGGATATGGCCGCGAATCCATTCCTGCGCGCCCCAGACCGAGGCGAAGGCAAGCACGCCCCAAATGCCTTCCAGCCTCAAGATGCGGAGGATGAGCGCTGAGATGGCGAAGAAGAGCGCGAGCCCGGCCGAGACACCGACCACCGCCGGCACGACCAGCCAGCCATAGCGCTCCGGATCGGTCATCAGCGCGAAGCCGATCCAATAAAGCCCCGCGATGAAGAAGCCGAGGCCGAACCACCAGCCGGTTGCAAAGGCAGAAAACAGCGAGCGCGAGCCCCCGATCAGCCACAGGAGCCCGGTGAGCGCGACCGGAAAAAGCGGCAGCGCATGAACCGGCGGCATGGTGGCCGCAAGCGAAACGCCGAGCAACAGCGCAACGATGATTCGGCGCCAGCCTCTGAGCGCCGCAACCTTGGGGGCGAAGGCCGTGAGCCAATGGCTCGCACGATCGAGCGTGGAGACGAGCGTCACGCCTTGGGCGGGTTCGCCTCGCCCTCGCGGCGCACGCGGAGGCGCTTGATCCGCCTCGGGTCGGCATCGAGCACTTCGAAGACGATGCCGAGCGGGTGGCGAATGCGCTCGCCCCGGCGCGGCACACGGCCGGCGAGATCAGCCACGAGGCCGCCCAGCGTCTCGATGTCTTCCGCCTCTTCCTCGTCCAGCAGATCGAGGCCGAGCCGCTCTTCAAGCGCCTCGACGCCCGCGCGGGCATCAGCCTCGAAGCCGCCATCCGGCAGCGCCACGATCTCGGGTGCTTCGGCGACATCGTGCTCGTCCTCGATCTGACCGACGATCTCCTCCACGAGGTCGCCGATCGTCACGATGCCATCGGTGCCGCCATATTCGTCGACCACGATCGCCATGTGGGTGCGCGAGGCGCGCATTTGGGAAAGCAATTGAATCGCCGGCATCGACGAGGGCACGAACAGGATCTTGCGCGCGATCTCCTTGAGCGAGAACGGCGTGTCGCCGCCCCAGAAGCCGATCACGTCGCGCAGATGGACCATGCCGACGATGTCATCGAGCGACTCGCGAAACACCGGCATGCGCGTGTGGCCGTGCGTGCGCACCAGCGCCAGCACATCATCGAGGCTCGCCCCCTCCTCGACCGCGACGATGTCGGGCCGCGGCACCATGGCGTCCTCAACCGTGCGGCTCGAGAAGCGGATGAGGCGAAGGAGAAGGCGCCGCTCCTCCGGATTGATGTTGTCGGCGATATCGTCTTCTTCGGTGATGACTTCCTTGAGCGCGTCGCGCCAATTGGTGGCTTCGTCGCGCCCGATGCCAACCGCGCGAAACAGCGTGCCGAGCGTGCGCGATAAAGGGGATTCGCCGCGTTCGTCGTCGTCGCCGGAGCGACCGTGGGTGTCGCTCATGCCATGACCGGCCGCCGGCCCCGCGTGGTGCGGAGCGGCTGCGCCGCCTCATAGGGATCATCGATACCGAGCCGAGCCAGAGCCGCCCGTTCGAGCGCCTCCATTGCTAGTGCCTCCCTCGCCTTCTGATGGTCGAAGCCCAATAGATGCAACACGCCGTGCACGATCAGGTGCGACACGTGGTGGCCAAGCGGCTTGCGCGCCTTGACCGCTTCGTTCCGCACCGTCTCGAGGGCGAGCACGACATCGCCCAGCATGACCTGATCGCCCGGCGCCACCGGCGTCGCGCCATCGACGACATCCAGATTGGCGAAGGCCAACACGTTGGTCGACTTGTCCTTGCCTCTAAAGTCTCTGTTCAACGCGCGCATCGCCTCATCATTCGCGAACAGAAGTGAGAGCTCGGCCTTCGGACCGGCCGGCAATGGTGGCGCAACCGCCAGCGCCGCCTCGACCGCCCGACGGCTGAGCGCGCGCATATCAGGAAGCGCGCTCCGCCACGCCGCGTCCGCCACTCTGATCTCGATCATGACGCCTTTCTTCTTGATCCGCCGGCTGCCAGCCGCCCGCCTCGATTTCGGCCTGCGCGCGGACCGGCGGATATTCGATCCGGCCATGATACACCCCCAGGACCAGCACGCGCGTGAACGCCTCCTCGACCTTGGCGAGATCGCCAAGTGTGAGTGCGCAATCCGACAGCTGGCCGTCTTCGAGCTTCTCGGCGATGACCCGGCCGACGCGCGTGCGAACTTCCGCGGGGCTCGGGTTCCTGAGCGCGCGGGTTGCGGCCTCAACCGAATCACCCAGCATGATGATCGCGGATTCACGGGTGCGTGGCTTCGGACCCGGATAGCGGAACTCGGATTCATCGACGGACTCAGCGCCGCCCGCGCGCTCCACCGCCTTCTGATAGAAGGCCTTCAACAGGGTCGTGCCCTGGTGCTGAGTGATCGCGTCGATCACCGGGCGCCCGAGCCGATGCTTGCGCGCGAGCGCAATGCCATCGGTGATGTGCGCGAAGATGATGCGCGCCGAAACCGAGGGCGCGAGCGAATCGTGGATGTTGCCGTCGCGCTGGTTCTCGATGAAATAGGCCGGTCGCTCGGCCTTGCCGATGTCGTGATAGAGCGCCATGACGCGGCATTTGAGGCCGTTCGCACCGATCGCCTCAGCCGCAGCTTCGGTGAGATTGGCGATCATCACCGAGTGGTGGTAGGTGCCGGGCGAATGAAGCGCGAGCTTCTTCAGGGTCGGGTGGCCGAGCGAGGCCAGCTCCATCAGCCGAAAGTCGGTGGTCTCATCGAACACATGTTCGAACAGCGGGAGGAGGCCGATCGCGGCAATTGCAACCAGGCCGCCTGAGACCAGGCCGAAGGCGACCGCGATCAAGTAATCGACATTCGGCACGGCACCGCCGAGTGTGAGCACCGCCGGGCTCGCAACCGCTTGAGAGAGGCCAACCGCGAGGCCGACCTTCAAGAGATCGACACGCTGCCGCGCGCGTTGCGCCATGATGCCAGCGACCAGCACGCCGATCAGGTGATAGCCGGCGACCCAGATACCGGCGTCGGCTCGATAGGTCACGAGCAGCGCAAGCGTGATGCCGACGAGCAGGCTCGTGCGCACATTGACGAGGAGCGCAACCAGGACCGTGCCAAGCGCGACCGGACTCAAAAGCGCCGCCATGGTCGGGTCGAGCTGGAACAGATCGGCCAGCGCGCGCCCCGCAAACCACACGGCCAACGCGCTCACCGCCGCCGCGAGCGTGGAGGAGAGCGTGAGATAGGCGGTCTTGCGTGATACGCGCAATGGCTCCCGCGCACGCGCATAAAAATATGCGCCGAGCCCGATGAGGCCGGCCAGGAGCGCGGCGAATGCGACGCTGTCGACCCAGGAGAGGCGCGCCGCATTGGCTTCATCGAGCGCGTGCAGGCGGGCACGATCCTCCGGGCTCACCCGATCGCCCTCGCGCACGATGACCTCGCCGCGGCCGATGCGCATCATGACCGGGTCCACCGCATCCGACGCAGCCACACGCATTGTGCTGGTCGTCGCCTCATCGGGACGGAGATTGGGCTTTACCAGAGCCAAGGCGGTCTCGGTGATCCAGGTACGCAGGCCCTTGGCCGCGCCATAGGGCGCCTCGGCCGCGCGCGCGCGCATCAGCCGCCACGCCTCCTCCTGATCGAGCACGGTGCCGAGATCATAGAGCGGCAGAGCGTTCGGCTGATCAGTCCGCCTCAGGTCGATCGCGCCACTCCGCGGCAAGAGCGCGCGATCGGCGACGATCATGCGATTGAGCAGTGGATCGAGAAAGAAGGCGAGCGCGGCGCCCGCCTCGGTCGGATCGGGCAGCGCCTCAAGCCGCTCGAACACGCTCGCATTGACCGGGCTGCCGAGCTCAGCCTCGAAGCGCGCGCGTTTCTGCTCAGATGTGAGTTCGCTTTGCCCGCGCCGTGCCACGAGGTCCGCGAAGGCCGCGCTCACCTCGGCCCGGCGTGCGACCAAAGCATCCGGATCATGGTTGAATTGCTGCCGCACCGCGCTTGCCGCCTGCTCGCGCTTCAAGGCGGTCGCCGCTTCATCGATCACGCTGACCGCGCGCTCGGCGCGGATCGTCTGGCTTGCGATCGAATCGGCCGGCGGGATGGCGATGTGGCCGGTGCTGAGTGGGGCAAACAGCGCCGTCATGGCAAGTACGAAGGCGGCGATCAGCGGCCAATCGAGCCAGGGACGCGCGCGGTTCCAACGCTCCTCGGCAAGTGCGCGAATGGCACTTGATGAGAGCAGCGCCCGCTCCGCCTGCAGCGCGCGCCAATTGTCGCCCCTGGTTGGTTCGCTTGTCACCGGCGGCGGCGCTCCCTCCCGCCATCATCGCCTGCGTCGGCCCGCGCCTTTTCCTCCGCCTCATAGGCGCGCACGATGCGCGTGACCAGCGGATTGCGCACGACGTCGGCATGGGAGAAATGCACGAAGGCTGCGCCCGGCATGCCTTCGAGCGTAATCAGCGCGTCCTTAAGGCCGGAGCCGGTGCCGGCCGGCAGATCGATCTGCGACAGGTCGCCGGTCACTACCATGCGCGCGTTCTCGCCCATGCGGGTCAGGAACATCTTCATCTGCACCGGCGTCGTGTTCTGCGCCTCATCGAGGATGATGAAAGCGTTGGCCAGCGTGCGCCCGCGCATGAAGGCGAGCGGCGCGATCTCGATCTCGCGCGCCTCGAGCCGTTTGGCGACCGCATCCGCCGGCATCATGTCGTGGAGCGCGTCATAGAGCGGGCGCAAATACGGATCGACCTTCTCGCGAATATCACCGGGCAGAAAGCCGAGGCGCTCACCGGCCTCGACCGCGGGCCGCGAGAGCACGATGCGATCGACCTGGCCGGAGAGATACATCGACACAGCGACCGCGACCGCGAGATAGGTCTTCCCCGTGCCGGCCGGCCCGAGCCCGAACACGAGCTCGTGGTTGCGCATTGCCTCGACATAGCGCGCCTGGGCGACCGAGCGCGTGGTGATCGAGCGCCGCCGCGTCTCGATTACGCTTACCTGATCGAGGCTCGAGCTGTCGCGTGCCGGCCGGCCGCTCGCGCCGTCGCGCGCCAGCCGAAGCGCCGCCTCGACCTCGCCGCTGCCAACCGATTGGCCGCGCGCGAGCCGATCATAAAGCGAACGCAACACCGCCCCGGCGGCCTGCGCCTCTTCCTCCGGCCCGCTGATCGCGACCTCGTTGCCGCGCGAGCTCAAGGTCACGCCGAGCGCCTGCTCGATCTTGGCGAGGTTGCGATCATGCGCGCCGAAGAGGGCGGGCAAAAGCTTGTTGTCGGCGAAGCGCAGATGGCTCGATTCGGTATCGGGCGTGCGCGGGGACGAGCGCTTCATGCGCGGGCGCCAAAGAAATCCGCCGTCGGCGCAATCGACGAGGCCAGCCTGCCGCTCAGGCTGTTGAGCGCGGCATCTTCGATCACGACCGACGTCACGACGCCGATCAGCGCACGCGGCGCCGGCACGTGCACCCATTGGCCGTAGGGCGTGCGCCCAACCAGCTGCGCTTCGCGGCGCCCGACGCGCTCGAACAGCACATCGACCGTGCGTCCGACGAGTCCGCGATTGAAGGCCAGCATGTGCGACTTGAGACGGTCGTTCAACCGCTCGAGGCGCGCGGTCCTGACCTCATCCGCCAGCTGATCGGGCAGGGCGGCCGCCGGCGTGCCGGGACGCGCGCTGTATTTGAAGGAGTAAGCCTGGGCAAAGCCGATCTCGTCGACCAGCGCGAGCGTCGCTTCGAAATCGGTCTCGCGTTCGCCCGGATAGCCCACGATGAAATCGGACGACAGCGCGATGTCGGGCCGGGCGGCGCGCAGCTTGTCGATCCAGCGCCGATAGTCATCGACGGTATGGCGCCGGTTCATCGCCGCGAGAATGCGGTCCGAGCCGGATTGCACCGGCAGATGAAGGAAGGGCATGAGCGCCTCGACATCGCGATGCGCCGCGATCAGATCCTCGCGCATGTCGAGCGGGTGCGAGGTGGTGTAGCGGATGCGCTGGAGGCCATCGATCGTGGCCAACCGTTCGACCAGCACGGCCAGCGAAGCGGGCGAGCCATCCGGCAAAAGGCCGTGATAGGCGTTGACGTTCTGGCCAAGCAAGGTGATCTCGCGTGCACCGAGCGCGACCAGCCGTCGCGCCTCGGCCTCGATCTCGCTCACCGGGCGCGAGACCTCGGCGCCCCGCGTATAGGGCACGACGCAGAAGGTGCAGAACCGATCGCACCCTTCCTGGATGGTGAGGAACGAGGAGATGCCGCGCCCCTCCACGCCCGTCAGGGTTTCTTCCGGCAAATGATCGAACTTGGATTCGACCGGAAAGTCAGTCTGGACCACGCCGCCGCCGGCGCGCGTCACGCGCGTCACCATCTCGGGCAGGCGGTGATAGGCCTGGGGGCCGAGCACGAGATCGACCACCGGCGCCCGGCGTCGCACCTCTTCGCCTTCGGCCTGGGCAACGCAGCCGGCGACCGCGACCATGAACTTTCGTCCCTCGGCCGCCCGCTCGCGCTTCAGCAAGGCCAGGCGGCCGAGCTCGGAATAGACCTTCTCCGCAGCCTTTTCGCGGATGTGGCAGGTGTTGAGAATGACCATGTCGGCTTCGTCCGGCGTCGATACCGGTTCGTAGCCGATCGGCGCCAGAACCTCCGTCATACGCGCTGAGTCGTAGACGTTCATCTGGCAGCCATAGGTCTTCACGAAAAGGCGCTTAGGCACCGTCATCCTCTGCCGGACTCGCCCGTGCCGGGCGGCGGCTCTGGCGCGCCAGCGGCGCGGCGCTCGTCCTGCGGACGCCGCGGTGGCACTTTACCAACCGCGCTTCCCATCCTGTCAAGCAAGCCCCCGGCCGAAGCCCGGGCCCGGGCGCGGGCCAAGGCGGCCATGCGGCGCATGCCGCGGCCCCGAATCACCCGGCCCTCGAGCCGGCCGCTGATGGCGCGCGAGACGCCATCGGCCACCGCGCGCTCGCAATGGGCCGCCATTTCCTTGCGGTTCTTGAATTGCTCGATCGTGACCGGAGGATGGCACTCGACGACGACCGTGGCGCGGCCGAGCCCGGCCATCTCATAAAGGTGACCGGCGAGGTCCATGTCGCCATACCAGGCGTAATAGGGGCGAAAACGCCGCCCCATGGGGATGCCGTTCAGCCTGGTGTAGGAGATCGAGATCGGTTGCACGATGAGCGGCTGGCCCTTGACCGGCCGCTCGGCAATGCTGAAGAACGCGCTCTTGAACGGCAGTACGCGGTTGCCGTCGCTGCTCGTGCCCTCTGGGAACAGGATGATGCTGTCGCCAGCTTCGAGCCGCTCGACCATCTCGTCGCGGTGCTTGGCCGTGGCATCGCGCCGACGATCGACGAATACGGTGCGCTGCAGTGTCGACAGCCAGCCGAACAGCGGCCAACCGCGCACCTCGCGCTTGGCCACGAAGGAGCCCGGCAGCACGCCGCCGAGAGCCACGATGTCCAGATAGGAGGTGTGGTTGCAGACGAAAAGCGTCGGGCGCGCCCTGGAGCGCTCACCCCAAAGCTCGACGTCCAGTCCGAGGATGCGGCAGCAGCCGCGGTGGAAAATATGTGGCAGCCGCTTCGACAGTGGAAGTTTGAGCGGCAGAATCACCGATTGCAGCGGCGCACAGGCCAGGATCCAGCCGAACAGGCGGATCAGACGAAGAACGGCGATCATGACGCGGCCGAATGCTCCGCTGTGAGCCGGTCACGGTATTTTTGCGAGACCCGATCGGTCTTCACGACCACGCCGACATCCACGCTGTTCCACTGATAGTCGATCACGGCGCCGTCGCTGACGAACCCGCCAAGCCGCAAATAGCCCTTGATCAGGGGTGGCACTTCGCGGAACGCCGCCTTCATGTCGATCGCGTCCTTCGGCATCAGGTCCATGCTGACATAGCGCTCGGCGCGCGCCCGCATGCGCAAGCTCGGCGGCGCCAAATGGTTGTGATGCAGATAGGAAAGCGGCACGGCGTGGACCTTGGGGTCGGTGCCGTGAAAGCTGGCGCAGCCGAACATCAGCGGCACCTCGAAATGGAGCACATAGGCCGCATTGCCGCGCCACAGCAGCTGCATGGTCGTGCCGGTGCGGTAACCCTCGTCCACACAGCTCCGGCCAAGCTCCAAGAGCTCGCCCTTGTGCTCGAGCAGAGCACCGAGATCGAACTCGTCGATCGAATAGAAGCCGCCATGCCGCTCGGCCACGGAGCGGCGGATCAGCCTATAGGTGCCCACAATCCCCGAAGGGCCATCGCCCCGGTCGTGATCGATCACCACGAGATGGTCGCAAAAATCGTCAAAGCGGTCGAAGTCGCGCCTGGCGGCGGCCATCTCGGGCGAGGGCGTGGCGTGCATCTCGTCATAGAAGACGCGGTAGCGCAGCGCCTGCGCCGCCGCCACCTCATCGTCGGAGCGGACTAGGCGCACTTCAAGGTTGCCGGTCCGGATATCGGTCATGAAATTGGGGGCGCGCATGGCGGCAATGGGGCGCTTGATCGGCGGCCGATCAGGAGCCCGCCTTGGCGTCGCCCTTCTTGCGCTTGGAGTCGAGCGGCACGGCATAGAGCTCGAGGCGATGGTCGACCAGGCGGTAGCCGAGGCGCTCGGCGATGGCACGCTGAAGCGCCTCGATCTCGGAATTCTGAAACTCCATGACTTGTCCGCTTTCCAGATCGATCAGATGGTCATGGTGCTCCTCGGCAAGCTGCTCATAGCGCGAGCGCCCGCCGCGAAAATCGTGCCGTTCGAGCAGATTGATCTCCTCGAACAGGCGGAGCGTGCGGTAGACCGTGGCCAGGCTGATGCGCGGATCAACCGCGGCGGCCCGCCGGTGCAACTCCTCGACGTCGGGATGATCCGAGGCTTCCGAGAGCACGCGCGCGATCACCCGTCGCTGCTCCGTCATCTTCAGGCCGCGCACCGCACACGCCTGCTCAAGATCTACTGGC
>VGET01000055.1 GCA_016869195.1 Alphaproteobacteria bacterium | reverse complement strand
CGGCCGCTTCGAGGTCGACGAGGCCGAGCGCCGAGCCGCGCATCAGGTGTTTCGCGGCCATCGCGCGGACGATGACGCGGCCCTCGCAGCGATCGCGCGCACCTACAAGGAGACCGGCATCGTGATCGACCCGCACACCGCGGCCGGCATCGCCGCGGCCGTTGAAGCGGAAGAAGAGGTGCCGCTGGTGTGCCTCGCAACCGCGCATCCCGCCAAGTTCCCCGAAGCGGTCGAGCGTGCCATCGGCCTCAAGCCGAAACTGCCCGAGCGTCTCGCCGACCTGATGACGCGGCCCGAGCGGCTGACGCGCCTGCCGAACGATCTCGCCCAGGTCCAGGCCTTTGTGCGCGCCCATGCGGGCCAAGCGGCCTCGCGCCCCCATGTCGCAGGAGCCGCACGATGAGCGCTAGGGTCACCACGCTGCCGAATGGCTTGCGCATTGTCAGCGAGGAGATGGCAGGCGTCGAGACCGCCTCGATCGGGGTGTGGGCCGATGTCGGCGCGCGCGACGAGCGGATCGAGATCAACGGCGTCTCGCATCTCTTGGAGCACATGGCGTTCAAGGGCACGGAGCGGCGCACCGCGCAAGGCATCGCCGAGGAGATCGAGGCGGTCGGCGGCCATCTCAACGCCTATACCTCGCGCGAGCAGACCGCGTATTACGCCAAGGTGATGAAGGAGGACGTGTCGCTCGCGGTCGATCTCCTGGCCGATATCCTCCAGCACTCGGTGTTCGATCCCGAGGAGCTGAAGCGCGAGCAGCAGGTGGTGGTGCAGGAGATCGCGCAGGCGCACGACACGCCGGACGACATCATCTTCGATTATTTCCAGGAGGTCGCGTTTCCCGACCAGCCGATGGGTCGCACGATTCTCGGGCCGGCGGAGAAAGTCGAGGCCTATGACCGGCGCGTGCTGGCCGACTACATGGGCGAGCACTATGCCGCCTCACGCCTCGTCGTGGTCGGCGCCGGGCGGCTCGAGCATGAGCGCCTCGTCGATCTTGCTGCCCGCGCGTTCGATGCGCTACCCAAGGCGGTGGCGCACAGTCGTCCGCCTGCGCGCTATGGCGGCGGCGAGATGCGGCGCGAGCGCGACATCGAGCAGCTTCATTTGATCCTCGGCTTCGATGGCATCCCATTCGCCGATGAGAGTTTCACCACGCTGCAATTGTTCTCGACGCTCCTGGGCGGCGGCATGTCGTCCCGCCTGTTCCAGGAGGTGCGCGAGAAGCGCGGCCTCGCCTATGCGGTCTTCGCCTTCGCCTCGTCCTACATCGATGGCGGCACGTTCGGCGTCTATGCCGGCACCTCGCCGGACGATGCCGAAGAGCTCGTGCCGGTGATGGCGGATGAGATGATGAAGACCTGCGAGGCGATCACCGACGCCGAATTGGCCCGCGCGCGGGCGCAGCTCAAGTCGGGCCTTCTGATGTCGCTCGAGAGCACGTCTTCCCGCATCGAGCGCCTCGGCCGGCACATGCTGATCTATGGCCGCCCGCTCGATACCGCCGAGATCGTGGCGCAGATCGAGAAGGTCACAACTCAAGATGTCGTGCGCCTCGCGCGCCGCCTGTTCAAAGAGAGCCGGCCTTCGCTCGCGGCGCTCGGCCCGATCGATACGCTCGAGGCCTATGACCGGGTGCGGGGCCGCTTCGGCTGATGCCGCGTATGCTGGATGTCCGGGGCCTCCAGTGCCCGCTGCCGGTCTTGAAGGCGCGCAAGGTGCTCGGCACCATGGCGCCGGGTGAGGAGATCGAGGTGCTGGCGACCGATCCGGCCGCGCGCATTGATTTCCGCCACTTCTGCGACACGGCGGGCCATGTTTTGGTGGCCGCCAGCGAGGAGGGCGAGGTGCTGCGCTTTGTGATCGCCAAGGGGGCGTAGGCCGCATGGCGCTTCGGCTGCCAACCGCGCAAAGGGTCGAGCCGACGCTGGAAACCCGGCGCCTCTATCTGCGCGAGCCCTTGGCGCGGGATTGGCAGGTCTGGGCGGAGCTGCGCAATGTCTCGCGCGACTTCCTCTCGCCCTGGGAGCCGATCTGGGCGGCAGATGGCCTGAGCCGTGCCAATTACCGTCGGCGCCTGCGTCGGCTCGCGCGCGATGAGGCCGATGATCTCGGCTATGCCTATTTCCTGTTCCGCCGGGTCGATGAGGGGCTGCTCGGCGGTGTCACGCTCGGCAATGTGCAGCGCGGCGCCGCCCAGTCAGCCACCGTCGGCTATTGGATGGGAAGGCGCTTTGCCGGTCAGGGCTACATGACCGAGGCGCTCGGCGCCGTGCTCGCCCACGCCTTCGGACCGCTCGGGCTGCACCGTATCGAGGCCGCCTGCATGCCGGAAAACGAGCGCAGCCGGCGCCTGCTCGATCGCTGGGGCTTCAGGGAAGAGGGCCTCGCGCGCCAATATCTCAAGATCAACGGGGTCTGGCACGACCACGCGATGTACGCGTTGCTGGCGGCTGAGTTTCCGCGCGCGGCGGAGCGGGTGGAGAAGCGGCTGGCCTCAGGCCCGGCCGGCGGATGAGGCGAGCTTCGAGGGGTCGACCCCGATGCCCGCGATCGCCCGCTGCCAAGCGGAGTTGATGTCGTCGCCGAACACGACCTCGGGATCGGCCGGCACCGTAAGCCAGCCATTCGACTGGATCTCCTGGTCGAGCTGGCCAGGCGCCCAGCCGGCATAGCCGAGCGCCAAGAGGCTCCGGCGCGGGCCGCTGCCCTTGGCGATCGCCTTCAGGACATCAATGGTCGCGGTCAACGCGAAGCGGTCGTCCACCACCATGGTGGCGTCGTGTTGATAGTCCGTCGAATGCAGCACAAAGCCGCGCGCCGCCTCGACCGGGCCGCCGAAATGCACGTGGATGCGGTCCGAGATGTCGGGCGGGTCGATGCTGAGCTGGCGGAGCAGGTCCGGAAAGCTCAGGGAATCGATCAGCTTGTTGACGATCAGCCCCATCGCGCCATCCGCGGTGTGGGCGCAGAGATAGACCACCGAGCGCGCGAAGCGCGGATCGGGCATGTGCGGCATTGCGACGAGCAAATGGCCGCTGAGATAGCCGGGGGCCTTCGCCATGGATGCCATGTTAGCTGATGGGCCCCTTCGAGCCACGAGTTTCTAGCCACGATATGGTGAGCCCAGGGCCGTTAACAAAGGATGGGCGGCCGGCCTTTGACTATGGTTTGCATTCGCTTAACCCAGCCCCCATATTCCTGCCGTCATGCGGCCGGGGCGCAGGGCCGGCCCATATCCAATCAGCAATTTCGCCCCGCTCGGGGCCAAAGGGAGAATGAGGACATGGCAATCAAGGTGGGCGACCGCATCCCCTCCGTCACCTTCAAGCAGAAGACGGCGGACGGCATGAAGGACGTGAAATCCGACGAGTACTTCAAGGGCCGCAAGGTGGCGCTGTTTGCTGTTCCCGGTGCGTTCACGCCGACCTGCTCCGCCAAGCATCTGCCGAACTATGTCGAGCGCGCCTCCGACCTGAAGAAGAAGGGCGTCGCGGAGATCGCCTGCGTGTCGGTCAATGACGCCTTCGTCATGGAAGCCTGGGGCAAGGCGCAGAACGTGGGCGAGAGCGTCACCATGCTGGGCGACGGCAATGGCGATTTCGCGCGCGCGACTGGCCTGACGCTGGATGGCCGCGGCTTTGGCCTCGGCGAGCGCACCACGCGCTTCTCGATGCTGGTCGACAATGGCGTGGTCAAGGTGCTGAACGTCGAGGGCAATCCGGGCGAGATGAAAGAATCGAGCGCGGACAAGCTGCTTTCGCAGATCTGAGGCGGCGATCTGGATTGACGATCATGCCCGGGCCTTCGCCCGGGCATGATGTTTTCAAGGGCGGTCAACCCGCCAATTCCGCGATCCCCTGACGCGCGAGCTCATCGGCGCGTTCGTTCTCCGGGTGGCCGTCATGGCCCTTCACCCAGTGCCAGCTTACCTCGTGATCGGCGGCGAGCCGGTCTAGATGCTGCCAAAGGTCGACATTCTTGACCGGCTTCTTGTCCGCCGTCTTCCAGCCGCGCCGCTTCCAATCCCGCAGCCAGAGCGTGATGCCGTCCTTCACATAGCGGCTGTCGGTGTGCACCTCGATCCGCACCTTGCGCTTCATGGCCTCGAGCGCGCGAATCGCGGCGGTCAGCTCCATCCGGTTGTTGGTGGTTTCTGGTTCGCCGCCGTGCAGCTCCTTGCGATGGCCGTTCCAGAGCAGCACCGCGCCCCAGCCGCCTGGGCCTGGATTGCCGCTGCACGCGCCATCCGTATAGATCCGCGCGATCGGGCTCTCGGTCGGTTGGGTCATTCGAGGCTAGTCGGCGCCATAGGCCGAGGCGTCGCGCGCGCCGCGGTGGAAGCGCAGCTTGCGCACATATTCGAGCGGGTCCTTGGGCTTCACGAGCGCGCCGTCGACCTGATTGAGCCAGTCATAGAGGCGGGTCAGCAAAAAGCGCAGCGCCGAGCCGCGCGCCAGGATCGGCAAGGCGGCCACTTCCACCGTGTCGAGCGGCCGTTCGCGGCGATAGGCCGAGATCATCAGGCGCGCCTTGGTCACGTTGAAGCTGTTGTCGGGCTCGAAGCACCAGGCGTTCAGGCACACGGCCAAGTCATAAGCGAGGAAATCATTGCAGGCGAAGTAGAAGTCGATCAGGCCTGAGAGCGTCTCGCCATGAAAGAAGACGTTGTCGGGAAACAGGTCAGCATGAATCACCCCGGCCGGCATATCCTTGGGCCAGGCCTGCTCGAGCGCCTTGAGCTCGGTCTCGAGCTCGGCCGCCAAGCCCGGCATCACCTCGTCGGCACGCGCCCTGCAGGCGTCGAACAAGGGCCGCCAGCCGGCGAGCGAGAGCGCATTCGGGCGCTTCAGCGCGTAGTCGCTTCCCGCCTTATGCATGGTCGCGAGCGCCCTGCCCACGGCCTGACAATGGTTCGGCAGAATGCGCCTCGGCCAGACGCCCGAGAGAAAGCTGGTAAGCGCGGCCGGCCGACCGCAGAGCGTGCGCAGCACGCCGCCGTCGCGTGCACGGATCGGCGTCGGGCAGGCCACGCCGCGCGCCGCTAGATGCTCCATCAGGCCGAGGAAGAAGGGCAGGTCCTCGGCCTTCACCCGCTTTTCATAGAGCGTCAGGATGTAGGTGCCGCGGGCCGCGATCACGACGTAGTTCGAGTTCTCGACGCCCTCGGCGATGCCCTTGAAGGACAAGAGCTCACCGAGGTCAAAGTCCTCGAGGAAGGCTTCGAGATCGTCGTCGGAGACTTCGGTGTAGACGGCCATGGGGCTGATCGGTCGAGGGCAGAGGTAGGGGCAAAGGCGGGGCGAACAACTTTGGCCCGACTCTAAAGGAGGCGACCGCGCTTGGCGAGGCGGAGACGGCGGCGTGAACCGGTTCACCTTGGTCGGCAGATGCACTACAGTCCGGCCCGGTTCACCGCGTTGCGCAGGGAGGATAAGACCAATGGCCGAGGCCGTGATCGCCCAGAAGGGCCCCTACGAGGTCAGCGTGACCGCCGGCAAGAAATACTGGTGGTGCGCCTGCGGCCGCAGCAAGAAGCAGCCCTATTGCGACGGCTCGCATCAAGGCACCGGCCTCGAGCCCCTGCAGTTCGCCGCCCAGAAAAGCGAGACGCTTTGGCTGTGCGGCTGCAAGCAAACTGGCAATAGACCGCATTGCGACGGCACGCACGGCAAGCTTTGAGCGGCTCAAGATCACGCAGCAGGTTCCCTCGGCGGTTTGACATGATTCGCTCGTTTCGCGCGGTGGTCGGCGCGGGCGCGCTACTCGCCCTCCTTGCCGGCTGCGGGCTTTTCACCGAAGAGCCGACGCCGTCCTGCCCGCGCGCCAAAATCCTGTCCGATGCCCGGACCGTGCAGCTCTATCGCGATGGCGAGGGGCGCGACCCGACTGACGTCAAATACGAGGTCGCCATCACCTCGCTGACCGGCGAATGCGAATACGACTTCGATGACGGTCGCTCCACGATCACGGCGGTCTTCACGCTCGGCATCGAGGCGCGGCGGGGGCCGGCCGGCGACAGTGACACGCTCGATGTGCCCTATTTTGTCGCGGTGGTCGATCCGGAGCGGAACATTCGCGCCAAGCAGATCTTCCGGCCCACATTGGTGTTCGCAGCGAGCGGGATTCGGACCGGCACGCTCGAAGAGGTCGAGCAGGTCATCCCGGTCGCGACCGGCTTTGCCGGGCCGGATTACGAGATCTTTGTCGGTTTGCAGCTCGACCGTGATCAGCTCGACGAACAGCTCAAGCAGAAGCGCTGAGGCGCCGTCGCGATTGACCCGGGGCGCGGCGTGCGTACACTGCACCACCGGCTTGTTTCATTAGAACCCTGCGGGAGAGATCGTGCGGCTGGGCCGCATGGCGCCGAAGGAGCAACCGCCCCGGAAACTCTCAGGCAAAGTGGACCGCAGGGGGATATGACTCTGGAAAGCAGGCCTCGGCGCTAGCCGCGGCCTCACCGACGAGGAAAGCCGGGGAAGGGCTCGTGCCCGACCCTGGTCAATCTTTCAGGTCGTAAGACAGAGGGGGCACCGGGCGATCTTACGGATCGCGGTGTCCGCTCGTTCCTCGTCGGGGTGTCACATGTCGGAATCCAGCTCGTCATCCGTGCCGTTGCGGCGCACACCTCTCCACGAGGCGCATGTCGCGCTCGGCGCCAAGATGGTCGGCTTTGCTGGATACGACATGCCGGTGCAATACCCCGAGGGCATTCTGGCCGAGCACAAGCAGGTGCGGAGCTCGGCCGGCCTGTTCGATGTCTCGCACATGGGCCAGGTCAGCCTGTGGGGCGACGAGGCCATGCGGGCGCTCGAGCGCCTGGTGCCGGCGGATCTTCTGGAGCTGCCCGCCTGGGCGGTGCGCTACACCCAGTTCACGAGAGAAGACGGCGGCATCATCGATGACCTGATGGTCACGAACGCCGGACACCGCGTCTCGCTCGTGGTCAATGCGTCACGCAAAGAGGCGGACGTCGAGCATCTGGTGGCGCGGCTCGGCCACAGCATCGATGTCGCGCTGCTCGAGGGGCGCGCGCTGATGGCGCTCCAGGGCCCCTATGCCGCGACCGTGCTCGCCCGCCATGCGCCGCGCGCCTCGCACATGGCGTTCATGACTGCGATGCCGGCGCGCATCGGCAAGGTCGACGCGATCATCAGCCGCTCCGGATACACCGGGGAGGACGGCTTCGAAATCTCGGTTCCCTCCGAGGCTGCGCTCGATCTCTGGCGGCGGCTGCTGGCCGAGCCCGAGGTCAAGCCGATCGGCCTTGGCGCACGTGATTCGCTCCGGCTCGAGGCCGGGCTCTGCCTCTATGGCCACGACATCGACGACGTCACGTCGCCGGTCGAAGCCGGGCTCGCCTGGTCGATTGGGCGTCGTCGTCGAAACGACGGCGGCTTCCTCGGCGAGCAGCGCATTCTGACTGAGCTCCGCAACGGTCCGTCGCGCCGCCGTGTCGGCATTTTGCCTGAGGGCAAGGCGCCGGCGCGCGAGGGCACCGAGATCCATGACGCCGAGGGCAAGCGCGTCGGCATCGTCACCAGCGGCGGCTTTGGGCCAAGCGTCGGCGGGCCGGTCGCACTCGGTTATGTCGAGGCGCGCGCCGCCAAGGTCGGCACGCCGCTCGGGCTCATCGTGCGCGGCGAGGCGCGGCCGGCCAAGGTGGTCGCGCTGCCTTTTGTGCCGCATCGCTATTTCCGGGGTTGAGGGAGGAACGATCGCAATGGCCGAGCTTCGCTACACCAAGAGCCATGAGTGGGCGCGCGTGGAGAACGGCGTCGCCACCATGGGCATCTCGAACTACGCGCAAGAGCAGTTGGGCGACGTCGTCTATGTCGAGCTGCCGGCGCCTGGAAAGAAGGTCACGCAGCTCGGCCAGGTCGCGGTCGTCGAATCGGTGAAAGCCGCGAGCGAGGTCTACGCACCGCTTGCGGGCGAGGTGGTCGAGGTCAATGGCGCGCTCGCCGATGATCCGGCGCTGATCAACCGAGCGCCGGTCGGGGACGGCTGGTTCCTGAAGCTCAAGGTCGCCAACGCGGGCGAGCTCGGTGCGCTCATGGATGAGGCGGCCTATGCCAGCTACGTCGCCGGTTTGAAGTAGCAGAGAGTGCGGGAGCGCGGATCATGAGCGAGCGGCCGAACCTTCTTGATACGCTGGAAGATCGTGGCGCCTTTATTCGCCGCCACATCGGCCCGAGCGAGGCCGAGGTCCGGGAGATGTTGGAAGTTCTCGGCCTGCCGAATCTCGGCGCCCTCACGGAGCGCGCGGTGCCGGCTTCGATCCGCGCCAGCCTCCCCGCAAGCCTCGGTGCGCCACGGAGCGAAGCCGATGTGCTGGCCGAGCTCGCCACGCTCGCCGGCTCGAACCGCGTGCTCCGCTCGCTCATCGGGCTCGGCTATTACGACACGATCACGCCGCCGGTGATCCTGCGCAACGTGCTCGAGAACCCGGCCTGGTACACGGCCTACACGCCCTATCAGCCCGAGATCAGCCAGGGCCGGCTCGAAGCGCTGCTGAACTTCCAGACCATGGTGACCGAGCTCACCGGCATGGATATCGCGAACGCCTCGCTGCTCGATGAGGCGACCGCGGCGGCCGAGGCGATGACCATGAGCCACGCGCTCGCAAAGAATGGTGGCAACGCCTTCTTTGTTTC
This sequence comes from Alphaproteobacteria bacterium, assembly GCA_016869195.1. Lineage (GTDB taxonomy): Bacteria > Pseudomonadota > Alphaproteobacteria > UBA828 > UBA828 > SHWC01. Next base: position 6,758 of record VGET01000055.1, on the reverse strand, counting down.
CGAGCGCTGCTTTCCGCAAACGATCGCGGTAGTCGAAACGCGCGCGAAGCCGCTCGGCATCGAGGTCATTGTCGGCGATCACCGCGAGGCGTTCGCCGAGGGCCGCAAGCTGTTCGGCGCGCTGCTGCAATATCCGGATGCCGAGGGCGAGATCGGTGATCACGCGGCCTTTGCCGCCAAGCTTCAGGCCGAGGGCGGGCTCCTCACGGTCGCGAGCGACCTGCTCGCGCTCTTGCTGTTGAAGCCGCCGGGCCACTGGGGTGCCGACATCGTGGTCGGCAGCGCCCAGCGCTTCGGCGTGCCGATGGGCTTTGGCGGGCCGCACGCAGCGTTCTTTGCCACGCGCGAGGCGTACAAGCGGCAGATGCCGGGTCGCCTCGTCGGCGTCTCGGTCGATACGCGCGGGCGCCCGGCGCTCAGGCTCTCGCTGCAAACCCGCGAGCAGCACATCAGGCGTGAGAAGGCGACGAGCAATATCTGTACCGCCCAGGTGCTGCTCGCCAATATCGCCAGCTGCTACGCGGTCTATCACGGGCCCAAAGGCTTGCGGCGAATCGCCGAACGAGTCGAACGTCTCACAGCGGCGGCGGCCGAGGGTCTGCGCCAGCTTGGCTATCGCGTTGTCAATCAGAGCCACTTCGACACGATCGTGGTCGAGACCGAGGGACGGGCCGGTGACATCGCCGCGCGCGCCGAGGCGCTCGGCTACAACCTGCGCATGGTCGATACCGATCGGCTGGGTTTCTCGTTCGATGAAACAACCACGCGGGACGATGTCACCGCGGTCTGGCAGGCCTTCGCACCCGACAAACTGCCGGAGGCGGACGTCGCGGCGCTTGCCGATTCGGCGCCGAGCGGCGTGCCATCGAGCCTCCGGCGCACGAATGAGGTGCTGACGCACCCGACCTTCCAGCGCTACCACGCCGAAACCGAGATGCTGCGCTATTTGCGTCGGCTTCAGGACAAGGACATCGCGCTCGACCGCGCCATGATCCCGCTCGGCAGCTGCACGATGAAGCTCAACGCGACAACCGAGATGATCCCGATCACCTGGCCGGGCTTCGCGAAGCTTCATCCGTTCGCGCCCTCAAGCCAAACCACGGGCTATCGCGAGCTGATCACAAGGCTCGAGCGTCTGCTTGCCGAGATCACGGGCTTTGCCGCGGTCTCGCTGCAGCCCAATGCCGGCTCGCAAGGCGAATATGCCGGCCTCCTCGTCATCCGCCGCCATCATGAGGCGAAGGGTGATGCCAAGCGCAATGTCTGCCTGATCCCGAGCTCGGCGCACGGCACCAACCCCGCGAGCGCGGCGATGGCGGGCATGAAGGTCGTCGTCGTCGGCTGCGACAAGAATGGCAATGTCGATGTCGAGGATCTGCGCACCAAGGCCAAGCAACACGCGCGCGAGCTTTCGTGCCTGATGATCACCTATCCCTCGACCCACGGCGTGTTCGAGACCCGCATCGTCGAGATTTGCCAGATCGTCCACGAGCATGGTGGGCAGGTCTATATGGATGGCGCGAACATGAACGCGCTGGTCGGGCTGGCGAAGCCCGGCGCGTTCGGCCCCGACGTGATGCACCTCAACCTGCACAAGACGTTCTGCATTCCGCATGGCGGCGGCGGGCCCGGTGTGGGCCCGATTGCGGTCGCGAAGCACCTTGCGCCTTATTTGCCCAACCATCCGCTGCGCGCCGACGCGGGCCCCAAGACCGGCATTGGCCCGATCGCCGCGGCGCCGTTTGGCAGCGCGCTGATCCTGCCGATCTCCTATGCGTATGTCGTGATGATGGGCGCCGAAGGGCTGACGCGCGCCAGCGAGGTTGCGATTCTCTCGGCCAACTACCTCGCGAAGAAGCTGAGCCCGCATTTCCCCGTGCTCTACACGGGAGCGAATGGCTGCGTCGCGCACGAGTGCATCATCGATTGCCGCGCCTTCAAGGAAAGCGCCGATATCGCAGTTGAGGACATCGCGAAGCGGCTTATCGACTACGGCTTCCATGCGCCTACCATGTCCTGGCCGGTGGCGGGCACGCTGATGATCGAGCCGACCGAGAGCGAGGCCAAGGTCGAGCTCGACCGCTTCATCGAGGCGATGGCCGCGATCCGTGGCGAGATCAGGAGAATTGAGAGCGGCGCGTTCGACCGCGCGGACAATCCGTTGAAGCACGCGCCGCACACAACGAGCGATGTCACGGCCGAGGCCTGGGCCTTCAAGCACAGCCGAGAGGAGGCGGCCTATCCGGTGCCTTCGCTCAAGGGCGGCTCGAAATACTGGCCGCCGGTCAACCGCATCGACCAGGTCTATGGCGACCGCAATCTGGTGTGCACCTGCCCGCCAATAGAGGACTATCGAAACGCCGCAGAATAGGAATCACCCCTTCCACTCCTTGAGGGGTGGAAGGGGAGGGGGATGGCGGGGAGAGCAAAGCGCGCGGAGCGCGCTGGTGTGGTCTTGGCCACCAAATCGAAAGCGGCCTTGCGGCCGCTTTGTTTCAACCCACCAACCCAACCCTTCCTCCCTGTCCAGGGAGGAAGGGCTATCCCGTCAATGAGGGCTGGTCGACGTCTCCTCTTACCTACTCACTCTCAGTTCCGACAGCGAGTCGCCGATCGCGCGGAACGCCTGCTGCAGCGTTTCCTCGTCCGGCGAATTGAAGAAGAAGTCGGCTTGGCTCGCGCAATTCCTCATCAGGTTCGTGATGGTCGCATTATTCAACTGGAACACCACCGTATAGATCAGGATGCCTTCCGCCTTCATCGAGTTGCAGACGGTGGCGAGCTTGTTGTTGAGGCTGGTCACCGCGTCTGACGAACTGGTTGAACCGAGATTGCCGGCGGAGAGGAAGCCATAGGCCGTGTAGATCGAGGACGACATGGTGTTGGCGCCGTCGGTCATCAGCACAACCGCCTTCTGCGACAGCTCGGCGTGATAGTCGAGCGGCAGATTGTTGGCGTCCATCACGCCACCCCACTCACCGCGCCATTCCGGCGAGAGCAGCCGCCAGCCCCAGACCGCGCCGACATTGATGTGCGTGTTGCCGCGCGGGTTGATCAGCGCCGCGATACCGTCGAGCAATGTCTGCTTCTCATTGGTCAGCGGCGTCACGACGGTGACCGGGCAGCCTTTGTTGGCCCATCGGTCGCTACCGGCGTTCACGCGGTTGTTGCCGGTATCACCGATCCAGCTGTTCGCCGTGCCGCTGTTGGGGCTCGTGTCGGGGAAGAAATAGGTACGGAAATCCTCGGTGGATGGCGGGTCGTCGGTCACATCGCGGTTGTTGGGCCCGTAACGTTCCTCGAAGCAGCCGCTCCAGTTGTGGTTGGCGAAGACATAATCAAGGCCGGCGAAGTGCGCCGCGTTGCGCCAGTCGGTCCGATCCGTGCCGACGTTCACGCTCTGCGAGAACGGCACGATGCCGATCCAGAGATCGTCGACCGTCTCGTTGTCGCCGTAGAGAATGTCGACCAGATCGGTCGCCGCGTTGCGCAGCGCCTCGATCTTGGTGCCGGCCATCGAGCCGGTCACGTCGAGCACGAGGGCCACTTCCATGCCCGTCATCTCGCGCGTGATCTCGGTCTTCGCGCTGACCTGCATGGTGTCGTGGCCGAAGACCCGCATGAAGGTCGCCGGCAGGGTCGCCGTGGCGCTCACGAACACCTTGGTCTCATCGTCGCTGGTCGACACCTCGAAGTCGACCACATCGGCTTCAACCGTCTCGCCCCGGAAATTGGCCTCCAGGTATTTCTCGACCTCGTCCTCGAGATTGGTCGTGTTCAGCATCGAGCCGGCGGCAAGGCCGGCGGCGTCGAGCGCGGTCTGCAGCTTGGACTTGGTCACCTGCAGCCGTCCGAGATCGACCGCGGAGCCCACCGCACCGATCAAGACGATGGCGCAAAAGCCCATGATCGGCAGGGTCGAGCCGAGCTCGTTGCGTATCAGGCATCGGGCTTGAGAGCCGAGGGTGCTCATCCACGACATGACTGAAATCCTCAAGTCGGCGGCGTGGTCAGCGTGCCCAGGCGGGGCTTGAACAGCGCGCGTCTGTAGAGCGTCGCTTCTTCGAACATCAGGCCGGGCAGAAGCGGCTGGTAGCGGTAGTAGACCTCGGCCACGATCACGTTCTCGCGCTCATTGAGCACGAAGCCCTCCGGCAAGTTCGTGGGAGTCTGCCCGGTCGAGCCGATCCGACTGGTGGCCACCAGCGAGCCACCGCCGGTGTGCTGCCAGTTGATCGTGGCATTGAGCGTGTCTGGCGCCCGGTAGATCGACGTGATGATCACCCTGCCGTCGGCACCAAAGTCGAACGGCGCCATCACGTCGTCGGTCGCGTCGAGAATCTGGTCGAGGCCGGCGAGGGTTGCGGTCTCCGATTGCGCCACCACGTCGGCCGTGGTGGAGGCCAGGTTCTCGGCCTTCTGCGCCGCGAGGATCTTCATGCCCACCTCGAGCACGCCGACCACGAGCGTGGTCAGGATCGAGAGGATGAGCGCGAACTCGACGGCAGCGAGGCCGCGCCGGTCACGACGGAAACTGCGGAGGAGCTTGAACATGGGGGACCTCAGAACGGCTCGTTCTTGACAACCCACTGCGCCGACAACGACACGGCGCCGTCCGATCCACCGATCACCTCGCGCATCAGCGGCGTGATGATCTCCCAGTCATATTTGATGTTGTAGACGACGACCTCGTCGGAGCCACCGAAGCCCGCGACGCCCATGTCCTGGTCCCACTGGCCGTTGCCGTTGATGTCGGTGTACTCGCCGTCATCGGGCACGCCGTCGCTGTTGGCGTCGTTCCAGGGCTCCGGCTTGCCGATCTCATCGAAGCTCTCATAGGACTGCGAGGTGATCTCGACATCGTCGATGTCGATCAGCCCGCCCGCGCGCTTCTCGATCTCGGCCAGTATGGTTTCCTCGCGAGACAGTCCGGTGTCGGCGAAGCCGGTCTTGCCGACGCGAGAGGAAATGCTGGTGGAAGCCTCAAGGCTATTCGTTACCACCATGACGAGCGAGAACTCGACGATGCCGGCGATCAGGAAGATGAGTACGCTGCCGATGACAGCGAACTCGACGGCCGTCGCGCCACGCTGATCGCACCGCACCAGACGTGCGCGTCGAAGCAGGCGCCGCATGCGCCTGTTGAAGCGGCCCTTCAAGCCATCGCCGACGAGACAGGACATTCAACGCTCCTCATGGCGCCTTCTCGGCGACCGGTCGGCTCAACTCGCGGGATTCGCCGTTCCGGTGTCGGTGATCCGGGGGGATCCCCATGAACACCGTTCACATGAGCGCATTCCGCTTCGTTCCTTAATCGCTCAGGAACGTTGATGAGACCTTGAGGAACGCGGTTGAGATTTTCCCGCTACAACCGGCGCGAGCTTAAGGTTAGCGCGCCGTGCACGCACGCAACTGCGCTCGGCCCGGGCGACAGGCGCTCGGGCCAAGGCAAATGGAGTTCAACCAGAAAGGGAAGTTAGGAGCTCAGCCCTACCAGGTGCGCACGTCGCCCGAATCGATGTGCACGAAGCCGGCGCCCGGATAGTAACCGACGCCACCCGCGCGCAAGGCGATCGCTGCATTGCGGATGCGATTGGTATCGCGGCCCTCGATCCTAATATCGATTGCTTTGCCCTGGATGTGCAGGCTGCGCTTCGCCACGTTATCCGAGTGCGCACGCAGCATGTTGTTGGTCGCCTTTGAGCGGTATCCCGATACGATTTGGAAAGGCTGGCGGGTCTCGAGCTTGCGCTGCAGGTTCCACAGGAGGTCGAGCAGCTTCGGGTCGATCGCCTTGACCTGATTGATGCGGTGGTCACGCATGATGAAGTTGATCTGCTTCAGCGACTTGCGGATGTACCGCCCGTGCTTCCAATAGACCACCTTCACCTTCTCGCCGGTGTGCATGTGCTCAAACGAGAGCAGGCGCTCCGAGGGGCGGATGACCCGGGCCTCGGCCTGGCCAGGAATAATGAAGGCCGTGGTCAGCGCCAGCGCGGTGCCGCCAATAATGAGGCTCCGTCTCGTCAGGGTCCCGAGCTTGTCGGACTCGTTGCGATCTTCGGGCAGGCTCATGGGACCCTCCATCAATCAGTACAGGTTCTCAGCGGTGATCTGCTGTTCGAGGCTGACGTCGCGGGCCACTCCTTCCCGCGCCTTCAATACCACACTTGCCTCGGCCCAATCGATTCGATCATAGAGGCCAAGCGCGCTGGCCAGCCGCTCGGCAAACCGCAAGTTTGCCGAGCCCCGGCCATAGACGTCGCGATGCGCTTTGAGGTAGACGCGGCCGTTCTCCACGCCGAACAGGATGGGCTGGTAGACGATGTCGCCCGGCATGCCCCGGCTGATCTGAGGAAAGAGCGACTCAACGTCATCCGGGTGCAGGCGGATGCAGCCATGGCTACGGAAATCATAGAGGCTGGTCGGAGCCAGCGTGCCGTGAATGCCGATGGCGGGCAGGCTGAGGCCGATCCAATAGCGCCCGAGCGGGTTGTCGGGGCCGGGCGGCACTTCGGTCAGCACGGGCTTGCCTTCCAGGCGCATCTCCTCCTGGATCGAGGGCGGCACATACCAGGTCTTGTCCTTTTCCTTGGACAAAATGGTGAACTCGCCGAGCGGCGTCTGCCAGTCCGGCTTGCCCGGCGCGATCGGAAACGCGCTCTCGACTTGCCCGTTGACCAGATAGAACAACATGCGCTGCGGGATGTTCACGATAATGCCGTTCGAGCGCCCCATGGGAACCAAATGCCGATTGT
>VGET01000054.1 GCA_016869195.1 Alphaproteobacteria bacterium | reverse complement strand
CGGTGGAGCGGCTCAACACCTTTTTGAAGGACCCCAAGACCTATCTGCCGGGCGTGCGCATGACCTTCAAGGGCCTCGCCGATGCCCAGTCGCGGGCCGACGTGATCGCCTATATCGACGCGGCCTCGAAGCGCAAATAACGCAGCGACTGCGCCCGCTCAGCGCGCGATCAGGCGTGTCGCACGGCGCAAGAAAGCCAGCGCTTTGGGCGTACCCTTGAGGTGTGGGATCAAGCGCTCGCGCACGGCCGCGTGATAGGCATCGAGCCAGTCGAGCTCGGGTGCGCTCATCAGGCGGGGCTCGACGAGGCGCCGGTCAATCGGCACGAGGGTCAGCGTCTCGAAGCCGAACATCGCGCGCTCCGCACCGTGCGGTGCCTCGATGCCCGCGACGACCACCAGATTCTCGATGCGAATGCCGAAGGCACCGGTCTTGTAATAACCGGGCTCGTTCGAGACGATCATGCCGGGCTCGAGCGCAACCGTGTTGCCGACCTTCGAGATGCGATGCGGCCCTTCGTGCACCGCAAGGTAGCTGCCGACGCCGTGGCCGGTGCCGTGGTCATAGTCGAGGCCGGCCTGCCAGAGGAACTGCCGCGCCAACGCATCGAGCTGCGAGCCCGTGGTGCCGGTCGGGAAGCGCGCGCTTCCGAGCGCGATGTGGCCCTGCAGCACGCGGGTGAAACGATCACGCTGCTCGGGCGTCGGCCGGCCGATTGCGATGGTTCGTGTCACGTCGGTCGTGCCGTCAAGATATTGCCCGCCTGAATCCAGGAGAAAGAGCGAGCCCGGCTCGAGCCGGCGGTTGCTCGCCTCGGTCGAGCGATAGTGCACGATGGCGCCGTTCGGGCCGGCGCCCGCGATCGTATCGAAGCTCGGGCCCATGAAGCGCGGGCTCTTTCCTCGCTCGCTCAGGAGTCGCGCCACCGCACCGAGCTCATCGACCGGGCCCGCCTTCAGGGCGCTCTCGAGCCAGGCGAGGAAGCGCACCAAGGCGGCGCCGTCGCGCTCATGTGCTGCGCGGGTGCCGGCGAGCTCGATCAGGTTCTTGCGCGCGCGCGGCCGAAGGCACGGGTCAGCGCCGCGCACCACCTTGGCCCCGGCGCGCGTGAGGCGATCATGCAGCCATGCGGGCGAGCCCGAGGCGTCATACAACACGATACGGCGCGTTCGGCCCAGCTGATCAAGCGCGGGCCCGAGCGCGTCGGGCGCCGCGACCGTCACGCGATTGCCGAGATGTTCAGCGAGCCCCGGAGTCAATTTCCGCCGGTCGACGAATAGCGTCATCCGATCGTCGCTATCGACCAGGGCAAAGCTGTGCGGCAGCGGCGTATTGGCAACGTCGTGGCCACGGATGTTCAGGAGCCAGGCGATCGAATCGGGCGCGCTCAGCACACAGGCATCGGCCTTGGCCGTGCGGATCGTCTCGATCACCTCGGCGCGCTTGTCATCCGCCGAGCGGCCGGCGAATTCGATGCCGTGCGGCACGATGGGTCCCAGCGGCGGCGGCGGTTGGTCGCGCCACACGGCATCGATCGGGCTGGTCTCGGTTGCAACCAAGGTGGCGCCAACCGACTCGCACGCGGCGGAGAGGCGCGCGCGGCCGTCCTCGGTGTGGAGCCAGGGATCGTAGCCAAGGCGCTGGCCAGTTTTGAGCGCCGTCTCAAGCCAGCGTTGGGGCGGCGAGTCCGTGATGTGATGACGCTCGTAGAGTGTGCCGTCGACCTGTGTCTCTGCCTGAAGTGTATAGCGGCCGTCGACAAAGATCGCCGCGCGCTCGGCGAGCACGATGGCGAGGCCAGCCGAGCCGGTGAATCCGGTGAGCCAGGCAAGGCGCTGCGCGCGCCGCGCGATGTATTCGCCCTGGTACTCATCTGCGAGCGGCACGAGGAAGCCATCGAGCTTGCGCCGCGCGAGCTCGGCCCGGAGCGCAGCGAGGCGCGATGCCGAGGCGTTCCTGGCGCCGATCCCATCGGGCGCGCGGTCATAGTGTTTCTTGAGGGCAAGGAGTGATTTGTCGAGCGCTGCGTGACGTCGCGGCGAAATCAGTGCGAGCCAGGTTGCATCGTCACGCGTCGGTGCGGCCGCGGCGATGCCGCGCACGAGATCATGCGTCGCGGTAGCGCTCAGCCTGACGCCCGCTTTGGCCAGCTTGGCGGCGAGGCCGTCATCGACCCGGCTTTTTCCGGCGCGAAGGTTCATGTCGAGGCTCCCATCCAAGGAAACTCTAGCGCTCGAACGCCTTTACGACCAGTGAACGCGGGGCCGACCGCGCCGCAGGCCGATGGTGGTCCATTCACCATCGCGCGCGAGCCGCGCCGGCAGCGCGCCATGGGCGCGATAGGCGGCCAGCACCTCGGCCTCCTGCCGCCGCAAGAGGCCCGAGAGAATCAGCCGGCCCTTGGGAGCAAGGACGTCAATGATCTCGGGCGCGAGGGCGATCAGCGGCCCGGCGAGGATGTTGGCGACGATCAGGTCGTAGGGCGCAGCCTGTCTGACGCGTGCGTCGTCGAGGCCCGCTGCCTGAAGCGCGTCCACCAGTTGCGCCACGTGGTTCTGTTGGGCGGCCTGGTGGGCTGCGCGGACCGCGTCGCCGTCGATATCGGTGGCGATCACCGGGCAGCGCCAGAGCTTCGCGATCGCGACTGCGAGAATGCCGCTGCCGGTGCCGAGATCGAGCGCGCGCGTTAGCCGACGCCGTCGGTTGTACTCGGACTCGATCAGTCTGAGGCAGCCGCGCGTCGTCTGATGGCGCCCGGAGCCGAAGGCGAGACCGGCGTCGATGCGCAAGGCGAGTCGCCCCGAGCGCGAGACCGCGTGATGACCGCCATGGATCAAGAAGCGACCGACGGCGATCGGCGGCGCGGCGCGCTCGACCTCCGCCGCCCAATTGCGGGGGCCTAGGGCGACCATCCTGATTGACGCCGCAGCTTGATCCGTGCCGGACAGCACGTCGCGCGCACGTGCCGCCAGTTCTGTCGCGCTTGCTTCATCGGAAGTCAGCGCACGCAGGCGCCAGACATCGTCCGGATGATTTTCGAGCGGATGGGCCTCGACGATCGCCTCGGTCAGGATCGCTTCGGCGTCACCCTCAAGCGCTGCCTCGAGCAATGTGAGATCGGCGTAGCGAAGCTCGACCTCGATCTGCCAGCGTTTTCCCTCTTCGAACCTCATGCTTCGACAGGCTCAGCATGAGGGAACCAAAGGGGCCTCATCCTGAGCTTGTCGAAGGATGAGGCGGGGCGCAGTCGAAGGGCGAAGGATGAGCACCGTGGCGCGCCTTGAGCAGTCTCAGGCGGCGCGGACAAAGCTGTCGATCACCTTCTTGAGGCCGGCCTTGTCGAAGGCGATTTCGAGCTTGTTGCCGTCGACGGTGCGCACCAGGCCGTAGCCGAACTTCTGGTGGAACACGCGCGTGCCGACCGAAAAGGCGCTGTTGCTTGACACTACCGCAGCGACCGGTCGTACCCGTGGCTCGATCAAGGGGGAGCGCTGGCGGATCAATCGCTCCGCGATCTCGGTGCGCCCAGGCGTCGGCTTGGGCCACCAGGCATCGGGCTCGTCGTCGTCTTCGCGGGCGAAACCGCGCGCGGTCAACTCGCTGTCGGTTTTGACCGCGTCCGGCGGCAGCTCGTCGATGAAGCGCGAGGGCAGCGCGCTGACCCACTGATTGTAGACTCGGCGGTTGGCGGCGAAGAGGATGTGGGCGCGGCGTCGCGCGCGCGTGAGGCCGACATAGGCGAGCCGGCGCTCCTCCTCGAGCCCAGCCGCGCCCTTCTCATCGAGCGCCAATTGGTGCGGAAACAGGCCCTCTTCCCAACCGGGCAGGAACACGCTGTCGAATTCCAGGCCCTTGGCGCTGTGCAGGGTCATCACGCTGATCATGTCATTGGCGTCGCCCTCCTCGCGGTCCATCACGAGGCTGACATGCTCCAGGAATGCGCCGAGCGATTCGAACTCGGCGAGCGCGACCACGAGTTCCTTCAGGTTCTCGAGCCGGCCCGGGGCCTGGGGCGATGAGTCGCGTTGCCACATCTCGGTGTAGCCGGATTCATCCAGCATCTGCTCGACCACCTGGGTGTGCGGCGTCGCACCGAGCAGAGCGCGCCAGCGTGCGAACGCACCGAACAGGGCGGCGAGCGCGGTGCGTGGCTTCGGCTTCAGCTCATCGCTCTCAATCAATGCTTCGGCGGCGCGATAAAGCGAGAGGCGCTGGGCTCGGGCGAGCTGATGCGCGGCCTGCATCGCGGCCTCGCCCAGGCCCCGCTTCGGCAAATTGACGATGCGCTCGAAGGCGAGGTCGTCATCCGGCTGAACCAGGATGCGGATATAGGCGATCGCGTCGCGAATCTCCTGGCGCTCGTAGAAGCGCAAACCCCCGATCACACGGTAGGGCAGGCCGATCGCGAGGAAGCGTTCCTCAAACGCGCGGGTCTGGAAGCCGGCGCGCACCAGAACCGCCATGTCGCGTCGGCGCTGGCCGCGGGCGAGCAGGCGCTCGATCTCCTGGCCGACGCGCCGCGCTTCGGCATCGCCGTCCCACACGCCGGTGACGCGCACCTTCTCGCCGGACTCGCCTTCGGTCCAAAGGGTCTTGCCGAGCCGGCTCGCATTGTGCGCGATCAGGCCGCTCGCGGCGCCGAGGATGTGTCCGGTCGAGCGATAATTGCGCTCGAGCCGAATCACTTTGGCGCCCGGGAAATCCTGCTCAAAGCGCAGGATGTTGCCGAGCTCGGCGCCACGCCAGCCATAGATCGACTGGTCGTCGTCACCGACGCAGCAGATGTTGCTGCGGCCCTGCGCGAGCAGGCGGAGCCAGAGATATTGCGCGACGTTGGTGTCCTGATACTCGTCGACCAGGATGTAGTGGAAGCGGCGCTGATAGTCCGCCACGATATCCGGGTGCGCGGTGAACAGCGTCAGGTTGTGCAGCAGCAGGTCACCGAAATCGACCGCGTTCACGGTCTTCAGCCGCTCCTGATAGGCGGCGTAGAGCGCGGGCGCGCGGCCGAGCGCGAACTTGGCGCCCTCGGCGTTCTTGGCGCGCTCGGGCGTAAGGCCACGGTCCTTCCAGCGCTGGATCACGACCGAGAGCGAGCGCGCCGGGAAGCGCTTCTCATCGATGTCCGCGCTCTGGATGATCTGCTTGAGCAGCCGAATCTGGTCGTCGGCATCGAGGATGGTGAAGTCCGGCCTGAGTCCGATCAGCTCGGCATGCCGACGCAGGATACGCGCCGCCATCGCATGGAAGGTGCCGAGCCACATGCCTTCGGCCGGGCGGCCGAGCAGGGCGCCGACCCGCTCGACCATCTCGCGCGCCGCCTTGTTGGTGAAGGTGACGGCGAGCACCTGGCTTGGATAGGCCAGGCCACGCTCGAGGATGTGGGCGAGGCGCGTCGTCAGCACGCGCGTCTTGCCGGTGCCGGCGCCGGCAAGCACGAGCACCGGCCCCTCGGTCGCCTCGACCGCCTCGCGCTGCTCGGGATTGAGCTTGGCGAGGTAGGCCGGCGGCGGGCGCGTCGCCACGGGCGCGTAGGGCGGCGGCTCCTGCGCCTCGCTCAGGCCTGAGAGGTCAAACGGGTCGGACATGGGACCGGGTCAATGCGATTCGAGCTCTTATAGCACGGAGCGCTCGCTTCCTCTGAGCTCCAACCGCGCTTTCCGCTAGCGTTCACCGCTGGGTTCGAGGCGCAGTTCCTCGATATCGAGCTCGTGCTGAATGCGCCGCAGCACTTCATCGCCGATCTGGCGCTCGCGGTGCAGCTTCAAGAGGCGCCGGCGCTCGGCCGTGACCGCCGCGAGCCGAAGCGCGCGCGTGGTATCGTCAAGGCCCCCCGCGGTCACGCCCACCAGGCGTTCCTGCTTCAGCCGCGCGGCATATTCGCCACGCACCGAATCGATGACGTCGGGGCGCACGCTCTCGGCCAGGGCCTTGCGGTCGATCTCCTCGATCGCGGCGTAGGCAATCTTGAGCCGGGCGAGGTGCTCTTCCTCGACAAGCTGCGCGGTCTCGCCGACGCCGAGCCAGCGGATCAGGGGCGCCAGGGTCAGTCCCTGGAAGACGAGGGTGACCATGATCACCACGAAGGTCAGGAAGATGACCAGGTCACGGCCCGGAAACGCGTTCTCCGCCTCGGTGGCATAAGGCAGGGCGAGCGCGGCAGCGAGCGAGACGATGCCCCGCATGCCGCACCAGCCGACAATCGTGAGGCTGCGCCAGCCGGGCGGTGCCTCGCGCGCACGCACGCGTGCGGACAAGAGCCTGGGCAAATAGGCGCCGGGGAAGACCCAGGCGATGCGCACCACAATGGCGACGGCGGTGATCGCGAGGCCGTAACCCAGAAGCTCCCACCAGCCATAGCCGGTGAGGCCGATGAATACCTTCTTGAGCTCGAGGCCGATCAGGATGAAGACGAAGCCGTTGAGCAGAAAGTCGAGTGTGTCCCACACGGCGGCGGCCTGGATGCGGGTCTGCGCCGTGAACACCTCCGGCGCGTGCCAGCCACGCACGAGGCCGGCCGCGACCACCGCGAGCACGCCCGAGACATGGGCATATTCGGCCGCCAGATAGACCGCGTAGGAAAAGAGGATTGAGAGCGCAATCTCGATCAGCGGGTCGTCAATGCGCCGATTGACCAGGATGAACAGATAGCCAAGCACGACGCCCATGGCGATGCCACCGGCCGCGACGATCAGGAACTCGAGCGTCGCCCCGCCAAAGGAGAAGCTGCCGGTCACCACCGCAGCGACCGCGAATTTGTAGATCACGAGGCCGGTCGCATCGTTCACCAGGCTCTCGCCCTCGACGATGGTGACGACGCGCCGGTTCAGGCGCAGCCGGCTGAACACCGCGGTCGAGGCGACCGCGTCGGGCGGCGAGATGATGGCGCCCAATACGAAAGCTGCGCCCCAGCCGAGCCCCGGGATCAGCGCCTCCGCGGCGACGGCGACGACGCCCGTGGTCGCGACCACGAGGCCGATCGCGAGCATCGAAATCGGACGGATATGGGCCCAGAAGTCGCGCCAGGGCGTGAACACCGCGGCCCTGAACAGGAGCGGCGGCAGCACGAGCACAAGGATCAGATGCGGGTCGATCTCGATGATCGGCAGATTGGGCACGAACGCGATACCGAGCCCGCCGATGACGAGGGCCACCGGAATCGGAATGCGCACCAGCCGTGCGCCCCAGGCGAGCACGACCGCGATGCCGAGCAGAAGGAGGAGGACCGGCCAGGTATTCATGCGACTTCGGCGCCAGCGTGCTTGGGCGCCATTCTAGGTGCAACGGCCAAAGGAGCCTTCGGCGCACACCGTCTTGCCATCGGTCCAGATCGCGCCACTCAGATCCGCCTCGAAGAAGGTTGTCCGCTCGATGCGGGCGCCGGTGAGATCCGCCTTGCGCAGGTTCGCGCGGAAAAATTGCGCACCTCGCAGATCGGCGTCTCTCAGGCTTGCGTCCGCGAGAACGGCCTTGGTGAAATCGGCCTCGCGCAGGCTGGCGCGATCGAACGTCACGCCCCTGAGTGTCGCATTGATGAATCTGGCGCGCCGGGCGTCAACTTCGCTGAGGTCGGAGCCGGAGAGGTCGGCGCGGGCGAAATAGGCCTCGCGCAGATTGGCGCCTTCCAAATCGTGATTTGGCAGCTTGATGGTGTCGAACAGGCAGCGCTGCCACACAACCCCGGGAGCGGGCGCATCGGTGCACGCGGCGTCGGCCGCGGGCGCAAGTGTCAGCATGGCCGCGCCCATCGACAGGATCGCGACGAGGCCGGCCTTGGCCCGAATTGAACCGCAAGGTTCTGCGTGGGCGCGCGTCATCGCGGGCGACGATTAGCTGGCACTGGCGGCCGGGCGGCCGAGGCCGAAGGGGCGTTCCAGCGCGGCGGGGCGCGGAATGAGCCGGTGCGCCGCGTACAACTCGGCAATCTGCGCCATAATTTCGGGCCGAAACCGGGCTGAGCGCCGTGTCTTGAGGTCGATCTGCACATAGACCCATTCCGAATACGCGGCAAACCAGCCCTCCTCCGCGTGCGCCAGATAGTTGCCGACCTGCATGCGTTTCTCGTCATGGTCGAGCAGATGCGAATAGCAGTTCACCGGCGCATTCACCATAAGCTCGCGGCGATAGACGATGCGGGCATCGATCGCGAACGTCGAAAGCTGGTGGCGCTTCATGAACTCACCGCCCATGCCGACCAGATCGATAAAGCCGTCGGCGCCGTGATCAAGGAGGACCACGTAATAGGCGACGTTCATGTGGCCGTTATAGTCGATCCACTCGGGCAGGACCGCGCCGCGATGGGTGCAGGGCAGGCCGGGCGGCGGCCCGTCGGGGTGCGCCCCGGAGGAAGGCTGTGACATGGGCGGGCCTAGCGGACGATTAGGACCGCTCGGGCTCGTCTGACGGCCGGTCAGGCCTGCGCTTGTCATCGAGTTTTTTCGAGTCGAGCGCCGCATCCCGCCTCGCGGCCTCCTCGCGGTTCGACAGCCGATCGGCCTTGGTCTGGCCCGTTCGGGCCCGACTGGCCGCGGCACGAATCTCTTTCGTCGCACGCTCCGCCCGCTTGCGATACTGGTTCAGATTGACGACATCGCCCATGACGCGTTGCCTTTCGTCCCGCGTCGCATCGGCGCGCTCTTGGTGCCAGATGCGGCCGGTAGCCCCAACCTAGCCGAATCGGGGTGCCGTGTTAACCGGCTTGTCGTAAACTCTGGCCGATACAGGCACCACTCTTCGGCCAGGACGGGCTGAGCCAAAGGCCGGCCGAGTTGTTTGGAGATAGCCTCGATCCGCGCGGCCGCAGACACGGGCCACAATCAGGGCCGATCGTTGATGAAGTTGGTCTATGGCGCAGTTGGTTTGGTTGGGCTCCTTGTGGTTCTGGCCTTCATCGCGCCGTTTCTGATCGATTGGAACTGGCTCAAGCCAACCATCGCGACGGAGGCCGAAGAAAGCCTCGGCCGACAGCTCGCGATCGATGGCGAGATCGAGGTTCGTTTCCTTCCGACACCTAGGATCTCGGTCAGCGATGCGCGGCTCGCCAATATGCCCGGCGCCAGTGCGGCCGATATGGCGCGCGCCAAGCGGCTTGACCTGGAGCTCGCCCTCGGCGCCCTGATCGGCGGACGCATCGAGGTGACGAACATTGTCCTGATCGATCCGGTGATCGAGCTGGAGCGGTCCGCCAGTGGCGAGGCCAATTGGCGCTTCGTGCCGAAGCCGAAGCCGCCAACCGAGCCCTCGACCGCCGAATCGACGCCGGCGCCGTCCGAGGGCGAGGCCGTGCTCGGCACGGGTGGCTTGCAGACGTTCGAGCTGGTCAACGGCTCGCTCACCTTCCGCGATGCCGCGAGCGGCCAGGTCGAGCACCTGCACAGTGTCGAGGCAAGTGTCGTGGCGCGCGAAGCCGGCGGTCCCTATCAGGCGCGCGGGCGGTTCAAGCTGCGCGAGGCGCCGCTTAGCTTCGACGGCGTGCTCGGGCGCGGGCCGGTTGACGGCACCGCACCGCTGTCCTTCGTGCTTCGGCTCGAAGACCGTGACGCGACCGCCAGCTTCACCGGCACGCTCGATCGGCCGACCAGCCGGCTCTCCGGCACGCTCGACGCCAAGGGGGCAAGCCTCTCGGCCGTGCTCGATCGCTTCGCGCTCACGCTGCCCGCCGAGCGTACCGCCTTGGATGAGCCGTTCGCCCTCACCAGCGTGGTTGGTGGTGCCCCTGATCGGATCGACCTCAAGGACCTCGACCTCATCTTCGGCGACACGACGGCGAGCGGCGCGCTCTCCTACGTCGATAGCTCGCCGCCGCAGCTCGACGTGCTGCTCACGCTCAACAGGCTGGACCTTGATCGCTATCTCGACGTGCCGGCCGCGCCGGATGCGAAGGGCGGCGCAACCGCACGCAATGCCGCAAGCGAGGCGATGGCGCCAGCATCGGACGTCGTGGCGCCAGCGTCATCTTCAAGCTCACAGCCGGCTCCGGAAGGAAAGCCCGTGCTGCCGGTCGATCTGGTGGCCTCGGTCAATCTGACGATCGATGCGGTGCGCTATCGCGACGCAGTCATTCGCTCGGTGCAATCGATCCTTTCGCTCGACAAGGGGACCGTTACAATCCAGCAGGCGAGCGCCGAATTGCCGGGCGGTGGCGACGCCTCGCTGGTGGGCCAAATCAAGGCCAGCAAGAAATCGCCGATGTTCGAAGGGACGCTCGATCTGCGCGCGGACGATCTGCGCACGCTCGCCGCGTGGCTCGGTGTCGACCTTGCCGCCGTGTCAGCGGACCGTCTGCGCCGCTTCTCGATGAAGGCCAAGGTCAAGGCGGACGATCGCTCGGTGCTCGTGCCCCGCCTCGACGCCAAGCTCGATACCTCGACGTTGACCGGATCGGTTTCCATCGAGCAGGCGAAGGCATCGCGCCCCGGTGCGAAGGCCCAGATCACGGCCAATCTGAGCCTGGATCGCCTGACGCTCGATGCCTACCTCGCCAAGACCAAGCCGCGTGTCACCGCTGCGGCGACGGCCGGTGAGGGCGCGACCGATCAAGCGGTGCCGCTGGCGGAGACCCCGAACGACAGCGTGCCAGCACAGCCGCGCTCGACTTGGCTCGATGACTATGATGTTGCCGGCTCGGTCCACATTGCGCGGCTGGACTATCGCGATCTGGCGCTGACCGAGGTCGAGGGCAACCCGCTCTGGCGCGATGGCGTGCTCACCATCGGTGAGCTCAACGTCGCCGATTTGGCCGGCATGGCCGTCAAGGCCAGCTTGACCGGAAAGGCGCTCGATAGCGATGCGCCAAAGTTCGACGCCAAGCTCAATCTGAATGCCGCCTCGCTTGGCGCGCTCGGCCGTGCGCTCGGCCTCGAGCCCGGACTCCGCCTCGCCAGCCTCGGCCGGACGAGCGCGACCGTGACGCTCAAGGGCGGGTACGCTGCGCTCGCGATCGACGGCACCTTGGTGAGCGAAGGCGGCACGCTTGCGCTGCGCGGCGACGTCACCGAGCTCGGCGAGACGCCGCGGGTCGCGCTCGATGTCACGCTCGACAACGCGACCGATGAAACCGTGCGCGCGCTCCTGGGCGCGAGGCCCAGCGCGCCAACCGACGTACCGGCGCCGCTCGCGCTCACCGGGCATTTGCAAGGCGACGACCGCGCCCTCACGCTCGATGCCAGCCGCCTCAGCCTTGGCCCGACCGAGGTCGCAGGCCAGATTGCGCTCAACCTCGGGGGTCCGCGACCCTATGTGCGCGCCACGCTCAAGAGCGATCACCTGGTTGCGCCTTCGGTCGAGGTCGAACGTCCGGAATCGATCACGCCTGCGGCCGGCCGGCCGCAGGATGCGCTCGAGGAGCGGACCGTCCGACGGGCCGAGCGCTCTGCCTCGAAGCGCAAGACGGCGCCGGCACGCTGGTCGCGCGAGCCATTCGATCTCTCGGTCCTCGGCGACTTCGATGGCGATCTCAGTCTTGAGGCCGCCCGGCTCTCGCTCGGCAAGTGGCTGGCCGAGAGCGCCACGGTCACCGCCAGCCTCAAGGACGGCACGCTCGACCTGACGCGCTTCGATGCGCGCCTGTTCGATGGCGCGCTGGCCGGTCAGGCCAAGGTGATTGCCCTGGCGCGGCCGGTCTTCGCGGTCGAGTTCACTCTCACGGACGCCGACATCGATCAGCTGTTGCGCGCGGTCGGCGAGGCCAACGCCGCGACCGGGCGCGTAACCTTGAGCGGCCAGCTCGATGCCGAAGGCGGCAGCGAGCACGCGATCGTTAGCTCGCTCGACGGGCCGATCGAAGTGCACGGCCGGGATGGCACGCTCGAGGGCATCGACCTCGGCGCGATCCGCTCGACTCTCACGAGCCTTGACGGCATAAGCTCGCTGACTGATCTCTCCGGCCTCGCCCAGGTCAATCTCTCGCAGGGCTCGACGCCGATCCACACGCTCGATGGCACGGTCCAGTTCGCGGGCGGCGTGGCGCGCACCGATAACCTAAGAGCGGTCTCGGATTCGGGCACCTGCCTGATCATCGGTGCCGCCAATCTGCCGCGCTGGCATGTCGACGGCACGGCCACCTGCGACCTGGGCGATAGCGCGTCCGCACCTGTTGGCGTGCGTCTGGTCGGACCGATCGACAAGCCCGCGCGGCAATATCAAATCGATCAACTCATGGCGGTCGTTGGCAAGCGTCTGGCCGCCCAGGCGCTCGACAATGAAGGCCTCAAGCTCAAATTGCGGAAGGGTGCGAAGGCGGAGCCAGGCTCGGTCGCCGATCAGGTGTTGCGCAATGTGTTCGGCGATCCCGATGCGGCGGCAGATGATACGACGGTCGGCGACGATCGCCCCGCGCCATTGCCCGACTACGAGGAGGAGTGGCCCGAGCCGGAGCCTTCAGAGCCGAGCGCTGAGCCCGATGCCGTGCTCGATCTGCTCAAGCGGGTGGTGCCGGATTTGGTGTCGCCGCAGTAGTCACGGCGGGTTCCTTCGCCTGGTGACGAAAATGCGCCAGCGCGTAAAGGCGGAGCGCGCTCGAAAGATTGCCGGTGCGGCCGCGATCAACGCCGCCAATGAGTGCATTCAGCGAACGCTCCTCGATCGCGGCGATCTCGGTCAGGGCCTGCCAGAACTCGGGCTCCAGGGAGACGGACGTCTTATGCCCATCGATCATGACCGAGTGCTTGGCGATTTGACCCATCCGCTTCTTCCTTTTCCGGTCCCCACAGGCGTCAATGCCGGCGCAACAAACCGCAACGCGTCGCGCGAGGCTTTGCGCGAGATCAAGGCGAAAGATATAGTACTAAAGACCGATGAAGACGATGGCTTTGACGCTTCAAGAGGCGCTATCCCGCCGGAAACGCTACGCCGATCACGCCGAAACGGATCATTCGTTCACGAGTGCTCCCTCTAAATGTCAAAGAACTCGAGGCAGTGCAACTGGATCACGGCAAAAATTTCGGCGTCGAGCTTGAAACCCCCACCTCGCTTTGCGCGTTCCGCGTGCAATTCGTGTCAAACGGAGCGGTTTATTTGCCTATTTGAGACGCCAGCCCGTGCTTTCGGTGCATGGCTACCGTGGCCGCGGTTTGGACTAGATCTATCGACGTGTGCTGTACGGGGATTCTTCAACCGAGCGTCGATTTCAGGGGCTGGGCTCCCCGATTGATGTAGCTATGTTGGTAGATGGCGCGCGCGCTGAGATTCAGCGTCGGAAGCTCGCGATCAGCTCGAGATGGGGCGTCCAGAGAAACTGATCGAGCGGCGTCACGCGTTCGAGTCGATAGCCGCCGTCGACCAGGATCCGGGCATCGCGCGCGAAGGTGGCGGGGTTGCACGACACCGCGACCACCGCCGGCACGCGTGAGCGCGCAAGCTGCGTCGCCTGGGCCTCGGCGCCAAGGCGGGGCGGATCGAAGACCACGAGGTCGAACGCCTTGAGCTGGGTCGGCGGGAGCGGCGCTCGCATCAAATCCTGCCGCGTGGCTTTCAGGCGACCGCCCTGCTCGGCGTGGCGCGCCACGTCGTCGAGCGCCGCGATCGCCGGCGTCGAAGAATCATAGGCTTCGACCGCGATGCCCCGACCGGCGAGCGGCAGCGCAATGGTGCCGAGACCGGAGAAGAGGTCGGCAGCGCGCTTCACGCGTTTGGAGGCGCTGAGTACCTCTTCCACAATCGCGGCCTCTCCCTCTGCCGTCGGTTGGATGAAGGCATCAGGTGGCAGCGCGACGTCGATGCCGCCCAGGCGAACCGTCGGCGAGCTGTTGACCGCGATGATCTCGGGCGCGGCGTGGTCCTCGGCCGCGATCGACAGGCGGGCGAGCCCGATCGAGCGCGCCAGCGCGGCGAGCGCGACCCGGAATTCGGCCGATGGGGCGGTGATGCCGATGAACACGACGTCAAGCCCGGTCGCGGTCGCGGTGATCGCGATCTCGATCTCGGTCCGGGGCTCCAGGACGCTCGGTAGCGCCCCGCGCAAGGGCGCGATGATCTGCTCGATCGCGGGCACCACGATCGGGCAGCGCTCGATGTCGATGACGGCGTGGCCGCGCGCCGCACGAAAGCCGATCGTTACCGTGCCGGCGCCTCTCGTCGCGGCGAGGCGCACGCGCCGGCGTGACGCTCGGGGAACCCGCCGGGGTGCCGCCAAGGGCACATCCTTGAAGCCGCGTTGACCGAGCGCGCCCATGAGGCGCGCGAGCTTGAAGCCGACATAGCTGTCATCCGCCAAATGCTGCAGCGCGCAGCCGCCGCAGGCGCCGAAATGAGAGCATTTGGGCTCCTGGCGCTGCGGCGAAGCCTCAAGCACCTCGATCAGGCGAGCGCGCCGGCCTTCGGCACTTGCGCTCTCGATCACCGCGCGCACGCGCTCGCCCGGCAGCGCCTGGGGCACGAACACGCGCTCCGGCCCCTTGCCAGCGACGCCATCGCCACCGGCGCCGAGCCCCTCGATGACAAGGTCGAGCATCGGATCAGTGTTCAAGGCGACACGACAACGGTGTCGTGCGACTGCACGACATGCTCGATGAGCAGCATCACCGCGAAGCCGATGAACACGATCCCTGAAATGATCGCGATCACCCGCTGCACCGAAAGCCTGGTGAGCCACTGGCGCAGCCGCGCTGCTGCAAGCACGAGGCCGGTCTGCCACGCGACATTGATCACGATCAGTGTCACGCCGAGCAACACGAGCTGCAACGGCACCGAGGCGCGCTGGGGTGCCACGAAGTTCGGCATCAGCGCGACGAACAGCATGATCACCTTGGGGTTAAAGAGATTCGTGATGATTGCGTCGCGTACCGCGCGTGCGCGGCCCACTTCAAGTGCCTGCGCCTGGGCCTCGGGCGAGATGCGGAGGGTGCCGGCGCGGAGGGCCTGCACGCCGATGAAGGCGAGATAGGCCGCGCCCGCGATCGCGACCGCCTTGAACGCGATCGGCACTGAGAGGATGAGCACCGAGAGGCCGAGCACGGCGGCCGTGATGTGGCCCAGAATGCCGAGCTGAACGCCCGAGAGCGTCGCAAAGCCGACGCGCCGCCCGCCTGCCAGCGTGTAACGCAGGATCAGCATGGTGTCGGGGCCGGGCGACACCACGATGATCGCGGCCACCACGAGATAGCCGACAAAGAGGGTCGGATCGAGCGGCATCAGCGTTTCTTGGCCGACCGGCCACGCGCGGCCCGCGAGCGTGCCGCCTTCAGCGCAACCTTGTGAGCCTCGGCGGCCCACGCGCGCACTACGTCGGCATCCTCGAACACGTCGGGCGGCACCTCGAAATAGGAGGCGAGGGTCACGTGGTCATCATAGGGCCGGAACACTGCCATGCCCTTCGCCTCATAGCGGGGGCGGGTGGTGTCGTCGATCTTGAAAAAGATTCGCTCGCCGGCCGCGATGCCGAAGATCTGGCCGTCGAGATAGATGCCATGGCCGCCGAACATGGCGCGCGCTTTGACCTCGCCCAGGGGCATCAGGCGCGCGAGCAATCCAG
>VGET01000053.1 GCA_016869195.1 Alphaproteobacteria bacterium | reverse complement strand
TTCGGCGTAGTCGATCTCGGGCCGTTGTGCGCGCGTGCCGATGTCGGCGCGGAACCGGGCTGCCGCCTCGGCCGCGCGATGGAACAACGCGGCAATCTCGTTCTCGCGGTTGGTCATGGCATGCCCCACGCGCCTGCATTCGATCCCAGATAAGAATGCCGACCGGGGGCTGCGGGGCAACCCGGTTGTTGCGCAGAAACTTGGGGTAAAGCGCCGAGGGCCCTAGGCGTCGACGAACTTGAGCTCGAGCCGGTGCCAGACCTCGACCAACGCGCCGACCAGCTGTTCGATCATGGCGTCGTCGTGGAGCGGTGAGGGTGTCACGCGCAGTCGCTCTGTGCCGCGCGGCACGGTCGGGTAATTGATCGGCTGGATGTAGATGCCGAACGCGTCGAGCAGCAGGTCGCTCGCCTGCTTGCACAACACCGCATCGCCGACGAGAACCGGCACGATGTGGCTCACGCTCGGCATGACAGGGATGCCGGCCTTGGCGAGCAGCGCCTTGGTGCGCGTGACACGGTCGTGCATGCGCGCGCGCTCGGCCTCGCTGTCCTTCAGGTGCTTGACGCTGGCGAGCGCGCCGGCCGCGATTGCGGGCGGCAGCGCGGTGGTGAAGATGAAACCCGGCGCGTAGGAGCGGATTACGTCCACGAGCGCCTTCGAGCCGGTGATATAGCCGCCCATCACGCCGAACGCCTTGGCGAGCGTGCCTTCGATCACGGTGAGCCGGTGCATCAGTCCTTCGCGCTCGGCGACGCCGCCGCCGCGCGGGCCGTAAAGCCCGACCGCGTGAACTTCGTCGAGATAGGTCATGGCGCCGTAGAGGTCGGCCACATCGCAAAGCTCGGCGATCGGCGCGATGTCGCCATCCATCGAATAGACCGATTCGAAGGCGACGAGCTTCGGCACCGCCGGGTCGGCCTCGCGCAAGAGCCGCTCGAGGTCGCTCGGGTCGTTGTGCTTGAAGATCGATTTCCTGGCGTTGCTGTGTCGGATGCCCTGGATCATCGAGGCGTGGTTGTAGGCATCCGAAAAGACGTGGCAGTTGGGCAGCACCATCGCGAGCGTCGAGAGCGTCGCCTCGTTCGAGATGTAACCCGAGGTGAAGACGAGCGCAGCCTCCTTGCCATGAAGGTCGGCCAACTCGTTCTCGAGCAGGACGAGCGGGTGCGAGGTGCCCGAGATGTTGCGGGTGCCGCCGGCGCCGGCGCCGAACTCCTGCACCGCCCTGGTCATCGCGCTCAGCACCGTCGGGTGCTGGCCCATGCCGAGATAGTCGTTGGAGCACCAGACCGTGACGTCGGGCAGCGGCTCGCCATTGGGGTCGAACCGGCGCGCCTTCGGGTACTCGCCGGCACGCCTTGCCAGGTCGGCGAACACGCGATAGCGCCCCTCGTCGCGCAGATCCTGGATCTTGCGGGCAAAGAAGGCGTCATAATCCAGAAAGTCGTGATTGATCGGACGTGTGGTCATCCGCGCCGCGCTCCGTCCCGATGCCCGCACCAAGCGGCAACTGCCTGTGATAGCGGCTCGATGCTAACGAATTGATTAAATCAGCAACCGTCCGCCCCCTCAACGCGGAAATCGCCGCAGTCCCAAGCAGCATGCGCCGATTCCCGCAAAACATTGTGAAATTTACGCGATCATAAGGGATCGACCCCTGATCTGCGTCAAACCAGCGAAAAATCCGTTGCCCTATCCGAGCCGCCGCACGGCCGCTATTCTCGCGGCCCCGCGACCCTTTGAACGGCACAGCCACGGAGCGACACGCTTATGCCCAGCATTCTCATCACCGGCGCGAACCGGGGCCTCGGACTCGAAATGGCCAGACAATATGGCGAAGCCGGCTGGCGCATCATGGCGTGCTGCCGCGACCCCAAATCGGCCCCCGAGCTCGCGCGACTCGGGGCGGCCTCGGGTGGGCGGACCAGCCTGCACCGCATGGAGGTGACGGATGCCGGCCAGGTCAAGGCGGTTGCGGCCGAGCTCAAGGGTCAGGCAATCGACGTCCTGTTCAACAATGCGGGCGTGCTGGGCGGCGCCATCGACAAGCCGGCACCCCTGTCCTTCGGCTCGATCGACTATGCCGCCTGGGAGGAGGTGCTCAGGGTCAACACCCTGGCGCCGGTTCGGGTAGCCGAGGCCTTCGTCGATCATGTCGCGGCCAGCGAGCGCAAGCTCATGGCCTTCATGTCCACTTACATGGCGAGCATCACGAGCCTGAACGATGGCGGCTACTACCAATATCGCTCGAGCAAGGCGGCGCTCAATCTCGTGGTCAAGGCGCTCTCGATCGACCTCAAGGCGCGCGGCGTGCGCACGCTCGCGCTGCACCCCGGCTGGGTCGCGACCGACATGGGCGGCTCCAGCGCGCCGGTGAAGGCGCCGGAGAGTATTCGCGGCATCCGCCAGGTGATCGAGCTCTACGGCAAGAACGAGACCGGCCAGTTCTACAATTACGACGGCAGCAAGTTCTCGTGGTGACGTGGCACTCAGAGTCTCCGGCCGACCCAGATCACCCGGCCAGCGACGTCGATGTGCTTCGAATCGACCGGCGCCAGCGGCGGGTAGTCCCGGTTGTCGCACGAGACGATCACCTTGCCGCGGCCGGGATCGATCTGCAGCCGCTTGACCAACAGCAGCCCATCGTGGCGGATCACGAATATGCCGTCACGGCGCACCGCGCGCTGGCTGCGGTCGACCAGCACCGTGTCGCCGTCGATCAAGGTCGGCGCCATGCTGTCACCGTGCACCGTGATGAGCGCAAGCTGGTCGACCGGCGCGGTGGTGACCTGACGCAGCCATTCGCGGCGGAAGGGGAGTCGGCTGGTTTCACCTGCCGGTTCGAAGTCCATGCCGTGGCCCGCGCCTGCCGAGACTCCATAGACCGGCACATAGACGAACTCGCTCGACCTTTCGGGTCTGAGCTTCAAAGCGGGCGCCAGGGTACGCGGCGATTTGCCGCGCACCGGCGGTCGAGCCCGCGCGGCGGCAACGGGCGTGTGTCCGGATAGCACGCCGACCGAAACGCCGAGCGCCGTGGCCAGGCGCTTCAACGTGTCGGTCCGCGGATTCCTGGATCGGCCGATGCGAATGTCGCGCACCGCCGTCTCGTTCAGCCCGGCCTTGAGCGCAAGCGACTTCTGGTTCAATCCGGCCGCTTGCATGCGCCGCTCGAGTTCGCGCACAAGGGCGCTCTTGGCCATGGTCCCCCCAATGCCAGCACTCAGGACAGGTAAATTGGGGCGCTGTCACCGAAAGGAAACCACCCCGCGCCGCAATTGAACCATTCTGTTGTATTTCCCCAAAGGAAAAATTTTCGCCCCCGTTGAAAGTCGCCGGACGCTGGCCTAAATTGCGTCCGTCAGCGGCTCACGGTGCTGGCGCGGAGTCTTGTGGCGTGCGGCAGAAGCGCGCGCGGCGAGGCGGCGGGCGCGCCGTAGAGGCAGTCTGATCAACCAACGGCGCCGCCCAAGACCTCATCATCCACATTCGAACCTGCCACAGGACCTCCCCGGGGAGACGGCTTCATGACGACGGATCTCGCGAAAGTCGCGCGCGACAAAAAGATCAAATATTTCCTGGTCAGCTTCGTCGACCTGTTCGGGGTCTTGCGCGCGAAGATTGCGCCGGCCGCCGCGATCGGCGGCATGCAGAAGGATGGTGCGGGCTTTGCCGCCTTTGCGGCCTATTTCGATTCAACCCCGGCCGATCCCGACATGCTGGTGATCCCCGATGCCGATACCTTGACGATCCTGCCTTGGCAGCCCGATGTCGCCTGGCTCGCCGGCGACCCGTATATGGGCGGGCGGCCGCTCGAGCAGGCGCCGCGTTGGATGCTGAAGCGCCAGATCGAGAAAGCCGCCAAGCTCGGCTATCAGGTAAAGACCGGCGTCGAGGCCGAATACTTCCTGATCAATCCGGACGGCACGGGCATTGCGGATTCGCTCGATACCGCGTCCAAGCCCTGCTACGACCAGGGCGCGCTAATGCGCCGCTATGACGTGGTCGCCGAGATCTGCGACGCCATGCTCTCCTTCGGCTGGGAGCCCTATCAGAACGACCATGAGGACGCGAATGGCCAGTTCGAGATGAACTGGAAGTATGCTGAGTCCATGCTCACGGCCGACCGGCACGTCTTCTTCAAATACATGACGAAGGCGGTCGCCGAGAAGCACGGCCTGCGCGCCACCTTCATGCCAAAGCCATTTATGAACCTCACCGGCAGCGGCTGCCACGCCCACGTCTCGGTCTGGAACAAGGACGGCTCGAAGAATCTGTTTCACGATCCGAAGGGTGAATTGGGATTGTCGGGTCTTGCCTATCACTTCCTCGGCGGCATCCTGCACAGCGCCGCGTCACTCTGCTCGATGTGGAACCCAACCATCAACAGCTACAAGCGTATCAACGCGCCGCGTACGATCTCGGGCGCGACCTGGTCGCCCAATACGATCACCTATGGTGGCAACAACCGCACCCATATGATCCGCATTCCGGATCCGGGGCGGTTCGAGCTGCGCTTGATGGATGGCGCTGCCAACCCCTATTTGATCCAGGCAGGCATCATCGCGGCCGGCCTCGATGGACTGAAAAGCAAGCGTGATCCCGGCGAACGACTCGACATCGACATGTATCAGGACGGCCACAAGGTCAAGAAAGCGCGCAAGCTGCCGCTCAACCTGCTGGATGCGATTCGCCTGACCGACAAGAGCGAGGCGCTGCGCGAGGCCTTTGGCGATGCGACCATCGACTCCTATGTAAAGCTCAAAATGCGCGAATGGAACGAATACTGCGCGCATATGACGCAGTGGGAGCGCGACCGCACGCTCGATTGCTGAAGCGCGACGTGATGATTTTATCTTACGATGTCTTAACTAGGCCCACTCCTGTCGTCGGGGGTGTCGGGGTGGGATTAGCGGCGCTCTCCCCAGTTTTTCCGACCGCGGTGAGGGGGTGGGGGGATAAGGCAGGGGTGGGAAAAGGGCGCAAATAGACCATGGCTTTCGGACTGATTAAATACGGCCTGTCGCCGAGCTATCCGGGCAAGCGATTCCTTAGTCGCCAGCCAGAGTTGAAATCGTCCTATGACGTCGTCATCATCGGCGGCGGAGGCCACGGCCTTGCCTGCGCCTATTATCTGGCGAAAAACCACGGCGTCAAAAACGTAGCCGTGCTCGAGAAGGGGTATATCGGCGGTGGCAATACGGGACGCAACACCGCAATCATCCGCTCGAACTATCTGACGCCCGAGGGGGTCGCGTTCTACGACGAATCGGTCCGGCTGTTTCAGGGCCTTTCGGAAGACCTTGATTTCAACATCCTCTATACTGAGCGCGGCCACTTCACGCTCGCGCACACTGACGCCGCGATGCGCACGTCCCGCTGGCGCGCCGAGGTCAACAAGCATCTCGGTGTCAACTCCGAGGTGGTCGATCGCGAGGACCTCAGAAAGCTCGTGCCGTGCATGAACCTCTCGGAGGACGTGCGCCACCCCGTACTTGGCGCGCTTTATCATCCGCCGGGCTCGATCGCGCGACATGACGCGGTCGCGTGGGGCTATGCCGGCCGCGCCGCCGAGCTGGGCGTAGAAATTCACCAGGGAACCGAAGTGACCGGGCTCGAGATCGAGGGCGGGCGCATCACTGGCGTTGTCACGAACAGGGGCCACGTCGGCTGCGGCAAGGCAATGCAGGCAGTCGCCGGCCTCTCGGGCGTGATGGCGGCGAAGGCTGGATTCAAGCTGCCGATCAGGACAGTACCTCTGCAGGCCTGCGTCTCGATGCCGCTGAAGCCCTTCCTTGACCCGATCATCGTCTCGGGCTCGCTACACATATACATTTCTCAGGGCTCGCGCGGCGAGCTCGTGATGGGCGGCTCGACCGATCCTTACCCACGCTATCAGACACGCTCGACCCTCGACTTCATGGAAGGGCTGATGGCGCACATCCTCGAGCTGTTCCCGTTCCTGGCCGATGTGCCGGTCTTGCGCCAATGGGCCGGCATGACCGATATGACGCCGGATTTCTCGCCGGTGATGGGCGAGACGCCGGTGAAGAACTACTACATCGATTCCGGCTGGGGCACCTGGGGCTTCAAGGCGACGCCGGTGTGCGGCAAGCGCATGGCCGAGACAATCGCCACCGCGCGTGTGCCCGAGCTTCTCCAACCCTTCCGCCTCTCGCGCTTCGAGGAATACCACCTCGTGGGCGAGAAGGGCGCGGCCTCGGTCGGCCACTGAGACGAGCCATGAAGATCATCCATTGCCCGTTGAACGGCCCGCGCAATGCGCAGGAGTTTGTGCATGGCGGCGAGGTCGTGGCCATGCCTGATCCACACCGCTCGAGCGATGCCGAGTGGGCCTCTTTCGTGTTCCTCGAGAACAACGTCGCCGGCGTCGTGCGTGAGTGGTGGTGCCACGTGCCAACCGCCTATTGGTTCATCGCCGAGCGTGACACGGTGAGGGACGAGTTCATCCGCACCTATGATGCGAGCGAGCTGTTCCGCGAGCGCGTCGAGTTCACGCGCCCAGCCGCACCCAAGGGCGACGCACCGAATGGGCAGGGCGCATGACGAGCCGTCTGCCTGAGCCGTTCGGCGCGTTGATCGATCGCTCGAAGCCGGTCTCCTTCAGCTTCGAGGGGCGCAACGTCCAGGGCTTCAAGGGCGACACGATCGCGAGCGCACTCTTGGCGAACGGCGTCACCATGCTGTCGCGCTCTTTCAAATACCATCGGCCGCGCGGGCCGCTCACCATGGCGGGCCACGACGGCAACACGCTGGTGCAGATCGGGTCTGAGCCCAATCGCCAGGCCGATCGCGTGCCGATCACATCAGGCCTCAAGGTGACGGGGATCAACTATTGGGGCTCACTCGAGCACGACCGCTTCGCCCTGTTAGGCAAGGTTGATCGCTTCCTGCCGGTCGGCTTCTACTACAAGGCGTTCTACAAGCCGCGCTGGATGTGGCCCTATTGGGAGAAGCTGATTCGCCGCGTCGCCGGCCTCGGGGTCGTCGACCTGCACAGCCATCACGGCTATTTCGATAAGGAATACCTGTTCTGCGACGTGATGGTGGTGGGCGGCGGCCCGGCCGGGCTCGAGTCGGCGCTCGCCGCCTCCGATGCCGGCGGCGAGGTGATCCTCGTCGACGAGAACCGCATGCTCGGCGGCTCGCTCAATTATGCGCGCTTCGATGCGGCGGGTGAGCGCGCGAAGATTGAGCGCGCGCGGCTGGTTGCGGCGGTCGAGGCGCGGAGCAATATCCGAGTCATGACGGAGACGATCTGCAACGGCGCCTATTCCGACAATTGGTATCCGCTGGTGCGCGGCAATCGGCTCTACAAGCTGCGCGCGGGCGAGACCGTGATCGCGGTCGGCTCCTATGAGCAGCCGCTTATCTTCCGCAACAACGACGTGCCGGGCGTGATGCTGGGCTCGGCGGTGCAGCGCCTGATTCGCCTCTATGGCGTGAAGCCGGGCTCGCGCGCGGTGGTCGCCGCCGCCAATGATGACGCCTACGGTGTGGCGCTCGATCTGTTGGACGCCGGTATCGAGGTCGCATGTGTGACGGACCTCCGCAGTGATCCGCCCTCTGCGCCGCTGGCCGATGCGGTGCTGAAGAAGCGCGTACCGGTGGTAGCGGGCTCGACGATCTACGAGGTGGAATCAGGGTCCGAGGGTCGAGGCGTGCGTGCGGTCAGGCTCGCCAAGGTCACAAGTGAAGGCCAGGCCGCGGCCAAGGGCGACAGCTTCGCCTGCGATCTGGTCGCGGTCTCGACCGGCTATGCGCCGATGGCGCCGCTGATCTCGCAGTCGGGCGGCACGTTTGCCTATGACGCGGCCTCCAGTATGCTCGCGATTTGCAGCCTGCCCGATCATGTGATCGCGGCCGGTTCATTAAATGGTGCCTATGCGCTCGATGCCACGCTGGAAGACGGGCGGCGCGCCGGGTTCGAGGCAACGCGGAACAGCCAACCCGCCAGCGCGGCCGTGCCGACCGTCAGGGCGGACAAGGGCGCTGCCGGCATCACCTATCCGTTCCCGATCTTCTCGCATCCAAGGGGCAAGGACTTCGTCGATCTCGACGAAGACGTGCAGGTGAAGGACCTCGAGCACGCAATGCTCGAGGGCTATGAGCACATCGAGTTGCTCAAGCGCTTCACGACCAACGGCATGGGCCCCTCGCAGGGCCGCAACTCGTCCATGCCGGCGGTCAGGCTGGCCGCACGCACCTTGAAGCAGAGCATCGATGCGACCGGCACCACCACCTCGCGCCCGCCCGTGATGCAGGTGAAGATGGGCCATCTCGCCGGGCGCAGCTTCGAGCCGGTGCGTTACACCGCGATGCATTTCCGCCATCTCGAGGCGGGCGCGAAGATGATGTCGGCGGGGCTGTGGATGCGGCCAGAGTTCTATGGCGATCACGCGCGCCGTGCGGAGCTGATCCGCGCCGAGGCCAAGAACGTGCGCGAAAACGTCGGTATGATCGATGTCTCGACACTGGGCGGGCTCGATGTGCGCGGGCCGGACGCGGCCGAGTTCCTGAACCGCATGTATACCTTCGCCTACACCAAGCAGCCGGTCGGCCGCTCGCGCTATGTGCTGATGACGGATCAGGCTGGTGTCATTACCGATGATGGCGTTGCCTGCCGTTTCCACGACGACTGGTTCTATGTGACGGCAACAACCTCGGGTGTCGACGCGGTCTATCGCCAGATGCTCTGGTACAACGCGCAGTGGCGGCTCAAGGTCGACATCACCAACGTCACCGCCGCTTATGCCGGTGTCAACGTCGCAGGCCCGAACGCACGCGCGGTGCTCCAGAAAATTTGTACTGACGCCGACCTCTCGAAAGAAGCATTCCCGTACATGGGGGTTCGCGAGGCGACGGTTGCGGGTATCAGGTCGCTGCTGCTGCGCGTCGGCTTCGTCGGCGAGCTCGGCTATGAGGTGCACGTGCCGGCGAGTGAGGGCGAGGCGCTGTGGGACGCGCTGATGGAGGCGGGCAAGGAGTCCGGCATCCGCCCGTTCGGTGTGGAAGCCCAGCGCGTGCTGCGGCTCGAGAAGGGCCACATCATCGTGAGCCAGGATACCGACGGCCTGACCAACCCGCTTGAGGCCGACATGGCTTGGGCGATCGCCAAGACCAAGCCGTTCTTCGTCGGCATGCGCTCGATTGAGATCCAGAGCAAGCAGCCCCTGACGCGAAAGCTCGTCGGCTTCGAGATCACCGATCGCACCCAGCCAATGCCGAAGGAGTGCCACCTCGTGGTGCGTGGCCGGGAGATCACCGGACGCGTAACCTCGATCACGGATTCACCTGCGGTCGGCAAGATCATCGGCCTCGCCTATGTCGCGCTCGATCAGTCGGAGCCCGGCAAGACCTTCGAGATCAAGGTTGATGGCGGCAAGTTGGTGAGCGCGGTAGTCGTGAAGCTGCCCTTCTATGACCCCGATTCGAAGCGGCAGGAGCTTTGATCATGTCGCTGAACCCGATTGACCGCCGCGCGCGGAGCTTCCTCTATCGCGAGCTGATGGCCGCCGGCGCCTCGTTCGCCGAAATCAACGGCCAGGCCTGCGCTATGCGCTTTGGCTCGGATTCCTTGGCCGAGCTGGCGCGCGCGCGCGCCATGGCGATCTGCGATCTCTCGCCTTTGCGGCGCACCGGTTACAAGGGTTGGGCGACCGCTGAGTGGCTGGCGGCGCAAGGCTGCCGCATCGAAGACGCGCCGAACCGCGTCTATGGGCAGGACGATGGAGCACGCATCGCGCGGCTTTCGCGCGGTGAGTTCGTGGTGTTGAGCGATCTCGCCCAGAGCACGACCTTGCCGGACAGGCTCGACGGTGCCTGGTCGATCGCGAGCGCCAATGGCTGCTTCCGCGTGCCGCGCACCGATTCGAGCGCCTGGGTCGTTATCACTGGCGAGCACGCGGCCTCGATGTTCGCCAAGGTGTGCGGCGTCGACCTGCGTCCGCACACGTTCGTCAATCATTCCATCGCACAAACCTCGCTCGCGCGCATGAACGCGATCATCTGCCGCAGCGATATCGGCGGTACGCTCGCCTTCGATGTCGTATTCGACCTAGCGTCGTCGGTCTATCTCTGGGGTGCGTTCCTGGATGCGATGCAGGAATTCGGCGGCAAGCCGGTCGGCCTCGAGGCGATCAGGACGCTGGCTGGCGTCTGAGCTCAGGTTAGCCCTTCGATCACGGTGAGCAGCGCCTCGATGGCCGTGATCCCGGTAAAGACCATCGAGGTCCAGAACCCGCCGCCCGAGATGAAGTAGCGCCCGAACAGGCGGACGCGTTTTCTCAGCATCAGCTCCTGCACGTCGCGATGGAGCGCGAGATAGGCGCTCGCCGCTTCTCCCTGCGCGAGATTCGCCTCATAGCGGCCCGCGCGACGCCAGCCTCGCACATGAAGCGCAAAGGGCGTCGCCAGAATCACCACAAAGATGATCCAGACGCCGCCAAACGGCTCCATCGACACGAACGCCGAGATCAGGATCATGGTCACCGTGAAGACGGCGGCGATGATCGCCGTGATGACCGCGCGGCCGCGATCCTGATCGCGCAGACGGAGCACGCGCTCGATCGCCAGAGGAGCCTGAGCCACATCCTCTGGCTTTGGTGTCCTCGCGGGCTTTGCGTCGGTTCTCTTTAATGCGAAGTCGCCCATGAAGCGTGAGGGCGTTGACGATTCTGCGTCGGCCTGTGCGGCAAAACCATAGATCGTCGGTTCAGGCGCCGATTCCGTCGTCGGCTCACCAGCCGCCATGACCGGCGTGCAGAGCCACTGCGCCGGGTTGGGGAAGATCCCTATCTCGGCCAGCGCCTCGCGCCGACCCTTGGGCACGTGCAGCACGGGCTCGACACTCTCGTTCGCGTGTTGCTCGCGAATGTCATTGGCAACGAGCTCGTGCACCTCCTCGATCGTCATGAACCGGTCGAACTCGGGGCTGCCCCGTTTCAGCGTGCGCATCAGCGCGCCGCTGAACATCGTGAGGTCGTCGTCCTTGTAGAGCGCCCATTGGTCCTCATTGCAGGCGCACAGAAGGGCCGTGCCGCTCTGCTTGGCGAATTGCCGCTCGGCCGATTTCTTGATCGCGGTGTTCACCGCGTTGCTGCTCTGCATCTGCCAGTCCTGGAAGGCGGCGGCGGCATAGCAGCAATCGAGGATCACGTATTTGCGCACGTCGCGCGCCAGCGTGCTCATGGTCTGCGCAAGCTGGCGCATCGGGTAGCCGGTGAAATCCTTCTGCTCCTCGCGGGTCGAGCGCAGCATGAGCTGAAACTGCTGCTCGCCCGCGGTGAAGTCGCCATGGCCGGTGTAGTAGAGAATGACGTCGGTGATGGGCGATGCCTCGTCGCCAAGCTTGTCGTCAAGGAAGCGGCGAATCTCCATGTCCGTGTCGTTGTTCGAGCGCGTGTCGTCGAACAGGTCGAGAATCTGATGCTCGGGAAGTCCGAGCCAGTCCGTTGATCTGAGATAGTCGCGCATCTGCTCGGCCGAGCGTACGAACGCGCTCGACGCCTTGAGGCTCGGCATGTTGGGCCAGGCGCTCGCGCCAAGCATGATCGCAATGATCCGGGTCGTTTCGGTCGGCGCGGTCATGGCACGGCTCGTTGGTGGCGCGTCGCAGGCCCGGTCAGGGCTTCGGCGCGAGCGCGGCCTGGACGATCTTCGCCATATCGTCGCTCTCGGCGTTGGTCACATCGACCGCCGTGCCATCCGGCCTGACCACCCGGAGCCGGCCCTGGTTCTTGCGCCGCATCCAGGCGGCGATGCCGGCGGCGAGCGCGACCGTCGCCTTGGCGCCCAGAATGATCGCGAGCACGGTGCCGACATCCTGCGCGTTGGGGTCGACCTTCTCGATGCGCGAGGACGCCCCATCACCGTCGACCAGGCTCTTGTCGATCATGCGCTTCAGATCGCGCGCCAGATTGGCGGCCTCGCGCGGATTGTGGTCAGGGAACTCGACGATCACGCCATCGGCCGGCACGCGCGCGGGCGGAAACGCCACAAAGGTCGGGTTGGGCTTGAACTTCGTAGCCATCATTGTCCTCCCCAGGTTTCTTTGAATTCTGGAGAGATCATAGCGCAGGTATCCGATTGCGCGCAGTGATGAACAAACAACGTGACGCTGAAGTGACAGGCACTCATGTATTCACTGACGCTGAATGCCGCTCCATTCTTCCTCTATTCAAGGAGTTCGGCTGGTCATCTGCGTCAGTTCTGTGCTATTTCTGTGGCAAACCGGTGCGCAATGTAAGCGACGCTCACTGATGTTGTGGCGACGGGCGGTTGAGGCGC
The DNA here is from genome assembly GCA_016869195.1 of Alphaproteobacteria bacterium. Lineage (GTDB taxonomy): Bacteria > Pseudomonadota > Alphaproteobacteria > UBA828 > UBA828 > SHWC01. Next base: position 3,211 of record VGET01000053.1, on the reverse strand, counting down.
GGTTTCAGATCCCAAAGAAGCGCAGCATCGCGCCAAGAATGTTGCGCGATAGGTGGCTCGCTTCCTGCCGCATCGTCTCGGGCGCGGTGACACTGAGCGCCTCGCTCAGTCCAAGCCGGCGCGCCGCGATGACGGCGCTCAGCGCCTCGGCGATCTCCGGCCTCCCGCCCAGGATCGGGGCGAGGGCACCCTTGGTGATTTCGAAGGCGGCGGCGCTGGTGTCGGCGATGACGGTCGCGCTCCGCGGCTCGCCCGTAAGCAGCGACATTTCGCCCACCACCTGGCCCGGCCTGATCTGGTTGATGCGGGCCTGGCGGCCGCTTGCATCGCGCGCCTCGACATGGAGCAGCCCCTCGGCCAGCACGAACATGGATTGGCCGGCGTCGTCCTGGCGCATCACGACCTCGCCTGGCTTGAGCAGAACGAGGCGCATGTCACGTGCGAGTGTTGCGCGCTCCTCCCCGGTCAGCGCCTGGGCGAAGAGCTCGACCTTGGCGAGCAACGCGACGCGATCTTCCTCCGCTTCATGCGACAGCTGCCGCGTCGGCATGCGCGCCACGAACATGTCCTGCTTTGGGATTGCAGGCGTCAGCCCGGCGCGGTCGAGATGGTCGAGCACACCGACCAGAATCATCGAGCGCGCCTGGGGCGGCGTGATCTGATGGGTGTTGATCCAGAAGCGGATCAGGTACTCGATGCCGATCGGCGTGATACGCCCGATGATCACATGCGGCGCCGGCTCGGCGAGCAGCCCGAGGCGGCCTGTAGCCGAGGTCGCGCCCGCGCTCAGCACGCGCATCGCGCGCTCGCTTGGTACAGCGAGATCGAGCGTCACCAGCGCCTCGAGCCGCGCCGGATGGGGCGGCGATGAGTAGTTGATGATGACCGCTGAGCCCATCGCGTTGTTGGGCAGAACGACGACATTGCGGGTGTCGAGCTCAATGCGTGTCGTACGCCAGTTGATCTCGACCACCTTGCCGTAAATCGGCTCGCGCAATTGCCGATAGTGCACCTCGACCCAATCGCCGATCTCGTAGGAGCGATCGAGATTGACCGCGAGACCAGCAAAGAAGTCCGCGATGATGTCGCGCAGCGCGAAGCCGAGCACGATGCCGAAGACGCCCGAAGTTGCCCACAGCCCGGTCAGCGACTTGTCGAACACCACGCCAACGATGGCGCCGATCGCGACGGCGAACAGGAGAACGGTGAGAAGGGCGCGCAGCACGCTCGGCGCCTGGCGATTGCCGAAGCGCTTGACCAGCAGCACGTCCCACAGCACGAGATCGAGCAGGCGTGCCGCAAGCCAGGCGCCAGCGAGCCAGAGCAGCACTTGAATGGCATAGGCGATGGCCTTGACCGCGCCAATGCCCATCTCCGCCTCGGCGCCGAGCAGCCGTTCCTTCTGGGTGAACCAGATGACGATGAGCACCACCACGAGGGTGAATGGCGGCAACAGGCGGCGGAACGCGCGGATCACGGGTCGGAGTCCTTTGGCAGAGCGACGTCGCAGAGCTTGTAGCGCCCGGTTCGGTTCTTGCCAATGTCGGCGGTCCGGTTAGCGTGAGCTGGCAGACGTGCGATCAGGCCGATTGAATGAGTGTCCGACCATGAAATTGACCGCCTTCAAGGCCCTGACCTTTGATTGTTACGGCACGCTGATCGATTGGGAGCGCGGCCTCCTGGCGGCCTTCGCGCCGTGGCAGAAGAGAACCGGCGCGGCACTTAATGACGAAGCACTGCTGGCGCTCTTTGGCGAGATTGAGTCCGCGGTTCAGGTCGAGCAGCCCCGCATGCTCTATCGTGACACGGTTGCGCTGAGCCTGAGGCGGATTGGCGAGGCGCTCGGGGCACCGGCGAGCGAGGCCGAGGCCATGGCCTTCGGCGCGGCGATCGGGCGGTGGCCGGCGTTCCCCGATAGCGCCGAGGCGCTCGCTTATCTCAAGCGACACTACAAGCTGGTCGTTATTTCGAATGTCGATCGGGCGTCGTTCCAGGGCAGCAACGCGCAATTGAGGGTGGTTTTCGATGCCGTCGTGACGGCCGAAGATGTCGGCTCATACAAGCCGGCGCTCGGGCACTTCCATCGCGCGCTCGATATTCTCTCCGGCATGGATGTCGTGAAAAGCGAAGTGCTGCACGTCGCGCAGAGCCTGTTTCACGATCATGTGCCGGCGAAGCAGCTGGGCCTGAGTTCGATCTGGGTCGATCGCCGTGCGGCCAAAGGCGGCACAGGCGGTGCGACCAGGATGCCGGCGGTTCCGGTTAGGCCTGATCTGAAATTGCCGAGCCTTGCCGCCCTGGTTGAGCGCCACCGGGCCGAAGCGATCTAGGAAAGTTGCGGCGCGTTCTCGTCATCGAAAAGGAACGCGCCGCCGCCATCAGTCACCCGGGCCGCTCACCTCGTGCAGAATTGCCGGTCGCCGCGAAATCGGCGGCTGGCTCTCGACCACCTCGCTCAGAATCGAGGCAAAGCGGTTCGGCATTTCCCAATTGGCTTCGAGTAGGCACAGCAAGAGCGCGCGGCCTATTTCGGCCTCGGCAAACTTGCCGGACAGGCCGCGCTCCGTGAGATTGTGGAATGCGCGCTTCACGTCCTGATTCTCGTCGATCAGGGTCAGGACTGCGCGTCTGAGTTCTGGGTTCATGGCTTGCTCGCTTGCTATCGGCCGTGCGGCCGTGTCTAGGCGCGTAAGTAAGCCTCTTGCCGGGCGGTTTCGTAGGCGGCCGCCTCAGCGGATTCGATTTGGACTGCCAGGGTCGGCAGGCCCGCGGCCTCGGCCTCGCGCACGAGATAGGTGAGCGCCTGGCCGATTTGGAGTGCGGTTTCGCGCGGTTTCATTTCCATGGTTGTCACGCTGGTCATCACGCTGCCTCCTCTTCTGTCCAGTGTTGCTGATAGTGGAGAACCGGCTCGTGCACGTTCAGGCGCCGCCGGGCCTCGTGCAGGATTTCCGCCGAGACATCGACCGACGCGACCGCCACACGATGGCGGCCGAGCGTGCGCTGTTCGCCGAGATAGGCGTAGGTGCAGCCGGCGCCGCCGATCACCCGTGAGATGATCGGCACGGGCATCAGCACGAGATAGTGTAAGGGCCGGAGAGAAAATCCCTCAGTGAAGCGGCCGGGTTGTTTGGTTGCGCCGGAGTAAAAATCCGGCAGCAGGTATCCCTTTGCGTCTTGCGCAGAGGGCGGGGGATGAAGGGCGTGGAGC
>VGET01000052.1 GCA_016869195.1 Alphaproteobacteria bacterium | reverse complement strand
ATGACCACCGGCTCACGCTGAGCGGCATCCAACAGGGCGGAAAAGCGCTGCTTTGCCTCGGTCGCGGAAACATGGCGCATAGCTCACCTCTTCAGATGATAAAATAGACAAAATGATCATTTTGGTTAAATTGACCGGTCGAGCTACAGCTTCTCCCCCCGCGCTAGGCGCGGCAGATCACCGACCGTGCCCATGGCGTGGCGCATGAACAGCCTCTTCAGGCGCGGTACGCGATTGACCGCGGCCAGACCGAGGTCACGCGCCAGCTGAACGGGGGCGAGGTCGTTCGAGAACAGCCGATTGAGGCTGTCTGTGACGGCGATCATCACGGTCGAATCGAAGCGCCGCCAGCGCTCATAGCGCGCGAGCACGTCGCGCCCGCCGACATCGAGCCCGAGGCGGCGGTGATCGACGATGATCTCGGCCAGTGCCGCGACGTCGCGGATGCCGAGGTTGAGGCCCTGCCCCGCGATCGGATGAATGCCATGGGCCGAATCGCCCACCAGCGCGATGCGCTCGGCGACATAGCGGCGCGCATGGCACAGCGCGATCGGGTAGCTCCGGCGCGACCCCACGACCTCGAGCGCGCCCAGGAAATCGCCGAAGCGACGCTTGAGCTCGACGAGGAATCTCCCCTCCGGCAGCGCAAGCAGCCCGGGCACGAGGACTTCCCGCTCGGTCCACACGATCGACGAGCGATTGCCCGTCATGGGCAGGATCGCGAACGGGCCCGCCGGCAGAAAGCGCTCATGCGCGATGCCGCGATGCGGCCGCTCATGGGCGACCGTGCAGACGATGCCGGACTGCTCGTAGCGCCAGCGCGTGACGCCAATGCCGGCCGCCTCGCGCAACGGTGACTCGCGCCCCTCCGCGATCACGGCGAGCGAGGCGCGCACCGCGCCGCCATCCGAGAGCGTTGCGACCACGCCGCCGGGCTCAGGCGTCAGTGCCGTGACCTTGCAGGGCGCGCGATGCTCGAGCGTCGGCAGACGCGCGATCAGGTCGAGCTGGGCGTTTCGCGTGACGCGGTTCTCGACGATGTAGCCGAGCGGCTCGGTGCCGACCTGCTTGTGGTCATAGTGCAGGAACAGCGGCGCGTCGCCGTCCGACACGCGGATCTCGAGGATCGGCTCCGCCTCCGGTGCCATGCCGGGCCACAGTCCGATGCCTTCGAGCACGCGCTTCGAGCCTTGCGCGATCGAGGAGACCCGGCCGTCAAAGGCCTGGGCGCGGCGGGTCTCGGGCTTCTCCGTGTCCGCGACCACGACATCGAGACCCGCTTTGGCAAGCGCGATGCCGAGCGAGAGGCCGACCAGGCCACCGCCCGCGATCACCACATCGGCGCGCCGCGCCGCGCCACTTTGCGCTGCTTCTCTCATCGGCCTAGTATCGCCGGCCTTGAGCACCGGGCCAACAACCGGAAACGGGTGAGACGATGAGCCGCGCATGGCATGAGGAGACCGCACTTTCACTCGGCGGGGCGATCGGCAAGGGCGCGCTCGACCCGGTGGCGCTGACCGAGCACTTCCTCGCCCGTATCGCGGCCGTGGACGGGGACCACACGGTTTATCTGCGCACGACGCCCGCGCGCGCCCGGGCCGAAGCGTTGGCGGCGCGCCAGCGCGCCAAGACGGGCATGCGCCTCTCCGCGCTCGATGGCGTGCCGATCTCGTGGAAGGACCTGTTCGACACCGCGGGCGACGCGACGTCGCACGGCTCGCTTACCTTGAAGGAGAACATCGCGAGGTCCGACGCGCTTCTGGTCGAGCGCCTGACGCGCGCCGGCACGGTGTGCCTCGGCAAGACCAACCAGACCGAGTTCGCCTATTCGATCCTCGGCCTCAACCCGACACTCGGCACGCCCGCCAACGCGTTCGACGCCAAGGCGCCGCGCGTGCCCGGCGGCTCTTCCTCGGGCGCCGCCGTCTCCGTTGCGCGCGGGCTTGCGGCCGGCGCGATCGGCTCGGACACGGGGGGCTCGGTGCGCTCGCCCTCGGCCTGGAACGGGCTCGTCGGCCTCAAGACGACCTATGGCCGCCTGCCGCTCGACGGCGCGCTGGCGCTGGCCCCTTCGCTCGACACCGCGGGGCCGATGGCGCGTGACGTGGCCGACGCCGCGGCGCTCTTCTCGCTGATGGACGGGCGCTTCGGCGCGGGCAGCAAGCAGCCGGTGGACTTGAGCGGCGCCTCGCTCGCCGAGCTCAGTCTCCTGAAGCCTTCGAAGAGTGTGCTCTGGCGCGATCTCGAGGACGGCATTGGCGAGGTGGTCGAGGCGGCGCTCTCAAAGCTCGCGAGGGCCGGCGCCAGGATTACCGACGGCGAAGCGCCCGAGCTCGATGAGGCCGATGGCGTGCTGGTCCAGGGCGGGCCGTTTCACGCGGCCGAGGCCTATGCGATCTGGAAGGACACGGTCGAGGCGCGCCCCAATTTGGTCTATCGCCTGATCCTCGAGCGAATCCGCATGGGCGCCACGTTCTCGGCCACGGCGGTCGAGGGCCAGAGACAGGCGCTCGGCGCGCTGGGCGCGCGCATTTCCGCGCGCATCAAGGCCGAGGGCGTGATCGTCTCGCCCACCATGGCGCTGAGCCCGCCGGTGATCGAGGGCCTCGCGGATGACGTCGAGCGCTACACGCGCACCAACGCCAAGGGCCTGCGCAACACGCGACTCGGCAATTTCCTGGGGCTCTCGGCCCTCACCGTGCCGTGCGGGCGCGACCGCAACGGCATCCCGGTCGGGCTCATGATCATGGGCGCGCCCGGCTGGGACGAGCGGCTCCTGCGCATCGGCAAGGCGATCGAGGCGGCGCTCGGGTAGATGCGCCGACCGGGGGGGCCTCATCCTCCGACAAGCTCAGGATGAGGCCAATTTGGGCGTGCTCCTTAGTGAGCATCCTCGCCCTGAGCCTGTCGAAGGGCGCAATGGGTCGCCGGCGTACCCGGGTTGCGTAAGACCCACCCCTCCCGCGACTCGGCGGAATCGTGCTAGAAAGCTCGCTCGATTCGCGAATTGTTCCGGCCGGGCGGGGCGGACGTTAAGCGTGCGCCAAGGCCCGGCCGTCAGGATTCGGGGTGGAGGCCAACAGGCCGGTCATGGCACGCAGCGTTACGCAAGACTCGAGACTGCCCGCGCTCCCCGAGAGCGTGAGAAATTTTTTCCGCCGGCGTTTTTCCGAGCTGATCGGCGCCGGGCTGATCGCGCTCGCGGCGTTCCTCTTGCTCTCGCTCGCGAGCTTCGATGCGCGCGACCCCTCGTTCAGCGTGGCGACCGGCGCGAAGCCGGCCAATCTGCTCGGCCTCACCGGCTCCTATGTGTCCGACCTGCTGCTGCACGCGCTCGGCCTTTCGGCTGGGCTCCTCGTGCTGATTGCGCTCGCCTGGGGCTGGGGCCTCGTGATCCACCGCGGCCTCGCGCGCAAATGGGTGCGGCTCGGCACCGCGCCGGCCGCGCTTTTGCTCGGTGCGATCGGCTTCGGCGCGCTCCTGCCGCCGGCGAGCTGGCCGCTCGAGATCGGGCTTGGCGGCGCGATCGGCGATCTCACCGGCGGGGCGATCGCCAAATCGATCGCGAGCGCCGGCGTGCCCGGCATCGTGGTCGCGTTGGGTGCGCTGCCGCTCGCCGCGCTCCCCCTCGTCATCTCGCTCGGGCTCTCGGGCAAGGAGTGGCGCGCGCTCTATCGCGGCAGCCGGTTTGCGACGCTCCATGGCGTGATCCGGCCGAGCGTCTATCTGCTGAAGCTGGCGCGGCGCCGGCGCGCGGCCGTGCCCGTGGCGCCACGCGAGCCGGCGCCGGCGTCCGGCCTGTTCGACAAGCTCGTCAACATCGAGATCGGGGGCGAGCCCGAGGCCGAGGAGGTGCCGCAGAACCTCGGCAAGCTGGTCGAGCGCGCCGGCCCTAGCGCAGGCTCCGACCGCGTGCAGATCAACACGAGCAAGGTGAAGACCAGCAAGCGCGCCCAGAGCGAGCGGCAGGGCACGCTCGAGCTTGAGGCCGGCGCTGAATATGAGCTGCCTTCGCTGACTCTGCTCACCGAGGCGCCGGCAACCAGGAAATCTGCTGCGCTCGACGAGGCGGCGCTCGAACAGAACGCGCGGCTCCTCGAATCCGTGCTGCAGGATTTCGGCGTCAACGGCCAGGTCGTGAAGGTGCGGCCGGGGCCGGTGGTCACACTCTATGAACTTGTGCCCGAGCCCGGCACGCGCACCTCGCGTGTCATCGGCCTCGCCGATGACATCGCGCGCTCGATGAGTGCGGTCTCGGTGCGCGTCGCCACGGTGCCGGGGCGCAACGTGATCGGCATCGAGCTGCCGAACCAGCAGCGCGAGACCGTTTTCCTGCGCGAGCTGCTTTCGAGCGAGGCCTATGAGAACACCGCCGCGCGGCTCACGCTCGCGCTCGGCAAGGATATCGCCGGCAACCCGATCATCGCCGACCTCGCGCGCATGCCGCATTTGCTGGTCGCCGGCACCACGGGCTCGGGCAAGTCGGTCGCGATCAACTCGATGATCCTGTCGCTGCTCTACCGGCTGCCGCCCGACCAGTGCAAGCTGATCATGATCGACCCGAAAATGCTGGAGCTCTCGGTCTATGACGACATTCCGCATCTGATCGCGCCGGTCGTGACCGAGCCGGGCAAGGCGGTGGTCGCGCTCAAATGGGCCGTGCGCGAGATGGAGACGCGCTATCAGGCGATGTCGCGGCTCGGCGTGCGCAATGTCGCGGGCTACAACAAGCGGCTCGAAGAGGCGCGCAAATCCGGCGAGAAGCTGACGCGCCGGGTGCAGACCGGGGTCGACCAGGAATCGGGCGAGCCGATCTTCATCGAGCAGGAGCTCGGCCTCGATCCGCTCCCCTACATCGTCATCGTGGTCGACGAGATGGCCGACCTTATGCTGGTCGCGGGCAAGGACATCGAGGGCGCGGTGCAGCGCCTCGCTCAGATGGCGCGCGCCGCCGGCCTCCACCTCATCATGGCGACGCAGCGGCCCTCGGTGGACGTCATCACCGGCACGATCAAGGCGAACTTCCCGACCCGCATCAGCTTCCAGGTGACCTCGAAGATCGACAGCCGCACCGTGCTCGGCGAGCAGGGCGCCGAACAGCTCTTGGGCCAGGGCGACATGCTCTACATGGAGGGCGGCGGGCGAATCATGCGCGTGCACGGGCCCTATGTGAGCGACGCCGAGGTCGAGCGCGTGGCCGAGGCGCTGCGCGCCAAGGGCAAGCCCGCCTACATCGAGGAAGTGCTCGAAGACCCCGAGGGGCCTGACATGGGCACCACCGAGTCGATGGGCGACGACCCGCTCTATGATCAGGCGCTCGCGATCGTCGCGCGCGAGCGCAAGGCCTCGACCAGCTTCATCCAGCGCCATCTGCAGATCGGCTACAACCGCGCCGCGCGCATCATCGAGCGCATGGAGGCCGAGGGCGTGGTCAGCCGCGCCAACCATGTCGGCAAGCGCGAGGTGCTGGTCGGCGACCATTCGGGCCGCGACTAGGTCGCCGAGCCGCACCGAACTCACCCTGCCCCGTCGATTCTCGCCTTGCCCCGGCGGACACCACACATATAACTTGCAATTGCGAATAAGTCGCATTATCCTGGCATAATTGATGTGGGGTTATTGTCGGCGGGGGCGACCGGCGGGCGGACTTACCGCCGTTTGCGACCCCGGCCGCGACATCGGAGCAAGCGACCGTGAAAAAGCAGACGATTCTGTTGGGGCTCGGCGCCTTCGCCCTGGCCCAGACCGCACCGCTCATGGCCGGTGGGGTGCTCGACCTTTCGGATGCGGCGATGTGGCGTGTCGCCCACGCCGCCGGCGGCGAGGGTGGCGAAGGTGGTGAGGGCGGCGAGGCCGGCCACAGCGAGGGCGCGGATCTCAAGGCCGATGACGTGGCCTATCTGACCCAGCTCGGCCTGATCGAGGGGCACCTCTGGGTCGGCACCGAGCTCTATCGCGCGGGCGACAAGGCCGCCGCCAAGACCCACATGAAGCACCCGGGCGACGAGCTCTACGAGGCGCTCGAGCCGGCTTTCGAGGCGCGCAAGGTGCCGGGCTTCGAGGACAAGCTCGCGGCCTTGGCCGCCGCGGTCGAGGGTGGCAAGCCTGTTGCCGAGGTTGAAGCCGCGCACCGGGACCTGACCGCGGCCATTCAGGCCAGTCGGGGCGATTTGAAGCCCAATGCCAGGACGACGCTGCTTGTCGCTGCAAGCCTCGTCCGCGTCGCGGCCGACGAGTACGCCATCGGCGTCAAGGACCGCAAGGTGGTCGAGGCGCACGAATATCAGGACGCACTGGGCTTCACGCGCATTGCCGACCAAATGGTTGACTCGCTCGGCGGCGAAGGGGGTGAAGGCGGCGAGGCTGGCTTAGCCGTGCACGAGGCGCATGAGGAAATCGAGGCGCTGGAGCCGGCGTGGCCGAGCGTGGTGCCGCCGGAGACGGTGGACTTCGACCCCTCGAAGCTCCATGGCGCCGCCGCCAAGCTCGAGCTGCTGGCGCAGGACGTGAAATAGGGCCCGTCCCCCACTCCCCCCGACGGGCCCGTGGACGTGGCGGCGCGGACAACCTATTTCTCCTTGGTGGTTGCCCCGCGTCGCCCGGCCATCCCGGACGGGCGGCGGCTCGATTGCCCGGAGTCCTGACTTGTCCCTGACCCGCCGTGTTGCCTTGGCCCTCCTGGCCGCCGGTTTCATCGCGACCGCCTTGCCCCCTGCTCCCGCCCACGCCGAGGAGGTGATGGATGCCGCCCTCGATGACGGGCAGTGGCAAGCGCTCAAGGTGGTCGAGACCTACCTCAATGGCGTGAAGTCGCTGAGGTCGCGCTTCATCCAGATCGCGCCGGACGGCAGCCTGGCCGAAGGCAGCTTCTATTTGCGGCGCCCCGGCCGCCTGCGCTTCGAATATGACCCGCCGGTGCCGATCCTCATCGTGGGTGACGGCTTCCTGCTGCACTACCAGGACAAGGAGCTCGGCCAGGTCAATGAATGGCCGATCTTCGACACGCCGATCGGCTCGTTGAGCCGGGATGACGTGGGCTTCGGCAAGGACCTCGCGGTGACCGAGGTGGTGCGCCGTGAGGGGCGCGTGAGCGTCACTGTAGTGCGCCGCGCCGACCCGGGTGAGGGCTCCCTCACGCTCGACTTCACCAGCAACCCGACCCAGCTCGCCCAATGGCGTGTCACGGACGCGCAAGGCTACATCACCACGGTCGCGCTCAAGGACCTCGAGGTGAACGTCGACGTCTCGGCCAAGCTGTTCGTCTGGGAGCCGCCCAAGGACCCAAACAGGCGGTGATCGGCCGTCTGGCCATCAGGCATCGCTGTTCACTCCACGGCGTGTCCGCTATCTTTGATAGCAGGAACGAATTTCAGCCAGCGAAGGTCGCATGAGAGAGCTTCGCATCGGGCTTGTGCTCTATGGCGGCGTTTCTCTCGCCGTCTACATGAACGGCATCGTCACCGAGCTGTGGCAACTCCTGCGCGCCTCCAAGGCGCTCGCAAACAACACCGCGGATAGCCTGAACGGCACCGCCCAACTCTATGGGCGGTTTCTGGACCAGCTTGGCAAGGGCGAAGACTCCGTCGGGCTCCGCGTCGTGGTCGACGCGATCGCGGGCACCTCGGCCGGCGGCGTCAACGGCGCGGTGCTGGGCAAGGCGATCGTCGAGGGCGGCGATGCGACTGTGCTGAACGACATCTGGCTCAATGAAGCCGATATCGCGAAGCTCGGCACCAAGCCCTATGCGCGAACTCCCTTCTATCTTCGTGCCTTGCTCTGGCTGCTCACCCCGCTTTCGCCTCTGCGCACCCTTCGCCGGAAATTGGCGAGCCTCGGGCTCGAGTGGCCTTGGGTGCGCGACCAGGCGTGGAGCCTCTACAAGAATCGGCGCAATGGTCGCTGCACGCCACTCGATGGCGATTATTTCGCCGAGCGCATTGCGGCCGCGCTCGGCCGGCTCGAAAACACGGGCAGCCTGCTGCCGAGCGCGGCGCGACGCGACCTATTCCTCACGCGCACGGATTTCTTCGGTTGGCCTCGCCACCTGCCGGTGAGCGAATCCTATCATCCGGATTCGCTGCAGGAGCGGACGCATGCCCACGTCATGCACTTCCACGCCAAGCCGGGTGACACGCTGGGCGACTTCGCGCTGACCTATGCAGCGCGGACCACCGCCGATTTCCCCGGCGCGTTCGCGCCCTGCTCCGTCGATGACATCCTGAAAAGTTTCACCGCCGCGCAACCAACCGCGCCAGGCGTTGATCTCGACGCCTTTGCCGTGCGCCATCTCGGCGAGCACAAGCTCACGAAGTTCGAGCCGAAACATGCCTGGATGATCGATGGTGGCGTTCTCGACAACAAGCCCTTCACGCAGCTTGCGCGCGCGATCGAATCGAAGCCCGCGGATCGGCAGGTCAAGCGCGTGCTGATGTATCTCGAGCCCGACCCCGAGATCGGCGCGGAAACCGGCTCGGCCGAATCCAGCGCACGCGAACACGCGCCCGTGCCGAAACGCCCACCGGCGCCGCTCGATGTCATCGGCGGCATGTATGGCCTGCTGCGCCACGAGCCGATTTTCGACGATCTGAACGACCTGCGTGAGCGCAACGCGCAGGTCAGGCGCATCCAGGCCGCGATCATGGCCGATGCGCCCAATGCCGACCGCTATGCTTCGGCCGCGCTGAAACAGACATCGCTGGCGAGCCTTCTGGCCGGACAAAGCCCGGATGCGGCACAGCTCAAGGACTGGCGGAGTGCGATCGACGAATTCTTGGCGCACCAATCGCCGTCCGGCTATCCGGCCTATGTAGCGCTCAGGCTTGATCGCGCCTCGCGCGTGCTTGCAGCACTCCTTTGTAGCGCGCTCGACTTTCCCTACCCATCCGCCCACGCCTATTTCGTTCGCCGGCTCAGCTTCGAGTGGCTGGTCCGCGAGGGAGCGGTCTTTGATCCCACGCGCTCCGCCGGATCGTTCGACGTAACGCCGGCGCGCGGCGCGCTCCTCAACGCGTTTGACCTGCCATTTCGCCAGCGCCGCCTGCGCCACGTGGTTCAGGTGGTGAACCGCCAGTACGCGAATGCCTCGATTGAAGCACGGGTTGAGCTCGACGCGCTCAAGGCGTCGCTCGCCACGGTGGCCGAGAGCGTCGCCGCGCTTTTCGAGACCACGGGCCAGGTGCGCGATCACATCATCGCGGCCTTCGGCGGCATCAAGACCGATGCGATCAATGCCGCGATCACCCTGATCAAGAACAATCCTTCCCCGATCGTCACTAGATACGACAACCAGATCCGCAGCCTCTATCAGACCTTGAGCGCGAACTATGCCGCGCGCATCGAAGCCCTCGATCGGGAGGTCGAGAGCGCGCTCGCACGGGCTTCGGCCCGACTCGATGCGACGATGCGCGGGGAGCTTCTGCGCGCCGCGCTGGCCTTTCCCTTCGTCGATCTGATTGCCTTTCCGCTGATGGAGTCTGCCGGGCTGGAAGACCTCATCACGGTCGAGGTGATGCGCCTCTCTCCCGCCGATTCCACCACCCTTTCGCCGAATCCGCACCGGCTGAAGAGCCGCGCCCTCGGCGCCTTCATGGGCTTTCTCAAGCGCGACGCACGCGAGCACGATCTGATGTGGGGCCGGCTCGACAGCGCCGATCGTCTGGTTGAGCTGCTGGTCAAGGCGGCGAGCCGGACCGACAAGCCGACGCCGGCACTCATGTCGATTGGCGCGAGCCTTCGCCGCGATCTGATGCGCGCTACTCTGGCCGAACAGGCGCCCCAGAGCCGGGCGCTCAAAGACATTGTTGAGGGATTGAGGCATACGCTCGGCACGGCCTGAACCGTTCTGGCCCCCGGCTGTCCGACCGACCCTGTATTCTGGATCGAGAGCATGACCCTGCACCGCCCCCTGCCCCTGATCGCCATTCCCGCCGACGTACGCGAGCTCGACACGCATCCGTTTCACGTGGTCGGTGAGAAATACATCACGGGCGTGCTGAGGGGCGCAGAGGCGCTGCCCCTCCTCGTGCCTTCGCTCGGCGATGAGCTGGACCGGCGAGATCTGTTGGCGCGCGTCGATGGCATTCTGTTCACCGGCAGCCCGTCGAATGTCGAGCCGCACCACTATCACGGCAAGGGCACGAGGAGCCGCGAGGGCACGCTGCACGACCCGCAGCGCGATTCGACCACCCTGCCCCTCATTCGCGAGGCGATTGCGGGCGGTGTGCCGATCCTCTGCATCTGCCGCGGCATTCAGGAGCTGAACGTCGCGCTCGGTGGCACCTTGCACCAGCATGTGCAGGAGGTGTCGGGCTTCGCCGATCATCGTTCGGACAAGACCAAGTCGCGCGATGAGCGCTATGCGCCGGTGCACAAGGCGACGATCGAGCCGGGCGGCGTGTTCGCGACACTCTGGCCTGAGCCCGAGGTGATGGTCAACTCGCTGCACGGCCAGGGCATCGACCGCCTCGCGCCCGGCCTTGCCATCGAGGCGCGCGCCCCGGATGGGCTGATCGAGGCCGTGCGGGTCAAGGATGCCAAGGCGTTTGCGCTCGGCGTGCAGTGGCACCCCGAGTGGAAGGTGACCGAAAACCAGTTCTCGATGGCGCTGTTCGGCGCGTTTGGCGATGCCGCAAGGGCACGGGCGAGCGCGCGCCTGGCCCCTGCCCAGCGCCCCAGGGTTGCGCGCGCCTGAGGCCGCGGCCCATGATGGCGGGGCGCGCGCCGATCATGCGCGACCGGAGTTCCCCATGAGCACACGCGCCAATCCGAGGCCCGAGACCCTGCGCTGGCAGGAGCTCGACCATCGCCACCATCTACACCCCTTCACCGACTACAAGGACATGCTGGCCAAGGCGAGCCGCATCATCGTCAAGGCCGAGGGCGTGTATTTGTGGGACTCCGAGGGCGAGCGGCTGATCGATGGCATGGCCGGGCTCTGGTGCGTGAACATGGGCTATGGCCGCAAGGAGCTGGCCGAGGCGGCCTATAGGCAGATGCTCGAGCTGCCCTACTACAACACGTTCTTTCAGACCGCGACGCCGCCGCCGATCGAGCTCGGCAAGGCGATCGCCGAGGTGACGCCGAAGGGCCTCGATCACGTGTTCTATGCGAACTCGGGCTCCGAGGCGAACGACTCGGTCGTGAAGATCGTGCGCTATTTCTGGAAGCTGCAGGGCAAGCCCGACAAGAGCATCTTCATCTCACGCGAGTTCGGCTATCACGGCGTGACCATGGCAGCGGCCAGCCTCTCAGGGCTGAAGCCAATGCACCCGCAATTCGGTCTCCCCCTCCCCGGCTTCGCTCACATCGAGACCGCCTATTGGTGGCGCCAGGGCGGCGACATGACGCCCGAGGATTATGGCCTCAAGGCCGCGCGCGCGCTCGAGGCCAAGATCCTCGAGCTCGGGCCGGAGAGAGTGGCCGCCTTCATCGGCGAGCCGATCCACGGCGCGGGCGGGCTGATCGTGCCGCCGATGAGCTATTGGCCCGAGATCGAGCGCATCTGCCGCAAATATGACGTGCTCCTGATTTCGGACGAGGTGATCTGCGGCTTCGGGCGCACCGGCAACTGGTTCGGCTGCCAGACCTTCGGCGTGACACCCGATCTCATGACCGTGGCCAAGGGCCTCTCCTCCGGTTATCTGCCGATCTCGGCCGTGGTGCTGGGCCCGCGTGTGGCCGACGCGCTCAACCGCGCGGGCGAAGAGTTCGTCCACGGCTTCACCTATTCGGGCCACCCGACCGCCTGCGCCGTCGCGCTCGAAAACATCCGCCTGATGCACGCGGAGACGATCGTCGAGCGGGTGCGCAACGTGATCGGCCCCTACTTCCAGAAAAAGTTCGCGGCGCTGGCCGACCATCCGCTGGTCGGCGAGGTGCGTGGCAAGGGGTTGCTCTGCGGCATCGAGCTGACCGCCGACAAGAAGACCCGGCGGAACTTCGACCCCGAGGGCAAGGTCGGCCTCGCCTGCCGCAATCACTGCTTCCGGAACGGCCTGATCATGCGGGCGACACGCGACACCATGCTCGCCTCCCCTCCCCTCATCATCAAGGAATCGGAGGTCGACGAGATGGTGGCGAAGTTCCGCACCTGCCTCGACCTGACCTTGAAGGACCTGCCGACAATCGGCTTGAAAAGTTGAAGGGCGGAACGCCGCGCACTTCCCTGCGCTGTTGGGGAGATTGGCCCGAGACCCTCCTTCCGCTTTTGACCGTCATCCTCTGGCGAGCCACAGGCTCGACCAGAGGATCCATCCACGACCCGGCACTCGGCCCGATGGATTCTCGGGTCGGCGCGAAGCGCCGCCCGAGAATGACGATGGGTCTTGCTGCCCGTGTCTCCGGCGACACACCCCGTCGATCCTCATGCATTCTTTGCATATCAGCGCTGCCACTGACGCTCATTGTGCAACGCAGCAATCACGCTATATCAACCCTCGAGAAATCACCGCTCGAGCGCCCGTCATGCAAATGACACGAAGCTCGATCGGTTAGCAAGCGAAGAGAGGGTTGTATCATGATCGGTTCATCAGTCGTCCGCGCGGTGCGTCGCTGGGTTGAAGAGTCGAGCGTCCGCCATCAGCTCGAAGAGCTGAGCGACCGCGAGCTCGCCGACATCGGCTTGAGCCGCGGCGACATCGAGGCCGTGGCGCATGGGCGCTTCAAGCGCCCCGGCCGCGCCTAAGCGAAACGGGAACGACGGGCGACCGGGCAGGGCAGGGGACACGGCCCGCCCGTTCGCCCTCGAGACAGGAAAGGAACAGCCGTGTTGATCGCCAATCTGAAGGATGGCCTTCCCCGGTGGCGCGTGCGCGAGCGGGCCTGGCGCGAGCTGAGCCAGCTCGATGACCGCCAACTCGCCGATATCGGGCTCAACCGGGCCGACATCCCGGCGGTCGTCTACGGCCGCGAAAGCGCCCGGGGGTAACCCCCCTCCCGACCCCTGAGGCGTGAGCGAACGGCCGGCCCTCCGCCGGCCGTTTCGTTTTTGAAACAACGGCTTGCAAGGATTGATCACGTTTTCGTGAGGAAGCGGGAGCGAGTCGTCACGCACGCTTGATTGGCACTGGCTGAACCGCATCCCCACGTCTTCCGTAACAGAGGGCAGAAGGGCGCGACGAGACGCGCCGCCCATAAGCGGACGAGGAGGATTTCTCATGTTGTGCTGGATGCGACGGCAGATCGGCCGCCTACGCCAGCGGCGCGGGCTGGCCAAGCTCGACAATCACTTTCTGGCCGAGATCGGCCTGAGTCGGGTCGCGATCACCGCGGTGCTCGCCGGCGCTGCGGTGCCGCTCAGCCGGCAGATCTTCGATTGAGGCTCGTACTCGACTGAACGTCGACTGAACTTCCTTCGGGCTCCCCCAAGACTCCGGAGCGGGAAGGGACAAACCCTTCGCTGGCCCGCTTCTTTTTTCGGCTCGCCTTGCTGGCATCGCTCCGGCAAGGTCTCGGCCTCAACGATGCGCGGGGGCGTCATGCGGCTCACCACCTGGAACGTCAACTCGGTTCGGCTCCGGCTCGATCTGCTGCCCGCCCTGATCGAGGCCACCGGGGCGGACGTGCTCTGCCTGCAGGAGACCAAGGTGGTCGATGACGCGTTTCCACGCGCGGCCTTCGCTGAGCACGGCTTCGTGCACCAGGTGATCGCGGGCCACAAGAATCATCACGGCGTCGCCATTCTCTCGCGCCTGCCGATCGCGGAGAGCGGCACGCGCGATTGGTGCGGCAAGAGCGACCGGCGCCATGCCTGGGCGCGGCTCGAGAACGGCCTCGAGATCCACGACTTCTACGTGCCGGCGGGCGGCGACATTCCCGACCCCGAGGCCAATGAGAAGTTCGCCCACAAGCTCGATTTCCTGCGCGACATGGCGGCGTGGTTCAAGGCACACAAGCCGCGCAAGGCGCAGCTGGTGTTGGCCGGCGATCTCAACGTCGCGCCGCTCGAGACCGACGTCTGGTCGCACAAGCAACTCCTGGATGTGGTCAGTCACACGCCGATCGAGGTCGAGCTGCTCGGCAAGGTGATGGGCTCATACTCGTTCGTCGATGCCGTGCGCCATTTCATTTCGCCCGAGCAGAGACTTTACAGCTGGTGGAGCTATCGCGCGGTCGATTGGGCGGCGTCGGACCGCGGGCGGCGGCTCGACCATGTCTGGGTCGCGCCCGAGCTCAAGCCACGCCTGAAGTCCGCCCACGTGTTCAAGCCGGCGCGCGACTGGAAGCCGCCGTCGGATCACGTGCCGGTGACCGTCGAGCTGGAATGTTGAGGGGCGGCGGGCGGCCTGGGCAGGGCAGGGCAGGGGTCGGTTGTCTCGACATCCCAAGTTTCGTAAGCTGATAGATCATCCGAGAATGCAGCTCGACTATGGACGCCAGCGCAACCAGGCGAAGACTCGCCGCCATTCTGAGTGCCGATGTCGCCGGTTACAGCCGGCTCATGCGCGCCGACGAAGAAGGCACGCTGCGCACCCTCGCGGCCTGCCGTGGCTCGATAGACGGCTGCGTTGCCAAGCACAACGGGCGCATCGTTTCGACCGCAGGCGATTCGGTGTTGGCCGAGTTCGCAAGCACGGTAGACGCCGTGCGCTGCGCCCTCGACATGCGGGACGGTGTCGCCGACTGAAACGCCGGTTTGCCCGAGGATCGTCGGCTTGAATTTCGCATCGGCATCAACTTGGGCGACGTCATCGTGGCGGGTGACGATATTTTTGGCGATGGCGTGAACATCGCCGCACGGCTCCAGGAGTCAGCCCAGCCGGGCACGAATCATATTGCCGGCGCGGTATATGAGCAGATCCGGCACAAGCTGCCCGTTGCCATCAGCGATCTCGGACCACAGAGCCTGAAGAACATCTCGGAACCGGTTCAGGTGATCCGGGTGACGCGGGCGGACGCGACGGAGCCGGGGCGGACAGGGGCCATTCCCGCCTTCGAGACGCCGCCTGTGCCCGACAAGCCATCAATAGCGGTGCTCCCGTTCCAGAATATGAGCGGCGATGCGGAGCAAGAGTATTTTGTCGACGGCATCGTCGAAGACGTTATCACCGAGCTCTCTCGTTACCCCGATCTGTTCGTGATCGCTCGGAATTCGACCTTCATCTACAAAGGACGCGCGGTCGACATCAAGCAGGCCGGGCGCGAACTCGGCGTGCGCTATGTCGTCGAAGGAAGCGCACGCAAAGCTGATAACCGTGTACGGATCACCGTGCAGCTGATCGATGCCGAGAAGGGCCATCACGTCTGGGCGGAACGCTACGAGCGTGATCTCGCGGACGTGTTTGCTGTGCAGGACGAAATCACGCAGATGATCGTCGCCGCACTTCCCGGGCGCGTCGAAGCGGCCCAGACCGCACTTGCCAAGCGCAAGCCGCCTCAGGCCATGGCTGCCTATGACTATCTGCTCCGTGCCAAGGATTACCACCACAGGCGCACCAAAGAGGACAATGTCAAGGCACTCGAGATGGCCGAGAAGGCCATCGAGCTCGACCCTGAGTATGCTCAGGCCTGGGCCTGGAAATTGTGCATCCTGGGCCAGTCCTGGGCCCGCGGTTATGGCGTGATCCGGAGCGATTTGGCGGCGGTGGCCGACCGGATTGCCGCGACGCTCGAGCGTTTGGGCGCGGAAGAATTCGAATGCCATCGGTTACTGGGTGCCGCGCGGCTCTATTTCTTCAGCGATCATGATCGCTCGCTTTACCATCACGAGCGTGCCTATGAGCTTGTGCCGAATGATCCGCGCATCGTGTCGCAGATGGGCGAGCTTCTTATCTGTCTCGGCCGGCATGAGGAAGCGATCGAGTGGATCGAGCGTGCGCTGAGGCTTGATCCTTCCGAAGCGAGCCGGCGAGTTGCCTATCTTGCGCAGGCCCAGTTCTTTGCCCGCCGCTATGAAGACGCTTTGCGATCGAGCCGGCGCATCGCGCCCTTGGGCGCTTCGCATCACGCCTTCATGGCCGCGTGCCACGCGATGCGGGATGAGCCTGATGCGGCCGCGGCCCAGGCGCGCGAAGTGCTG
>VGET01000051.1 GCA_016869195.1 Alphaproteobacteria bacterium | reverse complement strand
ACGCGACTAAAACCGTTCGAGGACTGGGACTTGTCGCGTTTCACCTCTAACGGGGGGAGGAGGTAAAAATCCATGGCCCAGGCTCCCGGGAGCGATTCCGCATCGCCGCGGCCGCATGCCTATCGGCAACAGCGGCCGCTCGTCCTCGAAGTCAGTGAGACAAAATCCATGAAGCCGTCAAAGGCCAAGGCCGGAGGACAGGCTGCGCGACCGATGTCGCCTCATCTGCAGGTGTATCGGCCGCAGCTCACCTCGGTGTTGTCAATCTTTCACCGCTTGACCGGCGTGTTTCTGGCAAGTGGTGCTGCGATGCTCTGCTGGTGGCTGCTCGCCGCCGCGGCCGGGCCTGACTACTATGCCGACGCGATGTGGTTTCTGACCTCCTGGGTCGGCTACGCGCTCCTCTTCGCCTGGACCTTCAGCCTGTTCTACCACCTGTGCAATGGCGTCCGGCATCTGTTCTGGGATGTCGGCATGGGCCTCTCGATGCGCGCGACCTATGCGTCCGGTGCGCTCATGGTGGGCGCGGCGATGGGGTTGACCGGCCTGTCCTGGGCGATCGGCCTCGCGGTCTATTTCAGCTGAGGAGGGTGAGCCATGCGCATTGAGACACCGCTTGCCCGCGTCCGCGGCCTCGGCTCGGCCAAGGAAGGCACCGAGCACTGGTGGATGCAGCGGCTGACCGCGATCCTCCTGGTTCCCTTGGGTCTCTGGTTCGTCTCCGGCATCTGGTGGCTGGTGATGCAGGGCGCGAGTCACGATGCTGTCGTCGACTGGATGAGGGGCCCGGTAACCGCGACGCTCTTCATCCTGTTCGCGGCGACCACCTTCTATCACCTCAAGCTCGGCATGCAGGTGGTGATCGAGGATTACGTCCACAACAAGAAGATGAAATGGACGATGTTGATCGGGCTGTCGCTCGGTTGCTTCATCGCGGGCGCCAGCTGCGTCTATTCCGTCCTCGCCATCGCGCTGAGAGGGTAAGCCCATGGCTCAAGCCTATCCGTTGACGGAGCACCGGTACGACGTGGTCGTGGTCGGGGCGGGCGGCGCGGGCCTCAGGGCCACGTTCGGCCTTGCCCAGCATGGACTCAAGACGGCCTGCCTCTCGAAGCTGTTCCCAACCCGCAGCCACACGGTGGCGGCGCAGGGCGGCATCTCGGCCGCGCTCGGCAATATGGGCGAGGACGATTGGCGCTGGCACATGTACGACACCGTCAAGGGGTCGGACTGGCTGGGCGACCAGGATGCGATCGAATACATGTGCAAGAACGCGCCCCAGGCCGTGCTCGAGCTCGAGCACTATGGCGTGCCGTTCTCGCGCACGCCGGAAGGCAAGATCTATCAGCGCGCGTTCGGCGGCATGACCACCCATTTTGGCGAAGGCCAGGCCATGCGCACCTGCGCGGCCGCGGACCGCACCGGCCACGCCATGCTGCACACGCTCTATCAACAGTCGCTCAAGCATTCGGCGCAATTCTTCATCGAGTATTTCGCGCTCGACCTCGTAATGGACGAGGAAGGCGCCTGCCGAGGTGTGATCGCGTGGAACCTCGATGACGGCTCCATGCATCTGTTCCGCTCGCACATGGTGATCCTGGCGACCGGCGGTTATGGCCGTGCCTATTTCTCGGCGACCTCGGCCCACACCTGCACCGGCGATGGCAGCGCCATGGCGGCGCGCGCCGGCCTGCCACTCCAGGACATGGAGTTCGTGCAGTTCCACCCGACCGGCATCTACGGCTCGGGCTGCCTGATCACCGAGGGCGCGCGCGGCGAAGGCGGTTATCTGCTGAACTCCGAGGGCGAGCGCTTCATGGAGCGCTATGCGCCGAGCGCCAAGGACCTTGCGTCGCGCGATGTCGTCTCCCGCTCGATGACGCTCGAGATCAGGGCCGGGCGCGGCGTCGGGCCACTCAAGGACCACATCTTCCTCAAGCTCGATCATCTGGGCGCCGATGTGCTGCATGAGCGGCTGCCCGGCATCAGCGAGACCTCGAAGATCTTTGCCGGCGTCGATTGCACCAAGGAACCGATCCCGGTGATCCCGACCGTGCACTACAACATGGGCGGCGTGCCGACCAATTATCACGGTGAGGCGGTGACACTTGCCTATGACAACCCGGATACCGTGGTGCGCGGACTGATGGCGGTGGGCGAAGCGGCTTGCGTCTCGGTCCATGGCGCCAATCGCCTGGGCTCGAACTCGCTCTTGGACCTCGTGGTGTTCGGCCGCGCCGCGGCCAATCGCTGCGCCGAGCTGATCAAGCCGCACTCGCCGCACAAGCCGATCGGGAATGCGCCGATCGACAAGTGCTTCGGCTGGTTCGACCAGCTCAGGCATTCGACCGGCAAAACACCGACCGCGACGATCCGCCTGGACATGCAGCGCGCGATGCAAACCCATGCCGGCGTGTTCCGCACCGGGCCCCTGATGGAAGAGGGCAAGGGCAAGCTCGCCACGATCTGGAACACCTTCCGCCAGGAGGTTCGGGTGTCCGACCGCTCCCTGATCTGGAACTCAGACCTCGCGGAGACGGTCGAGCTCGACAATCTGATGCGCCAGGCGTTGATCACGCTGCACTGCGCGGCGAATCGCACCGAGAGCCGTGGCGCCCAGGCGCGCGAGGACTATCCCAATCGCGACGACACGAACTGGATGAAGCATTCGATCGCCTGGGTCGGCGATGACGGCAAGCCGCGCATCGGCTATCGCCCGGTTCACCTCTATACGCTGACCGATGAAGTGCAGGTGGTTCAGCCCAAGGCGCGCGTTTACTAAGCCCTGGCGGACCTAAGGAAGGAATCCGACGATGGTAGAGTTCGTCCTGCCCAAGAACTCGCGGGTCAAGACCGGCAAGCACCACGCCGCGGCCGACGGCGCTAAGAAGAAGCGGCGCTTCAAGATCTATCGCTACGATCCAGACTCGGGCGAGAACCCGCGCACCGACACCTACGAGATCGACATGGGTGCGTGCGGCCCGATGGTTCTGGACGCGCTGATCAAGATCAAGAACGAGGTGGACGCGACGCTCACCTTCCGCCGCTCCTGCCGCGAGGGCATTTGCGGCTCTTGTGCGATGAACATCGACGGCACCAACACGCTCGCCTGCATCAAGCCGGTCGAAGAGGTGAAGGGCGACGAGGTGAAGATCTACCCGTTGCCCCACATGTCGGTGATCAAGGATCTCGTGCCCGACATGACGCACTTCTATGCGCAATACGCCTCGATCGAGCCCTGGCTCAAGGCGGATTCGCCGGCGCCGGCCAATAGCGAGCGGCTGCAATCGCCCGAGGATCGCGCCAAGCTCGACGGGCTCTACGAGTGCATTCTGTGCGCCTGTTGCTCGACCAGCTGTCCGAGCTATTGGTGGAACTCGGATCGCTATCTCGGCCCCGCAATTCTCCTGCAGGCCTATCGCTGGCTGGTGGATTCACGCGATGAGGCGAAGGGCGATCGGCTCGACATGCTGGAGGACCCGTTCCGGGTCTATCGCTGCCACACCATCATGAATTGCGCGCGCACCTGCCCGAAGGGCCTGAACCCGGCCAAGGCGATCGCCGAGATCAAGAAGATGATGGTGCTCCGGCGCTAGAAGTGCGCCGACAATCGAACGTGGGCCTCGCCCTTCGACAGGCTCAGGGCGAGTCCCTCATGCTGAGCCTGTCGAAGCATGAGGGCCCAGGGCCCAGCCCCATAAGCGGAGGAGAACGATGGCACGCAACAAGATCGCGCTGATCGGCGCCGGCAATATCGGTGGCACGCTCGCTTTGCTTGCCGGCCAGAAGGAATTGGGCGACATCGTCGTGCTCGACATCCCCGCGGCCGAAGGCGTTGCCAAGGGCAAGGGGCTGGATATCGCGCAATTGGCCCCGGTTCAGGGATTCGATGCCAGCTATGTCGGCACTTCGAGCTATGAAGACATCAAGGGTGCCGATGTCGTGATCGTCACCGCCGGCGTGCCGCGCAAGCCGGGCATGAGCCGCGACGACCTGCTTTCGATCAATTCGAAAGTAATGAAGGCGGTTGGTGATGGCCTGAAGCAGTACGCGCCCAACGCGTTCGTCATCTGCATCACCAACCCGCTCGATGCCATGGTGATGGCGCTGCAGAAGTTCTCGGGCCTCCCCGCCAACAAGGTGGTCGGCATGGCGGGCGTGCTGGATTCGGCGCGCTTCCGCCATTTCCTGGCGACCGAGATGAACGTCTCGGTGCGTGACGTGACTGCCTTCGTGCTCGGCGGCCATGGCGACACCATGGTGCCGCTCACGCGCTATTCGACGGTGGCCGGCATTCCACTGCCCGATCTCGTGAAGATGGGCTGGATGAAGCAGGAGCGGCTCGACCAGATCGTGCAGCGCACGCGCGACGGCGGCGCCGAGATCGTAAATCTGCTCAAGACCGGCTCGGCCTTCTACGCACCGGCGGCGTCCGCGATCCAGATGGCCGAATCCTATCTCAAGGACCAGAAGCGGGTGCTGCCCTGCGCCGCCTATCTCGATGGCCAATATGGCGTGAAGGGTCTCTATGTCGGCGTGCCGGTGGTGATCGGCGCGGGCGGTGTCGAACGCATCGTCGAGATCACGTTGAATGCCGATGAGAAGGCCGGGTTCGACAAGTCGGTCAAGTCCGTCCGTGATTTGGTCGACGCGATGAATGCCATGAAACTCGAGTAAGCTGCAGGAAACTGACGGTGTTCAAATTACGTCCCAGGGCTTTGCAGTTGCGCGCGAGTCGCGCGGTGCTATAACTCGCGCGATTTTTCGCGGGCCCGAGTCTGCGCGCGGTCTTGAATGAACATCCACGAATACCAGGCGAAGAAGCTGTTGGCCGGGTTCGGCGTGCCGGTGCCGGAAGGCGCGGTCGCATTGAGCCCAGGCGATGTGGCGGGCGCGGTCGGTGCGACCGGCGGGCCGCTTTGGGTGGTGAAGGCACAGATCCACGCGGGAGGCCGCGGCAAAGCGGGCGGCGTCAAGCTGTGCAAGACGGCCGAGGACGCCAAGCGCGAAGCGACCGCCATGTTCGGCAAGACGCTCGTGACCCCGCAGACCGGCCCGGGTGGCCGGGTGGTGAAGCGGGTCTATGTCGAGAAGGGCAGCGACATCGCGCACGAGCTCTATTGCGCCCTCCTCGTCGATCGGGGCTCGGGCCGGGTCGCGGTGATCGCCTCGACCGAGGGCGGCGTCGAGATCGAGAAGGTCGCGCACGACACGCCCGAGAAGATTGTCACGGTGCCGATCGACCCCGCGACCGGCTATCAGCCCTTTCACGGCCGCAAGATCGCGTTCGCGCTGGGGCTCGCGCCCGAGACCGCGAAACAGGCGCAGGGCTTCTTTGGCGCGCTCTACAAGGCGTTCGTTGCGCTCGATGCGAGCCAGGTCGAGATCAACCCGTTGATCGTGACCAAGCAGGGCCAGCTCGTTGCGCTCGATGCCAAGCTCAATTTCGACGACAACGCGCTCTACCGCCACAAGGACGTGGTCGAGCTGCGCGATGAGGGCGAGGAAGACCCGAAGGAGCTCGAGGCCTCGCGCCACGAGCTCAACTACATCAAGCTCGACGGCTCGATCGGCTGCATGGTCAATGGCGCCGGCCTCGCCATGGCGACCATGGACATCATCAAGCTGAACGGCGGCGCGCCGGCCAATTTCCTCGATGTCGGCGGCGGCGCGCAGAAGGACCGCGTGATCGCGGCCTTCCGCATCATCCTGTCGGACCCCAACGTCAAGGGCATCCTGGTCAACATCTTCGGCGGCATCATGCGCTGCGACATCATCGCCGAGGGCATCATCGCCGCGGCCAAGGAGATCGGCATCGAGGTGCCGCTGGTCGTCCGCCTTGCCGGCACCAATGTCGAGAAGGCGAACGAGCTTCTGGCCGCCTCGGGCCTCAGCCTGATCGCGGCCAACGATCTCGGCGACGCCGCGCGGAAAGTCGTCGCCGCGGTGAAGGGCGGTCGCTGATGGCGGTTCTGGTCGACAAGGACACCCGCGTCATCTGCCAGGGCCTGACCGGCTCGCAGGGCACGTTCCACACCGAGCAGGCGATCGCCTATGGCACCCGCATGGTCGGCGGCGTGACACCCGGCAAGGGCGGCACCAAGCACCTCGACCTGCCGGTGTTCGACACCGTGGCGGATGCGGTGCGGGAGACCGGCGCGACCGCCAGCGTGATCTATGTGCCGGCCAATTACGCGGCTGACGCCATCCTCGAGGCGATCGACGCCAAAGTGCCGCTCATCGTGTGCATCACCGAGGGCATCCCGGTGCTCGACATGGTGCGGGTGAAGCGCGCGCTCACGGGCTCCACCTCGCGCCTGATCGGCCCCAATTGCCCCGGCATCATCACCCCCGGCGGCTGCAAGATCGGTATCATGCCCGGCCACATCCACAAGCGCGGGCGGATCGGTATTGTCTCGCGCTCCGGCACGCTTACCTATGAGGCGGTAGCCCAGACGACGGCGGTCGGGCTCGGCCAGAGCACGTGCATCGGCATCGGCGGCGACCCGGTCAATGGCACCAACTTCGTTGACTGTTTGGCCATGTTCCTGGCCGACGCGGAAACCGAAGCGATTGTCATGATTGGTGAAATCGGTGGGTCGGCCGAAGAGGACGCGGCCGATTTCTTAAGGTTGCAGAAAGTTAACAAGCCTGTGGTGGGATTCATCGCCGGCCGGACCGCACCACCCGGGCGGCGCATGGGCCATGCCGGCGCGATCATCTCCGGCGGCAAGGGCGGCGCGGAGACCAAGCTCGAGGCGATGCGCCGTGCCGGCATCACGATCGCGGAGTCGCCCGCGGAGATCGGCGTCACCATGCAGAAGGTGCTGAAGCGCTAGGCCTGATAGGCGCTGAGCTTGCCGCCGGGTACGCCTGATTGGGCCTGAATCGGTCAGATCCATGAACCTGTACGATACGTCATTCCTGAATGGCGCCAACGCGGCCTTCATCGAGGCCATGGAGGCGCAATATCGCCGCGACCCGGCGTCGGTCGAGCCCACCTGGCGCGACTTCTTCGTCCGCCTCGATGCCGAGTCGACGGGGACCCCACCCGCGCCCGTCAACGGCCACGCTGCTGCGACCGTGGCGCAACGCGCGCCCTCGCCCGGCGAGGTGCCGGAGGCCACGCGCGATTCAATCCGCGCGCTGATGATGATCCGCGCTTTTCGCGTGCGCGGCCATTTGATCGCGGCGCTCGACCCGCTCCAGCTCGAGGGCGACAAGCATCACCCCGAGCTCGACCCGGCAACCTATGGCTTCACCGAGTCCGACTATGACCGGCCGATCTATTTCGACGGCGTGCTCGGCCTCATTTGGGGCACGCTGCGCGAAGCGCTCGCGATCCTGAAGGAAACCTATTGCTCGCGCATCGGCGTCGAGTTCATGCACATCCAGAGCCCGGAGGAGAAGGCCTGGATTCAGAGCCGCATCGAAGGCTCGCGCAACCGCGCCAACCTAAGCGCCGCCGAGAAGCGGGCCATTCTGTGCGATCTAAACGAGGCCGAGGGTTTCGAGACCTTCGTCGACATCAAATATCGCGGTGCCAAGCGCTTCTCGCTCGAAGGCTGCGAGGCGGTGATTCCCGCGATGGAAGCGATCATCGCGCGCTCCGCAGAGCAGGGCGTGGAAGAGATCGTGATCGGCATGTCCCATCGCGGTCGGCTCAACGTGCTGACCAGTGTGATGGGCAAGTCCTACGCCGCCGTGTTCTCGGAGTTCCAGGGCGAGGCCGCGCATGTCGATGCCGTGCAGGGCTCGGGCGACGTGAAATATCATCTCGGTGCCTCGGCCGATCGCGAGCTGCCGAATGGGCTGCGCATCCATCTGTCGCTGACACCCAATCCTTCCCACCTCGAAGCGGTCAACCCGGTGGTGCTCGGCCGGGTGCGCGGCAAGCAAACGCTGAAGCAGGATACCGCGCGCAAGAAGGTCATGAGCGTGCTCCTGCATGGCGACGCCGCTTTCGCCGGCCAGGGCCTGGTCGGCGAGACGCTCGAGCTCTCGGAGCTCAAGGGCTACCGTGTCGGCGGCACGATCCACATCATCGTCAACAATCAGATCGGCTTCACCACGACACCGGCCTCGGCGCGGTCTTCGCCCTATCCGTCGGATGTGGCCAAGGTGGTGCAGGCGCCAATCTTCCACGTCAATGGCGAGGACCCGGAAGCGGTCGTGCATGTCAGCCGGCTCGCCACCGAATTCCGCCAGACCTTCGGCAAGGACGTGGTGCTCGACATCTTTGGCTATCGCCGCCACGGCCACAATGAGGGCGATGAGCCGGCTTTCACCCAGCCGATCATGTATCGCGCGATCCGCGGGCGCCCGACGCCGCGTCAGGTCTATACCGAGAAGCTGGTCGCCGATGGCACGATCACGGTGAAGGAGGCCGACCAGCTCGCCGCCGACTTCCGCGCGCGCCTCGACAAGGACCTTGAGGCCTCGCGCTCCTATCGCCCGAACAAGGCGGATTGGCTGGAGGGCGAGTGGCGCGGCTTCGAGCCTGGCAATGGCGAATATCGCGCGGGCGAAACCGCGGTCGAGCTCGAGACGCTGCGCGAGGTCGGCCGCGCCATGACGGCGATCCCGGCGGACGTCAAGGCGCATAAGCGCCTCGTCCGTGTCATGGAGGAGCGTCGGCAGGCGATCGAGTCGGGCCAAGGGATCGACTGGGCCACCGGTGAGGCGCTCGCCTTCGGCACGCTGCTCATCGAGGGCAAGCGCGTGCGGCTTTCGGGCCAGGATTCACCGCGCGGCACGTTTTCGCAGCGCCATGCCGCGCTGGTTGATCAGGAGACCGAGGCGCGCCATGTGCCGCTTAATCATCTGCGGCCAGGCGCGCAGGGGCATTTCGAGGTGATCGAATCCTGCCTCTCCGAAGCCGGCGTGCTCGGCTTCGAATATGGCTATTCGCTCGCCGACCCCAACACGCTCGTGCTCTGGGAAGCGCAGTTTGGCGATTTCGCCAATGGCGCGCAGGTGATCATCGATCAGTTCATCGTGCCGGGCGAGAGCAAATGGCTGCGTATGTCGGGCCTCGTCATGCTGCTGCCGCACGGCTATGAGGGTCAGGGACCGGAGCACTCATCGGCCCGCCTCGAGCGCTATTTGCAGCTTGCGGCCGAGCAGAACATCCAGGTGGTCAATTGCTCGACGCCCGCCTCGTTCTTCCACGCGCTCAGGCGCCAGATGCGGCGCAATTTCCGCAAGCCCTTGATCGCGATGACGCCGAAATCGCTGCTACGCCACAAGGCGTGCGTCTCATCGCTCGACGAGTTCGGCCCGGGCAGCCTGTTCCATCGCGTCATCGCCGATGCGAGCGCTGCGCCGTCCGGGAAGGTCCGCCGCGTCGTGCTGTGCTCCGGCAAGGTCTATTACGACCTCGCCGAGACGCGCGCGGCGCGCCAGATCGACGATGTGGCGATCGTCCGGCTGGAGCAGATCGCGCCGTTCCCGAACAAGAGCCTGACCGTCGAGCTCGCGAAGTACCCGAATGCCGAGATCGTCTGGTGCCAGGAGGAGCCGCAAAATATGGGCGCCTTCTCCTATGTCGACCGGCGCATCGAAGACGTGCTGTCTGGCCTCTCGATCAAGGCGAAGCGGGCTCGCTATGTTGGCCGCGTCGAGGCGGCTTCGCCCGCCACCGGCTTCCTCAAGGTGCATCAGCGCGAGCAGGCGGCGCTGGTTGACGAAGCGCTCGCCGCCTAGCGCGGCGGGCCGCGAGACCACGAGATACGAAGGAGCTCCCGGATGTCCGTTGAAATCCGCGTGCCCACCCTCGGCGAATCGGTGACGGAAGCAACCGTCGCCCGTTGGTTGAAATCGGTGGGCGACGCCGTCAAGCGCGATGAGCCGCTGGTCGAGCTCGAGACCGACAAGATCTCGCTCGAGGTCACCGCCGGCGAGGCCGGGCAGCTCAGCGAGGTGTTGGCCAAGCAGGGCGACACGGTCGAGGTCGGCGCGCTGCTGGGGCGCATTGCAGATGGCGCGGCCGGACCCGCGCCCAAGCTCAACGGCAATGGCCACGACAGCTCGAAAGCGGCTCCTGTTGTTGCGGCCGAGCCGGCCGATGCGCTGATGCCAGCGGTGCGTAAGCTGATAGAGGAGAACGGCCTCGATGCCTCGACCATCAAGGGCACGGGCCCCGGCGGACGCATTCTGAAGGGCGACGTGCTGGCCGCGATCGAAGCAAAGCGCGCGCCGGCCAAACCCACGCCGGCGCCGACGCCTGTGGCGACTGTCGTGACGCCGCCGGTTGTCATGAAACACGAAGGTGGCGCGCGCGAGGAACGCGTGCCGATGTCGCGCTTGCGCAAGCGCGTGGCCGAGCGCCTGAAACAGGCGCAGAATACAGCGGCCATTCTCACCACCTTCAACGAGGCCGACATGAGCGCGGTAATCGCCGCGCGCAACGCCTATAAGGACGGCTTCGAGAAAAAGCACGGTGTCAAACTCGGTTTCATGTCGTTTTTCGTGAAGGCCTCGATCCAGGCGCTGAGGGAAATTTCAGCGGTCAATGCCGAGATCGCCGGAGATGAGATCGTCTACAAACAGCACTACGACATCGGCGTCGCCTTGAGCGCGCCTCAGGGCCTCGTCGTGCCGGTTTTGCGCGAGGCCGACCGCATGAGCTTCGCCGACATCGAGAAGGCGATCGTCAGCTACGGCACCAAGGCGCGTGAGAACAAGCTCGCGATCGAGGATCTGACCGGCGGCACCTTTACCATCACGAATGGCGGCATTTTCGGCTCGATGCTCTCGACGCCGATCCTGAACCCGCCGCAGGTCGGCATCCTTGGGATGCACAAGATCCAGGAGCGGCCGGTCGCGATTGCCGGCAAGGTTGAGGTGCGGCCGATGATGTATCTCGCGCTCTCCTACGACCACCGCCTGATCGACGGGCGTGAGGCCGTGACCTTCCTGGTCCGCATCAAGGAGTGCCTGGAAGACCCGCAGCGCCTGCTGCTCGAGATGTAGGGCGGGCGGTGCGCAGGCCTCCGTCCTAGCGCTGGGGGCTGCACCAATTTTCATCATTGCCGGGCTTGACCCGGCAATCCAGTCTTTCGCGGAGTCTGGATGTCCGGGTCTTCGCCCGGGCATGACGCTCGTGAAGGAGACAACCGGGTGCCTGAGACTCGGGAACAGGGCGAAGGAGATGGTGCGATGACCGACACAGCCTTTGACGTGGTGGTGATCGGCGCGGGGCCGGGCGGCTATGTCGCGGCGATTCGCGCGGCGCAACTCGGGCTCAAGGTCGCCTGCGTCGAGAAGGACAAGACGCTCGGCGGCACCTGCCTGAACGTCGGCTGCATTCCCTCGAAGGCGTTGCTTCACACGTCGGAGGAATTCGCCCACGCGCGCGACGGATTCGCGAAACATGGCATCAAGGTGCAGGGCTTGAGCTTCGACCTCGCGGCCATGATGGCGCACAAGGCGGGCGTGGTGGACACGCTGACCAAGGGCATCGTGCAGCTGTTCAAGAAGAACAACGTCACCCACGTCGCCGGCCATGGCAGCATCGCGAAGCCGGGCCAGGTGCTGGTAACCGCCGCCGACGGCACGACCAAGACTCTAGACGCGCGCAACATCATCATCGCCACCGGTAGCGACGTCGCGACCCTCCCGAATGTCGCGATCGATGAGCGGCGCATCGTGTCCTCCACGGGCGCGCTCGCGCTCGCCGAGGTGCCGAAGAAGCTGATCGTGATCGGCGCCGGCTATATCGGGCTCGAGATGGGCTCGGTCTGGCGGCGGCTCGGCGCCGAGGTCGAGGTCGTGGAGTTCCTCGATCGCATCGTGCCCGGCATGGACGGCGAGGTCGCGAAGCTGTTCCAGCGCGCCCTGATGAAGCAGGGCTTCAAGTTCCGCCTCGGCACCAAGGTGACCGGCGCGGAAGCCACCAATGACGGCGTCAAGCTCACCATCGAGTCCGTGAAGGGTGGCGCGGCCGAGACCTTGAGCGCCGATGTCGCGCTGGTCGCGGTTGGTTGGCGCCCCTTTACGAAAGGCCTCGGTCTGGAGGCGTTGGGTGCGACGCTTGACAAGGCCGGCCGCGTCGAGGTCGACGAGCACTTCCAAACCAAGATCGCCGGCCTCTATGCGATTGGCGATGCGATCCGCGGACCGATGCTCGCGCACAAGGCCGAGGATGAGGGCGTTGCGGTCGCCGAGCTGATCGCGGGCCAGAAGCCGCACGTGAACTACGATGCGATACCGGGCGTCGTCTACACCGCGCCCGAGGTTGCCGCGGTCGGCAAGACAGAAGAGCAGCTCAAGGAATCGGGCATCGCCTATCGCGCCGGCTCCTTCCCCTACCTCGCCAATGGCCGCGCGCGCTCGATGTCGGCAACCGATGGCCTCGCGAAAATCCTGGCCGATGCCACGACCGACCGAATCCTGGGCGTGCACATCGTCGGTGCCGATGCCGGCACGATGATCGCGGAAGCCGCGCTCGCGATCGAGCTCGGCGCCTCGGCCGAAGACCTCGCGCGCACCAGCCACGCACACCCGACACTCTCCGAGATCATCAAGGAAGCCGCGCTCGCGGTGGACAAGCGCGCCATTCACATTTGACGCGAACCCTTCCTCCATGAATGGGGGAAGGGTTTGGGTTGGGGGTAGAACGCAAAGCGGCCCGCGGACATGGTCTACCCCACCATCCCAGTCCCTTCCTCCCCTTAAGGGGAGGAAGGGTTCTTCTGAGCACGTGCCCGCGGATGCGCGAGCTCATATTGCGCGCGCATACCTTCATCGGCGACGCCGGTATAGCGTTGTGTGGTCGAGAGCGAGGCGTGGCCCAAGAGCTCCTGGATCGAGCGCAGATCGCCGCCATCGGCCAAGAGGTGCGTCGCGAAGCTGTGGCGCAGCGCGTGCGGCGTCGCGCTCTCGGGCAGGCCGAGCGCGATCCGGAGCCGGGCCATGAGGCCCTGGACAAGCCTTGGGTTGAGTGGCCCGCCGCGATGGCCGACGAAGATCGGATCGTTCGCGTCACTACCATGCGGGCAGGCCGCGAGATAATCACGCAGGGCCTCGCGCACGATTGGCAGCACCGGCACCGCGCGCTCCTTGTTGCCCTTGCCGCGCACGACGAGTGAGCTGACTGCAGTGGGTTTCGCCCCCTCACCCTGCCATGGCTGCGCCATGGGTCCCTCCCTCTCCCTGGAGGGGAGAGGGGGTTCAGGAGAACGGCCATGCCTTGCCCCCTCTCCCCCTGGGGGAGAGGGTGGCGGGCGGAGCCCGCTGGGTGAGAGGCCCGATCCGGCGACGCGCCCAACCTGCGCACGGGTGAGCGAAAGCGCTTCGCCGAGGCGGAGCCCACAGCCATAGAGCAGGAGCAGCAGCGCGGTATCGCGCACGCCGATCCAAGCGGGCTGGCCGGCGCGCTCTTGATTTGACGCCGTGTCGATCACGGCGCGGGCATCGGCCGGGCTGAGCGGCCGTGGCAGGCTGCGCGGCAGGCGCGGCCCGCGCACCACCGAGAGTGCGTCGCTGCTTCCCAGCCCGTTGCGCGCCAAGTGCCGAACGAAGCCGCGCAGGCTCGACAGCGCCCGCGCGTTCGAGGTCTTGGCCAATCCCTCGGTCACGCGGTGCGCGAGATAGGCGCGGAAATCCGCGGCCCCGAGCGATCTCAGCCGATCGAGCGTCGGCGCCTCGCCGAGATGATCGGTGAGAAAGGCGAGGAAGCCCGCAAGGTCGCGCAGATAGGCCGCAACCGTGTGCGGCGAAGCGCGACGCTCATGCTCGAGCCAGCGCTGCCATGAGGCGAGCGCGGCAGCCAGCAAGGGGTCGGCGGCGGCGCATGCGGCGTTGGCTCGCGGCTTCACCCCCACCCCACTCCTAGCTCCCGAGGATGTTCTGCCCCGTCTTCGCCCAGTCGGCGAGGAAGGCCGCAAGACCCTTGTCGGTCAGCGGGTGGGCCACGAGCTTCTTCAGCACGTCGGGCGGAATGGTCGCGACATGGGCGCCGAGCTTCGCCGCCTGTACCAGATGGATCGGATGGCGGATCGAGGCGACCAGCACCTCGGTGCGAATCGTGTCGGGGTAGTTTCGGTAGATGGCGCAGATGTCGGCGATCAGCTGCATGCCATCCTGCGCGATGTCATCAAGCCGGCCGACGAAGGGCGAGATGAAGGTCGCGCCGGCCTTGGCCGCGAGCAGCGCCTGGGCCGATGAAAAGCAGAGCGTGACATTGACCTTGGTACCCGCCTGGCTGAGCGCGCGGCACGCCTTGAGCCCGTCCCAGGTGAGCGGCACCTTGACCGCGACGTTGGGCGCGATGGCCGCGAGCTTGCGCCCCTCGGCGATCATCTGGTCGGCCTGCGTCGCCGTCACCTCGGCCGAGACCGGCCCCGGCACCAGCGCGCAGATCTTCCCGATCACATCGAGAAAATTGCCGCCAGACTTTGCGACCAGACTCGGATTGGTGGTCACGCCATCCAGAAGCCCGGTCGCGGCGAGCTCCCTGATCTCGCCGAGATCGGCGGTATCGACGAAGAACTTCATACGGACAATCGCTCCCTGCGCTTGGGCGGACTGCGCGACCCGACCCGCCCCACCGCGTCATTGCCGGGCTTGACCCTCGATCGGGTCGGGGGCGGGCCCCCGCAGTCCATGGACGTAGCCGGTACGCTGCTCGATGGATGGCCCAATCTAGTCGGGCCATGACGAAAAGGGGGGCTAGAACCACGCTTGAGACACGCCCGAGTCGTCTGCGAAAGTCTAGTCGATGGCCGAGCCCCACGCCACGACGCCCACTGCGCCTTCGGAACAGCCAAACCTTTCGGAGCCGGTGGTTCGCGTGCTGATCCCGCTCGCGCTCGACACCGCCTATGACTATCGCGTGCCGGCAAGCCTGGCCGTTTCGCCCGGCACGATCGTCGAGGTGCCACTCGGCCGGCGCAAGGTGGTCGGCGTCGCCTGGGGCGAGGCCGAGGGCGGTGTTGCGCCCGAGAAGCTGAAAGACGTAGCGGCGGTGCGCGACGTACCACCCATGTCAGGGGCGTTGCGTTCGCTGATCGATTGGGTGGCCGATTACACCCTCGCGCCCCGTGGCGCCGTGCTGCGCATGGCCATGAGCGTACCCGATGCGCTGGAGCCTCCCGCCGCGCGGCACGGCTTCGTGCTTGGATCGCACCGTCCCCCGAAACTGTCTCCGGCGCGTGCGCGGGTGCTCGCGGCTATCGCCGACATGCCCGCAATGAGCGCAGCCGACCTCGCCCGCGAAGCCGGGGTTGGCGTTTCGGTGATCAAAGGCCTAGCGTCGGCCGGCGCCTTGATCGAGGCGCCACTGTCCCGGTCGGGTCCGCCGACGGCGCCGAACCCCGCCCACCCCGGCCCGACCTTAACACCCGATCAAGCGATCGCAGCGGCGGACCTCGTGAAAAAGACATCGGCCGGCGGCTTCTCGGTCGCGCTGCTCGATGGCGTCACCGGCTCGGGCAAGACCGAGGTCTATTTCGAGGCGGTCGCGGCCGCGCTAAAGGCCGGTCGGCAGGCGCTGGTGCTCGTGCCCGAGATCTCGCTCACGCCGCAATGGATCGAGCGCTTTCGCGCCCGTTTTGGTGTCGCCCCCGCCGCCTGGCACTCCGAGCTCGGCGCGAAGCTGAGGCGCGAGACTTGGCGGGGCGTGGCGCTCGGCGAGCGCCCAGTCGTGGTCGGCGCGCGCTCCGCCCTGTTCCTGCCCTTCCCTAAACTTGGGCTGATTGTCGTTGACGAGGAGCACGACCAGGCCTTCAAGCAGGAGGACGGCGTGATCTATCAGGCGCGCGACATGGCGGTGGTGCGCGCGCGGCTGGAGCCCTGCCCGATCGTGCTGTCCTCCGCCACGCCTTCGCTCGAGACCCTCGCCAATGTCGAGCGCGGCCGCTATGCCCGCCTTGCTCTGCCCGACCGCCATGGCGATGCCGCGCTCCCCGCCGTGCAGGCCATCGATCTCAGGCGCGAAGCGCCGCCGCGCGGGGCTTGGCTTTCGGCCACGCTGCGCACGGCCCTCCGCGAGACCATGGCGGCCGGGGAACAGGCGCTGCTCTTTCTCAACCGGCGCGGCTACGCCCCCCTCACCTTGT
>VGET01000050.1 GCA_016869195.1 Alphaproteobacteria bacterium | reverse complement strand
CGCCGGGATGCCGGCGAGGAGTTCGCCGCTCACGGGCATATCGACCACGAAATAAACCACGCCGATGATCGAGCCCACATAGAGCGTGGTCAGGGCCGCCTGCCAGGTACCGCGTTTCCAAAGGAGGCCGAGTGAAAGGACGGTGGTCACGGCTGGAGCGAAGGTCATGGGGATTTTGTTGATCGCCTCGAAGATGGTGCCGAATTGCTCGCCCTGGGTGGACCACAGGATGGCGAGGACCATGATCACGGCTGTAGCGATGCGACCGACTTGCACCACGCTTTGATCGGGCATGTCGGGGCGGGAACGCTGGACGATGTCGATGGAAATAAGCGTTGCGCAGCTGTTCAGAGCTGCTGCGATCGTGCTCATGAGAGCTGCCGCCATGCCCGCTGCGAGCAGGCCTTTCAGCCCGGCGGGGACGAGGTGGTTGATCAACATCGGCAGCATAGCGTTGTAGTCGGGGTCGTTGGTGCCCGGAACATTCGGGATTTGGAAAAGCCCCTTTTGCCAGAGCACATAGCCGACCACGCCGGGCAGAACCATGAGGAAGGTGGGTGTGATTTTCAGGAATCCAGCGAAGAGCACGCCGTTCTGGCCTTCCTTCACCGAATGCGCCGCAAGCACGCGCTGGACGAGGGTTTGGTCTGCGCACCAATACCAGATGCCGAGGATCGGGTAGCCAAGCAGGATCGCGAGCCAGGAGTATTGGTTGAGATGCCCGTCGGTGTTGTGGATCGGTTGGAGCATGTTCAATTGCCCAGGCTGCAGCGCCAATTTGAACGAAGCCATGTCGCGGATGCCCACATCGGGTAGCGCCGCGATCGCCAGCACGGTGACTAATCCCGCGCTGAAGAGCAGCAGGCCGGCCTGGATATTTTCCGTGAGCACGACGGCCTTCAATCCACCGAGCACCGTGTAAACCACCGTGAAGGCCGAGAGGACCAGGATGGTGGTCATCATCTGAATCCCGAGGAAACTTTGGAAAACCTTCGCAGCCGCGAAAAGGCTGATGCCGATGTGGATCAGAAGTGCGCCGAGGATTCCGATCACGGCCATAAAGGTGCGGGCCGAGGGGCAATAGCGCCGCTCCATGAAATCCGGCAGCGTATGCGCACCGGACTTCACATAGAACGGCGTGAAAACAAGGGCCAGGAGCATGAGCGTGAAGCAGGCCATCCACTCGAAGTTGCCGATCACCATGCCGTCGCCGGCGCCGCCGGCCGCGAGGCCGACGAGATGGATTGTGGAAATGTTCGAGGTAAAAACCGCCGCGCCGATGGTGAACCAGCCGAGCGATTTGTTCGCGAGGAAGTATTGGTCGGAGGATGCGTTCTTGCGATAACCGACCCAGATGCCGAATCCGGTGATGCCGATGAGGTAGATGGCGATGACCACCACATCGAACGGGGAGATGTTCATGGTTTTTATAGGTGTGGGCTGGGTTTGCTTGGGGGTGGAAATCAGTCGAGGTCGATCACGACCTTTAGGGTTTTGTCGGCTTCCTTTTCGATAAAGCGGTAGGCTTTTGCGTAGTCCTCAAAGGAGAAATGCTTCGTCACAAGGAGCGAGGTTTCCATGGCTCCAGAGGCGACCCACTCGACGGCCTGCGCGTAGTCTTCCTGCCGATACATGAGTGTGCCGATGAGGCTGATCTCGCGGTCGCCGACGGTGGACATATCCACGCTGGGCCTGCAGCCGAAGACACCGAGCACCACGATGTCGCCGCCTTTTTGGATGGTCTGGATTGCGTCATCGAGCGAGCGCTCGTGGCCCACGGCCTCGAAAGCGACATCGAATCCCTCGTCGCCGAAGAACGCCTTGCATTTGTCGGCGAGCTTTTCGTTGCGGACATTACAAGCGCCGTCGATTCCGGCGTCGAGCGCCTTCTGGAGCCGGAAGTCGCTGAGGTCGGTGATAAGAACTTTTTTCGCGCCCCGGCATTTTGCCGCCTGAGCGACGAGATTGCCGATCGTACCCGCGCCGGTGACGAGGACGTTTTTGCCTTGGAGCGTTGGCACACGGCTGGTGGCGTGCGCGGCTACGGAGGCCGGCTCGATGAGCGCGCCCTGCTCGAAACTGAGGCTGTCGGGAAACGGCACGATACGCTCCTCGGTAGTAATGAACAAATCCTGTGCGCAGCCCGGAGCCTGGAATCCGCGGACCTTGAGCGTGTCGCAAATGTGGTAGGCTCCGCGCTTGCAGGGATTGCATTTGCCGCAGACCTGCTGCGGGGCGGCGGTGGCTTTCATGCCGGGCTTAACCTTCGTCACGCCCGCGCCGACGGCCTCTACGACGGCGGAAAACTCGTGGCCTTGGATGACGGGATACGGCGTGTAGGGGTGCTCACCGTGCCAAACATGGATATCGGATCCGCACACGCCGATTTTCTTGATACGGAGGAGTATTTCGCCGGGGCCCGCGACGGGCTCTTCGGAAGTCCGGAACTCGATGTGTCCGGGCTTGGTCATGATGGCTTGTCTCATAGGATTACCTTTTTCCCATTTTCCAGCGGTGGCTGGCACCGGAGACTAACATCACATTGCCCCAGGCGGTGAAATCGCCGGCGCGGACGCTGATTTTAGCCTGGTGGCTCTGTTGTTTGAACTCGGTGTGCGGAATAGTCTCGACCTCGATGCCTTTGCCAAAAGCCTTCGTAGCGATTTTGAGATGCGTCGGATTGTGGTCGCGCGTTTCGTTCACCATCACGATTTTTTCGACCGAGTAGACCACGCGGAGCCCTGCAAGAACCTCGAGCACGGAGGGCGAGCCTTTGCGCAGCGCGATATCGACGACTTCCGCATGGTCCAGGCAGGCGAATCCGGCATCCACCACCATCATCAAATCCCCGCGGCCCTGACGGTTCAGCGCCGAGTCGATGTGGCCACTGAGCACTCCGACTTCTTTCAATGTCCGGCCCTCCCGTGGGTGGTGGCGAGTTGCACGGCGTGGTGGGCATTCCAAGAGTCTTTGAACTTTTGATAACCGGCCCAAGAGAGGAAAACCTGCGAGTCGTCCCAGAGCAGGCGCCAGTCGCCATCGGCCTCTGGCCAGAGAAAAACCTGCCCCCGAATGAGGCGGTTGTTGGCGTCGATGCCGGGATTTGCTTCGGTGCCATCGCCATCGATGCGGAGCATTTGTAGCGTATTCAGGATGTCCTTCGTCGCGGGAACGAGGTTTTCCAAAATGCGGCCGGAGTTTGTGGACATCACGACATAGCCACCGCTATGGTTCTCGCGCTGGGCGGCCCAAGCGAGGCAGACAGTTCCGGCCGAGACGCCGCACT
Organism: Alphaproteobacteria bacterium; assembly: GCA_016869195.1. GTDB lineage: Bacteria > Pseudomonadota > Alphaproteobacteria > UBA828 > UBA828 > SHWC01. The sequence continues at coordinate 12,850 of VGET01000050.1, read as the reverse complement.
CGCGCGCGATTTCCTGAATGACCGGATCGTGCATGTCGGAGCGGTGCTCCTTGAATTTGTCTCGGCACGGGCGCTTCGGCGAACCCATCGCCATATAGCCGATGCAAACGATGCCCTCGGATTCGAAATAGCGGCGGAGTTCCGTTTGCTGGAAAAGCGGGTGGAGTTCCATCTGGTTGCAGACAGGGCGTTCATCCGCACCGACATCGCGCAGGAGGAGCTCCATCGTCGCGCGGGTGTGGTTCGAGGTGCCGATGTCGATGATTTTTCCGGCCTTCTTGAGTTTGCAAATTTCAGCCCAAGTTTCGAGGAACGCCTCGTGAATGTAGGTAACGGCGTCGGGATTACGGTGATCGCCGGTGCAGCCGGGAGCGTGGACATTCGGCCACGGCCAGTGGTTCAAATACAAATCGATCTCATCGACGCCCAGAGCGCGCAGGGTAGCTTCGAGCGCGGGCGCAACGTGATTCGGACTCATGTGGCCGTTCCACAGCTTGCCGGTGATGAACAACTCCTCACGCGACTTGATATATCCGCGCCGGAGCGATTCGCGGATCGACTCTCCGATGAGGTTCTCATTCTCGTAAGCACGGGCGGTGTCGAGGTGACGCCAACCGAGGCGGACGGCCTCGAGCGTGGCGTCCTTCATCAGCGCCTGCGCCCAGTCAGAATGGAAGGTGCCATAAGCCGGCGCGGGCATTTCGCGACCGGAGGAGAGTTTGATTTTACGGACAGTTTCGGGAGCGATACCTTGTGTGGGCTTGTCTGACATGGAAAGTAAAGGCCGTCACACCACAAGAATCCGAGACAGCGAAAAGGAAGTCTTTTTGCGTTCTTTAATCTGCAAATTGCGTTCCCGCGATCCAGCCCGCATCGTTTCGTTTACCCGGAGCGCGACACTCATTAAATCACGGCCCCTTTCGTTTCATGTTCAAGCCATTTGCCATACTAACAGGGGACTGGCTGAGGTCGAGCGATGACGAAAGTCTCACTTTCTCCTCCCGTGCTACTCATGAGATGAGAATGCAGGACGCGAACAGAAGTCCTAGCGCGGCGGCGGCGCACCCGTGATCCGAACCTCGACCTTGCCGGTCGCGGCGCGCTCGAGCCACACGATTAGGTCGGTGCCCTGGATCGTCCGCCTTCTTCCGAGTCTCAAGCCCGCGCTCTCCTCGAGCCGCTGGCCGTTGACCGAGACGTTCGCCGCGCCGTCGCCGAATCCCTCGATCACCACCAGAGCGTTCACGAGGGGCTGCTCGGCGGTCGCCGCGAATTCGAACCTGAGGGCGCCACAGCCCTTACCAGCGGCGCAGTTCAGCGTGTACCCACGCTGTCCGATGTCGAAACCGCGACTCTCGGCTGTGCCCGCAAGAACCCGAAGTTCCGGGGCCCGATTCCACGAACGCGCTAGGGGCACCAGTGACTGAGGCTCACCGAAGGTCGCCCCGTAGAGCAAGGCCACCCATGAGTAACCATTCCCTTCATCATGCTCGGGCGGATAGTTCTGCGAGATCGACCAGCTGGTGGTCCGGTCGGCAGCCTGCACGAAGCGGCCGTCCGAGCGCACCAAACTCTCCGGCCAGTGGTTGTAGGCGGGGAAGTTCACCACCTCGTCCCGCACGCGTCCTACATAGACGTGCGGCCTCGTGCCCGGTTCGTAGATCACGAAGGGCTTCGCCTGCGAACGCATCTTCACCACCTGGATAACCGGAGTCTCGGGCTTGAGGTCTTTCACTATGCTCGGGTCAACCGCCATGTTGCGCCGCTCGCGCGTGTTGACGCTCTTGTCGTCGGGCCATGAGTAGGTGGCGCTATTGCCGTCGAGGTCCAGATACGTGAGCGCATCGTTGCTCAGCACGTCCTTCGCGTTCTGGCCGGGATGGGCGAGGACGCTGGTCTCCTGGATCTCCAGCCAGGGGAAGGCGAGCGAGGCTTCGGGCCGGCGCCAGCGGACCTTGCGAACGCCCGTACCGTCGGGCATGAAGGTGTAGTACTCGTCCACCCACCATTCAAAGCCGCTCCGTTCGTTGGCGATCCAGTTGTTGTCGTGCCCGCTCACCGGTGCGTAACGCCAATGCACGACTACACGCGCCGGCGTGCTCTCGATGATGCGCACCGAAGAGTATTTGGTGTGAATGTCCTGCATGTGCTCGACGCAGCCCTCGGGGTTGCCACTCTCCATGCCCTGATCCGCGAGCCACAGCCCGTTCTCCGTGACCCAGGCGGGCGAGTAACGCAAGCCGCGCCAGAACACCACTCGCACCGGGGACCCGTCGAACTGAACCACGATATCGGGGTGATCCGAGACCGGCCACAGCGCGTCCCAGTCTTCGTAATAGCGCAGGTTGGTGTAGTAGGCACCGAAGCGCCCCGGCCCAGGCGGCCCAGACGGCAGAACGCGCGGTGGGAGGTCGGGTTTCATCGACGCCTGAGGCCGTCGAGCCTCGCTCGCAATCTCCTCGGGGGCGAGAGCGCGATTGAAGAGGCGGACCTCGTCGAGGATTCCGTCCAGTGAGAACCACGAGGGCCTCGTTCCTTCGGCCGGCGGCACCGGATAAGACGGCATAACTTTCTCCCGGTTTGCTCCGAGCACGATGTCCTGTTCCGGGGCAGCCTTGAGCGATCCGGCTGTCACAAGACGGCCGGCCTCGACCCCGTCGACATAGAGGCGCACGCCATCATTTTCGCGAAAGACCGCGGCGACGTGGGTGAAGCGGCGCAGCGGGAGAGGCCTGGCCGATTCGACCGTGATCCAGCGCCCGCCTGCCGCGAGCCGCAGGCCGAGTTCGCCTCGCGGCCCGATGCCGAAAAAGTAACCGGCCTCACCGTCCTTCTCCTGGGCCAGGATCGGGCACCAGTTCCAGGGATAAGCGCCGAGCGCGATCCATGCGTCGACGCTGAAGGTCGACGAGATCCGCGGACCTTCCGCGGCCTTCTGGATGATGCGCGTGGTGTAACCGTCAAGGCGCAGGGCCAGGCCGGACACGCCCTCGACCATTTTGAAGGCCCCCGCCACGGAGTCGCCGGTGTCAAAGCGCCACTGGGCCAGCGGCGGCTCGGCGGCGCCCCTGACTACCGGCACGCTGGCGATGGTCAGCAAAAAGGCGGCGAGGCCGCGGGAAATAGTCATAGCTCTTCTCCATATGTGAGGGTTGATCTGTCAGGCCCAGATCGCCTCGGGCAGCGACATCCGGAAATCGTCGAAGGTCTCGCGAAGGCGATAAGCCGTATTAGCGGCCTCTGGTTAAGCGAACGCCGGGTCTCAGACCCAGTAGACACAGGAACGCGGGCTCGTCGTCTCCCGCGCCGAACATCCGGGCGTAGAGGCGGCGCCCCTCGTCGGCCTTGGCCAGCATCGACGAGCGCTGCCGTGTAGAACCGCTCGTAGCGCTCGACTTGATGCTGGAGCGCCCGCAGCTCGTTCGACAGACGGCGGCCGACGACCGCCTCGTCGAGCGTGCGGTGAAAGGCGACATGCAGGTCCTGCGCCTCGCACAGCCGGCCCGGCCGCATCTGCCAGGCGACGCGCAACTCGTCGTTGAGCTTCCGCAGGCGCACCGCCAGATCCTGCCGCGGCTCGTCCGACAGCTGGGCAACCAAGCGTGCCGACAGGTCTTCGAGGGTGCTGAAGATCGCGTGTAGCTCTTTTATGTCCTCGATCGTCAAGGGCGCCACACACAGACTGGAGACCGAGCCGTAGCAATGCGCGACCACGAATCCGTCCTGCTCGAGGCGGAGAAGCATGTGGCGAATCGGCGTGCGGCTCACGCCCAGGCGCAGCGTCAGCTGCGACTCGCTGATCGGCGCGCCGGGGGCCGGCTTGAGGGCGCCGATCAAGTGGCGGATCTGCTCGTAGACGCCGCGACCCAGGCCTGCCTGCGGCTTGGCTGGCTTCGTAGTCTTATTGGCCGCGGTCGGCACGCTCTTCCTCTCTCTCAGGAGCCCGGGGTTCATTAGCCCTCTCGACGGTCCCACTCCTTCCACCTAGGGGCCTCGGCCAGGATGCCCGCCCAGAGCCTAGCGAGCGTTGCGGCCATCTGCTCGACGCGCTTCGGCTCGCGGCTCGCCAGGTTCTCGCTCTGTCCGACGTCCGTGCGCAGGTCGTAGAGCTCGTAGTCGCCGAGGCGCGTCGTCGTCATGTACTCAATCCAGCGCTGGCCTACCGGCCTCGGAGCGAACCAGGCGGTGAGGACGTAGCGGCCCTCCCGCATCGCCAGGTTCGGCGTGAAGGAGTATCCGGCGGGGGAAGCCCAGAGCGCCGGGAGCGGGCGCGCGAGCGGGCGGCCCTCAACCAGCGGAAGGAAGCTCGTCCCGTCGATGGTGCGGTCGGTCGGAACGGGCGCACCCGCCAGGTCGCACAGCGTCGGGAGCAGGTCGGTCCCGTTCACGAGCTCGTCGCTGAGCGTGCCGGGCCGAACCTGCCCAGGCCAGCGAAGAATCAGCGGGACCCGGTGGCCACCCTCGTACGTATAGCGCTTCATCCCCCGCAGCGGCCCCGCCGTCCCGAAGGAGCGATCCCGTAGCGGATCCTGCCACCGCCCTCCCGACTCGATCGCGTTTACCGGATACTCCGGCCCGTTGTCGCTGGTGAAGATTACCACCGGCTCGTGGGCGGGCGCCGCAGAGCCCACCCCCTTGAGCAGCCGGCCGAACGCGTCGTCGAGCTGGGTGATCGTGCCGTGGTAATACTTGCGGTTCTCGGACAAGTCCACCTCGGGCCGCGGTACGCCGCCGTAATGGACCGAGCCCTGATGGCGGTCGAGCTCGGCTGTCGCGTACAACTCGGCGTATGTGTCCGGCGGCGAGAGCGGCGTGTGCGGCTCGTGGCTGCACGCATAGATGAAGAAGGGCCGCTGCGGGTCGGGGCGTCTGCGCAGCCATTCCAGCGCTTCGGCCACGATCACGTCGCAGTACCAGCCTTTCGCCTCACCGACACGCACACCGTTGCGGATGAAGTCGCGAGGGTTGTGCGGCCCCTCGAAGGCGTTGTGCTCGGTCGCAAACCAGTGGTCGAACCCGAAATCGGACGGGCTGGGCTGGCCCATGTTCTTCTCGCCGAGGCGGCTCACGTGCCACTTGCCGACGAAGCAGGTGTCGTAGCCGCGCGCCTTCAGTAGCGACGCCACCGAGATCTCCTCGCGCCGGAGATGAGCGTCTTTCTCGACCAGGTAGTAGAGGCCCAGCCGGTAGGGATGGCGGCCGGTCAGCAGCGCGGCACGCGCCGGCGAGCAGACCGTGCTCGCCGCGTGCGCGTCCGTGAAACGGCAACCCGACCGCGCCAGGGCGTCGAGCTGCGGGGTGCGGTTGATCGGATTGCCGTAGCAGCCGAGATCGCCGTAGCCGAGGTCGTCGGAAAGGAAGAGCAGCAGGCTTGGGGGACGAGCGGGAGCAGCGAGTGACAGCCGCTCACCCACTGCGGACAGGCCCAGACCAGCGATGATACGCTCCGCGAACCTGCGGCGGCTGACCAGACCATTGGATTCCATTCTGTGCTGCAGATTGTGCACAGGGTCGTGTGCTATCGTCAAGAATTTAACTGCCGGTAGCCATACGGCCACGCGAAAAACCTGCATCGGCAGGCGACTCTCACTATCTATCTTGCGACAAAAGAATAGTCGGCCTGATCCAGCACTATGTGGGATTGAGGAGTTGCCGGGAGTCGGCTACCCGGATGGGGCTCCGCCCTGACACCAGACGAGCGCCACGAGATCCAGCGGCTCGGCATTGTCGAACGCTGCTCGATTGCCGAGATTGCCCGCCGCACGGACCGTGTGACCGCGGCACCGTCGCCGCCGTGTTGCAGTCGGGCGAGAGCCAGGCGTTCCAGCAGCAGTTCGAGACCGACGCGCGTGGGGAAGTGCTGCGGCTATTGCGAGTGAGCGGCCCGCAGGCTACCCGCGAGTGGGTCCATGCCGTCACCCAGGCGACTAAGAAAGGCGATCACCGGCCGGCGCGGGACCTGCTGCTCCACGCGAGGGCGTTTGATCCGATTCCCGACGAAGCATCGTCTCCCCCCGCTTCGCAATTTACGTCGGCACCCCCGAACACCCGTTGCGCGTGAAGTCGCCGCTCACGATGTTCTGTGAGCTGGACGAAAACCAGGACGACGGTCTTCAGCCAACCTAAGTCGACCTGGGTTCGTCTGGCCTGCGAACTGACCATGGACCGCTCTCGGGCCAACGCGCTCATCACCCACCACCAGCTGGCAGCCCTGAGTCACTTCGGCGTCAGCTCGATGCTGATCTCCTGCATCCCCGGCAGTGAGACGATCTGCCCGTCAGGGGTCTTCCCGGCGCGCACCGCCGCGCGGCCGCCTGTTACCCTCGCGCGACCCACCGGGAATGGCGTGCGCAGGGTCACCTCTTGCTCGCGGCGCGACAGCAGCGTCACCGTGATCGAGTCGAGATTCCACGCCAGCCGCTTCAGTTCGACCTGGCCACGACAGAGCACGCCCTCGATCGCCCCTGAAGTCCAGTCCGGCGGTCGTGCCGGCAGCAGCCGGACCATCCCAGGTTCTGAGGCGACGAGCATCTGGATGATCACGGCTGGCAGGCCGCCGCTGATATCCATGTTGAACAGGCTGCGATAGTTGTGCGTCGACGCCATGTTGTGCAGCCAGTAGCGGTTGACCAATGGCATGAGCGCCCGATACGCAAGGTCGGCCTCGCCCAGCGTCGCCGCTGCCTGACCAAGCTGGACGAGCCCGAACGACATGAAGCCCCGCTGCTGCTGCCAGTCGCGCCAATGGCGTTCGAGCTTTAGCTCGATCAGCCGCTTGAACGCCCGTTGCAGAGCTGGAGACTCACGGATGTCGGCCGGCATGCCTTCGAGCAGTGGATACAGCTGAGAGGCATGGCGATGGGCGTAGTTGTCGACAAGCAGCGGTGTCAGCCACTCCTTGACGGCCCCCTCTTCGTTGACGAGATACGGCGGCATCTTCTCAAGCATCCGCTGCCAGGTCGGTATTTTCTGCTCGTTGACGCCGATCTCGCGCGAGGCGGCAATCAGGTTGGAGAGCAGCTGCTTGGCGGCCGCCACGTCCATCGTCGCGTTGAAGGTCGCCTGCGATTGCGTGTTGCTGGGCGAGTTCTCCGGTGACTGCGTCGGGCTGAAGATCCACCTCCCGTCGGAGCCCTCGTACAAGTAGTCCTCGAAGAAGAGGGCGGCCTTTTCCATGAACGGCAGCGCGCGTCGCTGAAGGAAGGCCCGGTCGCCCGTGAAGAGGTAGTAGTCGTAGAAGTAATGGGCCGCCCACGCAGCCCCGCCGACCCAGAAAGCTCCTGCGAACCTTGGGGCGAGGGCGTTGTTGAACCCGTTTGTCGTCGATCGCGAGGGCAGGACTAGGCCCCGCGCCCCGAAGATCCGATGGGCGTTCATTTCGAGGTAGGGAACGATCGACTCGATATACGAGACGTACGCGAGCATCAATTCGGGCATGTTGCCCGTCAGCATGCTGGCGATGGCTGCAGGTACGTTGCCGTTGTGGGTGTAGTCGCCGGCCCATGGCGGATCCCATGTGCCGGCCCAGACCCCTTGGAGGGTGGGGGGAAGCTCGCCCGTACTGGAGATGATGTTGTAGCGCCCCGCATCGAACTGCTTCTCGATCAGTGCCCGTGACGGCTCCGCATCGGTGCTCTTGGCAAGGAGCTGCTCGCTCGTCAGCTGACGGTCGGCGCCGCCGCCAAGGTCGAGGCGGGCTCTGGTGAAGAGCGCAGCGTGCAGTGGCGCGTGACGCGAGAGCAGGGACGCATAGCTGTCGGGCAGCGCCAACAGTCTGCGCTTCGTCTCGTCAATCTGCGATTCGCCGGCTCGATAGAGGGGCGCGACATGAAGACGCACCAGCACCTCATCGGCGCCGGTGATCACGACAGTACTTTCCTCCCCCGGCGACGCGCCCATCCGCTTCTGGTCGATTGCGGTCGCTCCGCTGCGTGCCTGGACGGAGGCCACACCCTCGAGCACCTGGATGCTGCCGGGGTAGGCATTCGCATAACGACTCGAGTAGGTGATCCATGAAGAGTCCGCTGCGACCTTCGTATCGGCGATGTTCCGCCTGACTCGCTGATGTCCAGGCTCGCGCGGGCGCAGAGCGAGGTGAACGTTGATTGAACCTGGCCGGGAGCCGGTGATCCTAAGAACGACCACACCGTCGGCGCGCGACACGAAAAGGGAGCGTTCGAACGAGGATTCGCGTCCGGTCCAGCGCACGGTCGCCTCGCCGGTGCGGAAATCGACCGACCGCCGGTAGTCGGTCACGTGCATGTCGCCATCCATGCGGACTCGGAGATCGAAGGCCGGCACGAACGGATCCGGATAGAGAAAGCTCTCCTGTCCTGAGAGATCAAAGGCTAGCTGTTCGGCCTCACGGTAGAGCCCCTGGTCGATCAGCCGGCGAACTTCGAAGAGACGGGGACCCATGAGCGGCGGCAGCGTCGGGGGACGCTCGGGCAGGAAGAGCCGTTCGTGACTGAGGACGATCGTGTCGTCCAGCGGCTGGCCGAGAACGCTCGCCCCAATCGTACCGTTCCCGCTGAGCAGCCCGTGCTCCCAAGACTCACCCGGCCTGGAGCTAACGAATCCGCGCTCGGGCGCGCCGGGATCCGCCGCCGGGTGTTGAGCTGGCGCGGGCGCTCGGGCGCCAAGGGTGGTGACGACGGCCGCAGTCGCGGCCAGACAGACGAAAGCCCGCTTCATAGTTGCTCCTAGCTTGACATCAATCCTTGTTTGCCATTACTGTGATGGCTCCACTCTACCGTATCGAAGATCATACGGTCACACATCAGATAGTTACCCGGAGAACAATTACATGAAATTTAGATCGCTGCTTTTCTTATGCCTTGTTCTCCTTCTGACAGGCAGTGCGACGGCCCAAACCCGGCTCGACGGGACGATTCTTGGCCGCGTTCTGGACAAGCAGGGCTTTCCGGTTCCAGGCGCGACCGTCACGGTCGAGGGTCGTGCCCTGATCCAGCCCTCGGTCAGCGTCACAGAGACAGACGGACGCTACAGGGCTTCCCGGCTCCCACCTGGCAGCTACACCCTTCAGGTCCGTCTGGACGGGTTCAAGACCATCGAGTTGTCGGGGATTGATGTCCAGGTCGGCAAGGACATCGAGCTTGACACCACGTTAGAGCCGAGCGCCATCGCGGAAACGGTGACGGTCGCGGCGGCGACCCCGGTCATCGACCGGCAGCAGGTGAAGAACGCGCAACACATCAGCAAGGAAACCATCGAACAGTTGCCGCTCCAACGGAATGCCATCCTCGGGCCGACCGCTCTGGCGCCCGGCGTGGTCGAACGGACGTCGGCCGGCTCGAATCGTAATGAGACCAACTACCTAGTGGACGGAGCCAACGTACAGGCACCGGACCAGGGATTCTCCGAGGCAAACATCAGCTGGGACGCGATCGAGGAGATCGAGTTCGTCACCACGACGAACCCGATCGAGAACTACGGATCGATCGGTGGCACCTTGAACCTGGTGACTCGCAGCGGCAGTAACGTCTACGGGGGCATGGGGTCGTACTACTTTACCAACCGGGATTTTTCTCAGATCCTCATGCCGAAGGAGCATTCGGCGTCTCTGAGCATCGGACAACCGAGCTTGAAGGAGTTCGAGCGCGATTATTCATTCCGCCTGAGCGGTCCCGTTCTGAAGGACCGGCTCTGGTTCGTCGGCAACTATCGCGGGTTCCGGGACGAGACCCTCGGATCGTTCGTGCCCGTGGCAATCGGCGGCACTCAGTACAACAACTACAACGCGCCGTACAAGCAGGATTGGGGCTTCGGCAAGATGACCGCGCAGCTCACCCCATCCATTCGCTGGTTCGGGAGCTGGAACTACTCGAAGGGCGATCGGCCCAACGATTTCACCGTCCCGTCGCGCCGAACGCTCGAGGCCACACGGCACTGGCAGGCGAAGGAACACACCATTTCAAGCCAGCTCACGTGGACTATCTCGAGCAACACGCTGATGGACGCGCGATTCGGTTTGTGGCGCTTCAACTATTCAGGCAGCTCACAGCCGGGCGCCGAGACCAACCCGGCCTTCTTCGACGAGTTCAGCGGCTATCAGTACGGACGCTGGGCCTCCGGGTTCGACGCGACCGACAAGCGCAACTACAACGGGTCGGTGAGCGTGACGCATCATAAGGCGGACTGGTTCGGCTCGCACGAGCTCAAGGGTGGCGTCGAGTACCAAGACCTATTCGGGGGCTTCTTCTTCTGGAGCAAGAACTCGATCTCGGAGTGGCGTACTTTCAACCAGGACGTCTACTACTACCGGGCGCTGAACGGTCTCAGCGAGGCCCACCCGACCCTCGGCGACGGCCTCGTCACCCTGACGACGGCATCCACCGAGGAGTTCGGCAGCGGCGTCCCTAGCATCTTCGAGCGCATGGGCGTGTTCGCCTCCGACGTCTGGCGCGTCAACGACCGGCTCACGCTCAATCTCGGCCTGCGCTACGACAGCACATCGTCGCGCATCGAGGACGTATCGAAGACACCGGCCGACACGTTCGCGCAGGCGATCGGCGATGCGGTGTTCCGGCCTCGGTGGGGGATCAACCCGTTCGGCCAGCTCAGTTCCAAAGGACAGGACGACCGGATCCCGTGGAAGGGGTTCTCCACACAGCTCGGCATGGCTTACGACATCACCGCCGACAGGAAGACCGTCCTCAAGGCGAGCTACGGGCGCTACCAGGAGCGGCTACTGGGATGGCATTTCAACTTCGGCGTGCCGTCGGGAGGCGCGACGTTCCCAATGAACTGGTTCGATCTGAACGGCAACCGCCGACTCGATGCGCCGGGCGTGGATCGCTATGTTCAGGCGAACAACGCCAGCCCGGTCGGGTTGATCGGCACGACTTGGCACCAGAACATCGACCCCAACATCAAGACGCCCTTCATGCACGAGTACCGCGTGGCGATCGAGCGTGAGCTCGGAGGCTTCAACCTCGGAGTCGCCGGCCTCTTTCGCAACAGGAAGAACCAGATCAGCGATCCACTCTACGATCTGCAAGCCGGGTCCTATTGGAGCGACCCGAGCTCAGGCTACTGGATTCCGTTCCAGACGACCGTCCCGGCCGCGGGCGCCAACTTTCCAGCTGTTCCCTTGACGGTCTACTTCCAGCGCCAGAACGCGCCGGCCACGTTTCCGCGCCTGACCAACGTGCCAGAGGCGGTCGCCCGGTATAGCGCGCTCGACATCACGGCCCGGCGGCGCTGGAGGAACAACTGGATGGTCGGCGGGTCCCTCGTCTTCTCGAAGAACTACGGCAACTACGATATCGCTGGCACCACCGGCCGCGGCCAGTTCCAGACGCCCAACTTCCTGATCAACCGCGACGACGCACGGCAGCCCTTCGACCGGCCGACCGTGATGAAGATGTGGGGATCGGTGATGCTTCCCTGGGAGGTCCGATCGTCGTTCAACTTCATCTACAGTGATGGCGCGCCCTGGAACCGCACAGTCACTATCCAGCCGCCAGCTGCCTGGGTGGCGGCAAACGGGGCATCCACCGCATCACAGACGATCTGGGTCGAACAGCGCGGCGACCGTCGACATCAGTCGACGAGCAATCTCGATCTGCGCCTCGAAAAACTGCTCAAGCTGCGAAACCGTAACGAGGTCGGCCTATTCGTGGACATGTTCAACGTGACCGGTTTCTCGTTCCTCACCATCGAGTCCAATCCCGCTGGTACCTGGTCGCCAGACGCTCCGAACACGACGACGGGCCGCTTCACTCCCGCCTCCACTGGCGCCCGCGGCCAGACGGGCGTGCGGACGTTCCGCTTCTCGGTCCGCTACAGTTTCAACTGAGAAACGCTCGACGAGTGGTCCGAACGGGCGGTGGTGCGATAGCCCACCGCCCGCCGCCTTGAGGTGGCGCTCTCCTCTCCCCACTCCTCGAGTATTAAGGCGCCGCTCTGCAGACGCGAGGTCGCCCGACGCAATTAACTCCTAAATCTCCTGCGTGATGTCGACAGGCGGTCGTAGACTACCTGGGACGCCGCGAGGCAGGGCGGCGAACTCGGCCACACGCGCGCGGCTCCGTCCTTCAGCGGATGGTCTCCGCCGTACACGGCGACCGCCGCCTGGATGACGTTCCTCTCCAGCAGATCAAGCAACGCGGCACCATCGCTGCGTCGACAGACACGGGCCGCCTTCACCTCGATACCCACGGCGCGCTCCGGTCCCTGCCAGATGAAGTCCATCTCCACTCTGGCGGCCGTCCGGTAGTGCGACAGCTCGCCGCCCACGGCATGGTGCGCCAGGTGCGCCCGAATCTCGTGCAGCATCAAGGTCTCGAGCGCGGGGCCGCGCTCGCTCTTATGCAGCAACGCCCGAAGCCGTCCGCACACGGCCCGCACGACCCCGCAATCGAACAGGTAGAACCTCGGGTACGCCGACTCGCACACCTTGATCCGCGGCTGCCGCGCCGGCAGCCAGACGCCGATGAGCGTATCCACGAGGACATCGAAGTACCGCTGCACCGTGGGACGCACCACCGCCGACTCGCGCGCGATGTTGGTGACGGTGACGACCTGGCCGTTCAGCAGGCCGGCCACGCGCAGGAACCGCGCGAACGACGCCAGGTCCTTGGTCAGCACCTCCTGCTGGATCTGCTCCCGCAGGTAGTTGGCGGCATACGCCTCGAGGATGTCGGCGGCCGATACCAGGTCGCTGCGCACCTCTGGCAGCAGCCCCCATCGCAGGACGTCATCGGTGACGGGCAGCCGCGGCAGCTCCGCACAGACCAGCGGGAAGAAGGCCCGGTTGATTGCGCGGCCGGCCAGCAGGTTGGCGTCGAGCTGCTTCAGCTTGCGCGCACTCGAACCGCAGAGGGCG
>VGET01000049.1 GCA_016869195.1 Alphaproteobacteria bacterium | reverse complement strand
GAAACTTCCTCTGCTGGCGTGGAACACACTGACCCGATCAGAAGGCGCAAAGGCGCAGCCCGATAGCGGTCACTCGATTTTTTGGAAAAGCAACTATGCGTGCCCTACACGCAACGAAGGGGGTACGAAATCGTCAGTCGTCCAAATCTCGACAGCCAAGTCATGGGCGATATCCTGCGAAATTGCAAGGACGATCGAGCGAGATCTCCAAGAAAAAACAGAACGCCGCGCGAATTCCCCCGATGAATCCGCGTCAAAAATTGGAATCGAACATCTTTTCGTGGGTGCTCGATCTTCGTAATTTCTTCGTGTGGTCCCTCAGCCGGGAATGCCGGCGACCGCCTCGATCTCGATCAGCATGCCGGGCACCGCGAACTCCCTGATGCCGATCAGCGTGCTCGCCGGACGGTGCGCGCCGAAAAACTCCTTGCGCACCGGGTTGATTCTCGCGCGGTCATTCACGTCGGTCAGATAGACGGTTACCTTAAGCACATCCTTGAAGTCGCAGCCACCGGCATTGAGGATCTGCTTCATGTTGAGGAAGACCTGACGGGTTTGCGCCGCCGCGTCATTGCCGCCCACCACTCTGCCCGCGCCATCCAATGGCGCGACACCCGACACGAACAACAGATCGCCAAAGCGCACCGCGTCCGTGTAGTGGCTGAGCGGCTCGTTCAAACCGGCAACGCGAATTTCCTCACGCTTCGACTTGGCCATGACGGGGCGGTTCCTCTTTTTCTTCACTGTGCGTTCATCTGTGCGCGGCGTCGCGCACCATCGTCATAGTCATGGATGACCCTGTGCTCGGTCAATCGGCACACCCGCGCACGCACGAGTTGCGATGCGCCGGTCCGTGTAGCCTGCGCTCGGTCACCGAGAAAACGGCTTGCCACAATGGTATAATTTCTAGACGATAGAAACGGGACGGTGGTGGCACGAGCGTGATCGCTGCCGAGGGGGATGCATGGCACGACTCGAGGTTGAGCGTGTCTCAAAGCACTTCGGCGGCGTGTATGCGCTGCGCGATGTGAGCCTTTATTGCGAGTCCGGCGAGATCGTCGGGCTGATCGGCCCAAACGGCGCCGGCAAGACCACGCTGCTCAACGTGATCTCAGCCGCGTTGCCGGTCGACGAGGGCACGGTAAAGCTCGACGGCCAGCGGATCGACGGCACTGGTCCGCGCAATTGCGCGCTGATGGGAATTGGCCGCACCTTCCAGAACATCCGGCTCTTCGGCCGCCTCTCAGTGCGCCAGAACATCGACGTCGCGTTTTCCTCGGCGCTCACGCATCGCAAGGCGCAATTGAAGGGAGTCACCGTCGATGGCCTACTCGCGTTTATGAACCTCACCGCATCGCAACACCGGCGTGCACGCGAGCTGCCCTATGGCCAGCAGCGCCGGCTCGAGATCGCGCGGGCGCTCGCGCTCGCGCCCGATTTCCTGCTGCTGGATGAGCCGGCGGCCGGCATGAACGAGGCGGAGTCCGAAATCCTGATCGGCTCGGTGCGCGCGGTGCGCGATCAAAGCGGCTGCGGCATCATCGTGATCGATCACGATTTGCGCTTCATCATGACCGTGTGCGAGCGCATCAACGTGATGCACATGGGCGGGATGATCGCGCACGGACCACCCGAGGCGATCCAGAAGGATCCACGTGTGGTCGAGGTCTATATCGGTGGACGCGGGCGGGCCCAGAGCCGTGCGAAACGGCCACCCGCCGAGGCCGCCGCGGCAATTCCATGAACAACAGGACGACAGGGAGAGGGACATGGGTAAAGGCATCAAGACGTGGCTCTATCGCGGCACCGCAGCGGCGGCGCTCGGTGCGTTCTCATTCGGTCTGACAGGTCCGTCGCTCGCGGCGGATGAGATCACCATCGGCTATTTCCTGGCGGCGACCGGCGAGCTCGCGCCCTATGACAGCGAGCCCGGCGCGCGCTGCATGGTCGACATCATCAATGACAAGGGCGGCGTGCTCGGCGGCAAGAAGCTGAAGCTCATCGCCAAGGACATGAAGGGCGATCCGGCGCTGTCGTCGACCGTGGCGCAGGAGCTGATCGATGACGGCGCGGTCGTGCTGCTTGGCCCGCCGACGGACACCACGCTCATTCCGGGCGGGCAGATCGCGGCGCAATCACAGATCGCGGTGCTCTCGGTCGGCTCGACCCAGGTGCAGTGGCCGGCGGCGGTGCCCGAGATCGCCTATCTCGTGCCCTATGGCGACAACGCCTCGGCCTCGGCGGTGGCCGAGTGGGCGATCGCGCAGGGCTACAAGACCGCCTATCTGCTGGTCAGCCACGACATCGGCAGCTACTCGCTGGTGACGCCGCAATATTTCGGCGACGCGTTCGAGAAGCTCGGCGGCAAGGTGCTCGGCCAGATCAACTGGAACTTCGGCACCAACGACTATTCGCCGCAGGTGACCGAGATTAAGAATCTGAACCCGCGGCCCGACGTCGTGTTTGCGGCCTGGATCATGCCGGACGGCGGCGTGTTCGCGAAGCAGATGAAGGCGGCCGGCCTCGAGATTCCGATCCTCGGCACCGACGGCCTCGACGACCCCAGCCTGATCGAGGTGGGCGGGGATGGCGCCAACCTGGTCACCTTCGGCACGCACGGCTTCCCCGATGAGGGCTCGACGCTCAAGGGCTTCTATGACGAGTGCACCAAGCGCGGCTTCACCGTGCAGAACATCTTCTTCGGCCTCGCGGGTGAATCGGTCGAGGTCATCCGCCTCGCGATCGAGAAGGCCGGCTCGGCCGAACCGGCGGCGATCAATGCCGCGCTCAGGGAGCTGGAAAACGTCAAGGGCGTCACGACCGACAGCCTGACCTTCAAGGATCGCGGCGGCGTGCCCCTCAAGCAACTCGCCATCGTCGGCGTGCGCGAGGGCAAGTTCACGCTGATCCAGCGTATCCTGCCGAAGTACGTGGCGGATGGCGCAAGCAAGTGGGCGGTGACCAAGTAAGCAGTTCCCGTCCATGCTCGTCGTCGATCGACTGTCGGTCGCCTACGGGTCGATCAAGGCGGTTCGCGAGGTATCGTTGCGGGTCGAGAAGGGCGAGATCGTCGCCCTGCTCGGCCCCAACGGCGCCGGCAAGACCAGCCTGATCTCGGCCATCGTCGGGCTTGTGCCCTCGGCGGGCGGCAAGGTCGAGCTCGACGGCACCGACATCTCACGCAAACGCACGGAGGACATCGTGCGCCTCGGCGCCACCGTGACGCCCGAGGGCCGCAAGATCTTCGGCGATCTGACGGTAGGCCAGAATTTGAGGCTCGGCGCCGCGGTGAGGCGCGACCGCGACGGCATCGCGGCCGATATCGAGCAAATGCTCACGATGTTTCCGATCCTGCGTGAGCGCTTCGCCAGTCGCGCGCAGACGCTCTCGGGCGGCGAGCAGCAACAGCTCGCGATCGCTCGCTCCATGATGTCGCGCCCGAAGCTTCTGATGCTGGATGAGCCTTCGCTCGGCCTCGCGCCACGCCTGGTCGAGCAGATCTTCGGGTTGATCACCGAGCTGCGCGCAAAGGGACTGACGCTTCTGGTCGTGGAACAGAACGCCTATGACGCGCTTGCGCTCGCGGACCGCGCCTACATCATGAACTCGGGCCGCCTGCAGTTCTCCGGCCGCTCGGAAGACCTGCTCGCCTCCGACGATCTGATGGAGCACTACCTTGGCACCGGCACCGGCGGGCACGCCGGCGCGCCCGGGTGATCGGACGCCATGGACTATGTGATCCAGCAAGTTCTGAACGCGGCCTCGATCGGCGGCGAGTACGCGCTTCTCGCACTTGGCCTCGCCATCGTGTTCAGCGTCATGGGCCTGGTGAACTTCGCGCACGGCGAGATCATCACGATCGCCGGCTTCACCATGTACGCGCTCTTCATCTTTGCCTCGCCGACCTCGGCCTGGTGGCTGCTGCCGATCGGCATCGCAGCGGCGATTGCGGCCGCGGTCACCTTCGAGCGCGTCGCGTTCCGCCCGGTGCGCAACGCGCCCGCGACCACCGGCCTCCTCACCGCCTTCGGCGTCTCCATCGTGGTCAAGAATTTCTTCGTCTCGGTGGTCGGCGCGACCCGCCCGCGCGCGGTGCCGACGCCCGATTGGCTCGGCAGCCAGATCGTGATCGGCGGCGTCCACATCCAGACGTTGCAATTGCTCGAGGCGGCAGTAACCGCGATCGCGCTGATCGCGCTGCTTGCGCTTCTGCGCGGCACCAATATCGGCCTCGCCATGCGCGCCGCGGCGAAAGACTTCAACACGGTCCGGCTCATGGGCATCCGCGCCAATCAGGTGGTGCTGGCGGCCTTCGTGATCTCGGGGCTGCTCGCGGGCCTCGCCGCCGTCTTCATCATGGCGCGGCGCGGCGCGGTCGACCCGTTCATGGGCTTCTCGCCTGTGTTGAAGGCGTTTGTCGCCGCTGTGCTCGGCGGCTTCGGCAGCCTGACCGGCGCGGTGGTCGGCGGCCTCGCGCTCGGCGTCGCCGAGGTGCTGTTCCAGATCGTGCTGCCCGACAAGATCGCCGGCTATCGTGACGCCTTCGTCTTCCTTCTCGTCGG
Source organism: Alphaproteobacteria bacterium (assembly GCA_016869195.1). GTDB lineage: Bacteria > Pseudomonadota > Alphaproteobacteria > UBA828 > UBA828 > SHWC01. The sequence continues at coordinate 11,598 of VGET01000049.1, read as the reverse complement.
CGCCGTGCTGATCCTCCGGCCCCAAGGCCTGTTCGGCCGCAAATACCAGTTCGGAGACAAGGAAGGATGATGGCCGCCCTGCAGATGCGCTTCGGGCTCGGCCGGCAGTCCTTCGTCGGCGGCTTCATCCTGGCTGCGCTCGTGATCCTGATCGGCCTGATCGTGATGGCCGCGGCTGAGAAGGCGCAGATCCGTGTCGCCAACGTCTTCTTCGTCAATCTGATCCTGGTGCTCGGCCTGCAGATCACGATGGGCAATTCGAATGTGGCCAATCTCGGCCACATCACCTTCACCGGTGTCGGCGCCTATGTCGCGGGCATTCTGGTCGCACCGCTTGCGATCAAGGCGACCGGCATTCCGAACGCGCCCTTCGGCCTCAACACCTTCGAGCTGCATTTCATCCCTGCGGCCATGATCGGCGTCGTGATCGGCACCGTGCTCGCGTTCCTCACCGGACTTGTGCTGACGCGACAAACCGGCATCGCCTATTCGATCGCGACACTGGCGCTCCTCGTCATCGTGCACACCGTCTTCACCAACTGGGTGGACCTGACGCGCGGGCCGATCGCGTTCTACGGCATCCCGTTCAAGGTCAACACGGTGTCGTTGATGCTGATCGCGGCGGCCTGCGCGATCGTCGCGCGCCTGTTCCGCGATTCACGCTGGGGCCTGCAATTGCGCGCGAGCGGGGAGGACGTGCTGGCGGCCGAAGCCAGCGGCGTCTCGGTCAAGCGGCTGCGCCTTGTGGCCTGGACGCTCTCGGGCTTCGTGCTCTCGCTCGGCGGCGTGATGTACGCCTATCTGGTCGGCACGATCAGCCCGAAAAGCTTCTATTTCGACGCCGTGTTCCTGACCCTCGCGATGCTCATTCTCGGCGGCATGCGCTCGGCCTCGGGCGCGGTCGTCGGCGCGGTCATCGTGACGCTCGGCACTGAGCTGATGCGCTGGCTCGAGGGCGCACCGGTCATCTTCGGCGCCAAGATGCCGCAGATCTTCGGATTGACGGGATTCTTTCTTGGCGTTGTGATCGTGCTGTTCATGGCGCTCCGCCCCGACGGCCTGGTCGGCGATGAGGAGCTCGATGAGATGGCCAAGCGGCTATGGCGCCAGCGCAAAGCGCGCGCCGCCGCCGGCGAGGATACGGGACCGGAAACAAGCAGCTGAACGCGGCGCCCGATGGCGCCGCCTTTGAGACATTGGAAGGAGGACGTCATGGAGCACGGCCGCAATATCGGAGCCTTGGCCTCCGATGCCATGGACCACTACATGTTCTCGCTCGCCAAGATGGAGGACATTCGGCGCGACGGGCCCATGATCTTCACCGACGGCAAGGGCCTCGAGGTCAAGGATGTTGCCGGCAAGACCTATCTCGACATGATGAGCATGCAGACGCGGGCGACCTCGCTCGGCTTCGCCAATGAGGAGATCGCGCGCGCGATTTATGATCAGCTCTGCAAGTTGCACTATGCGGGCTGCATGTCCTTTGTCGCGGATTCGGCGATTCGCCTCTCGGTCGAGATCGCCAAGCGCACGCCCAAGGGCATGACGCATTGCGTCTATGGCGGATCGGGCTCGGAGGCGAACGAGCTCGCCTTCAAGATCGCGAAGCAGTATCACCGCCATGTCGGACGCAAGCCTCACGCGCACAAGATCATCGCACGCTGGGACGCCTATCACGGCGCCACCATGGGCGCGCAGGCCGCGACCGATTCGCTCGGCACGCGCCACGGCAATGAGCCCGGTGTGCCCGGCTACAGCCACATCCCCGCGCCGATCGGCTATCGCAACCCGTTCGGCATGGAGCAGCGCAAATATTACGATTTCTGCATCGACTATCTCGAACAGCAGATCCTTCACGAAGGGCCGGATTATGTGGCCGGCTTCATCGGCGAGCCGGTGATGCAGACGTTCGGCGCGCAGGTGCCGCCCGATGATTATTGGCCGCGCGTGCGCGAGATCTGCGACAAGTACAATGTGCTCTTGATCGCGGATGAGGTGATCTGCGGCTTCGGGCGCACCGGAAAGTGGTTCGCAATGGAGCATTGGGGCGTGGTGCCGGATGTCATCACCTTCGCGAAGGCCGTCACCTCGGGCTATTTCCCGCTCGGCGGCGCGATCGTGAAGAAGGAGATCGCGGAAGCGATTCCGCAGTTCCTTCATGTGCAGACCTATCAGGGTCACCCGGGCGGCTGCGCGGCCGCGCTGAAGACGATCGAGATCCTCGAGCGCGACAAGTTGATCGAGAAGGGCCGCGTCAACGGCGAGTATTTTCTGAAAAAGATGAAGCGGCTGGAGAACCTCGCCGTGGTCGGCGAAACCCGCGGCCTCGGCATGTGGACCGCGATCGACTTTACCTCCGACAAGCGCACGCGGAAGGTGTTGGCGCCCGCCCATGTTGGCAAGATCGCGAAGCGCATGCGCGAGCTCGGCGTGCTCGGCGGCCACACGGTCTATGGCATCGAGTTTGCGCCCGGCCTGATCGCGACACAGCCGCAGCTCGACCGCTGCGTCGACGTCGCCGAGCAGGCAATCAAAGAGGTGAGCAAGGAGGAAGGGCTGGGTTAGGACGCAGCCACAGCAGCCAGGGAGCCCGCCACCCCGCCGCCCGTCATCCCGGGGGACGGGCGAGGTCTGACGAGCCCGTCAACCCGGGATCCGCCGTGCTACGTACTTGGTGTCCGAGACTCTGGATTCCGGGTCGCAAGGCTCGCCGGCGACGATCTTTGATCGTCGGCTCGCCTAACGCCCGGAATGACGACACTGGACAATCGAAGCTTGCACGTGAATGCACAACGCCAGCACGCACTCCGGCCGTCATCCCGGCGAAAGCCGGGATCCATTGTGACCCGGACTTGGTGCCCACGGCCCTGGATCCCGGACCGCAAGCCTCGAAAGCCGAGCCCTTTCGGCGCTCGGGCTCGGCTCGCGTCCGGGATGACGACAAGAAATGGAAACCCCCGCCCTCCTCAAAGCTTCGCCATCAGCCCGCCATCGACCACGAGGTCGATGCCGGTGATGAACGATGCGGCGTCGGAGAGCAGGAAGAGCGTCGCGTTGGCGATGTCCTCGGGCTCGCCCACGCGGCCGAGCGGCGTGCGCACTGACATCGCGGAGACCCGGGCCGGATCGCGATAGATCGCCTCGGTCATCGGCGAGCGCACCGCGCCGGGGCACACCGTGTTGCAGCGCACGCCGTCCGGCGCGTATTGCATGGCGAGCGACCGCGCGAGCCCGACCAGCCCGTGCTTCGAGACCTGATAGGCATCGAGCGGACCGCCGGCGTTGATGTTTTCCATATTGCGCAGGCCCACTATGCTCGCGATATGGACGATCGCGCCACGCGCGGCCTTCAAATAGGGCAACGCCGCGCGCGACACGAAGGCTGCGCCGGTCAGATTCACCTCGATCGTGCGATTCCAGACCGCGAGATCCATCGTCTCGAGCGCGCCGTCGCCGCGGTCGTTGAGCGCGATGCCGGCGGCATTGGCGAGCGCGTGCAGCCTGCCGTCGATCGCCGATTCTTGCGCGGCGCGGCGCACGAACGCCTCATCGGTGATGTCGCCCGTTCGATAGCTGACGCCGACCGCGAGCGAGGTCGGCCGCTCCTTCAAATCGAGCGCGGTCACTCGCGCGCCGGCACCGGCGAGCGCGTTTGCGATCGCGAGGCCGATGCCGCCGCCCGCGCCGGTGACCAGCGCGGCCCGGCCGCGAAACTCTGGATAGTTGGCCAACGGCGCTACTGGAGCCCGAAGGCGCGCCGCAGCGCCGCAGCCGAATCCGCGAGGCCCAGCTCGGCCGACGGGATGAGCCCCGTGATCGAGACGAAGCCGTGGATCATGTCGGCATAGCGCTTGAGCGTGACGTTCACGCCCGCGGCCTTGAGCTTCTCGGCATAGGCCTCGCCCTCATCGCGCAAGGGATCATAGCCCGCGGTCAGCACGAAGGCCGGCGGCAGTCTTGAGAGATCGGCCGCGCGCAAGGGCGAGGCGAGCCCGTTCTGCTTGTCCGCCTCGTTCTTGATGTAGCTCGCGATATAGAACGGCATCGAGTTGAGCAGATAACCCTTGGAGTAGAGCCGCTTCGATTCGGTGGCGGACGCAAGATCGGTGACCGGATAGATCAGCAGCTGGAAATCGATTCTCGGGCCTTTGCGATCGCGCGCCAGCATGGTGACCGCGCAGGCGATGTTGCCGCCGGCGGAATCGCCGCCGATCGCGAGGCGCGCAGGGTCCGCCCCGAGCGCCCCCGCCTCCTTGGCGAGCCAGAGGAGCGCGGCGTAGGCATCGTCCACCGGCTCGGGGAACTTGGCCTCGGGCGACAGGCGATAAGCGACCGAGGCGACCACGCAACCGCTGTGAAGGCAGAGATAGCGGCAGATATCGTCGTGGGTATCGAGATCGCCGCGAATCCAGCCGCCGCCGTGCAAATAGACAAGGAGCGGAGGCGCCTTGCCGGGTTTGGCGGCGGGCTTGTAGAGCCGAAACGCAAGCGGGCCGGCGGGGCCGGGCAGCGACAGGTCTCTCACCTCTCCAACCGCGACCGGCTTGCCCGCCACCTGCGCCATGTCGGCCTTCCAGGTGCGCCGCGCCTCCTCTGGCGCCATGGTCTCGACCGGAATCTCGTTTGGGTCCGGCGGCAGGCTGAGGATTTCCTTCAGCTTCGGCTCAAGCTCCACGGCGCGCTCCTGGGGGTGTGACTGAGTCACGCCACCTTAGCGGCCCGTGCGGCGAAGGCGGAACTGAATTCGGGCGCGACCTCGCGCGCGAAGCGGCTCATCCAGTTGTGGCGCCGTTCGCGTGGCACGCCCGGCGTCGCAACATGGAGCAGGAAGATGTTGAAGCCGGCATCGACGAAGGCGCGCGTCTTGCGCATCACCGTCGAGGGCGAACCGACGAGCTGCCACTCACACCAGGGCGGAATATTGGCGGGGTTGGCACGCTCCTTCATCGACTTGAAGACGTTCTGCCACGCCTTGTAGGTCTTCAAATAGGTGTAGTGATCCTTGTCGCCCTCATAATGATCGACCTGTGCCTGCTGAAAGCGCGGAATGAAGGTTTGCGCCTGGCGTACCGCCTCGTCGTCCGTGTCCGCCACGATGCAGTTGATCATGATCGGGTAACGGAAGGCCGAGGCATCGAGACCGCGTTCCTTGGCGCGCGCCTTCCAGGCGGTGATCGTCTCGATCTGCTTCTCGAGATTGCCGATCGAGGTTTGCATCGGCGGCAGGCCGAGATCGGCCATGACATGCGCGCTCTCCGGGCTCGCGCCGATCGCGCCATAGAAGTGAATCTTCTTCGTATCGCCGCGCGGCCGCAGCTCGATCTCCTTCGGCACCTCGAGCATAGGGCCCTTATAGGTGAACTTGCCTCCCTTGAGCGCGCGTTCGACGATGCGCCAGACATCCTCAAAGCGCTGGCGGCTCTCATCCATCTCGATGCCGAAGGCGTCATATTCGAGCTTCGCAGTGCCGCGCCCAAGGCCGAGGTGAAGCGGCTGATCGGTCAGCATGTTGAGCTGCGCGATGGTCTCAGCGAGACGGAGCGGCTGATACCAGGGCGTCACCAGCACGCAGGTGCCGAGCCCGAGCTTCGGAAAGCGCGCCGCCAGATGCGAGAGGAATGCGAGCGGGTCGGGTGTCGGAAAATAATCTGAGAAATGATGCTCGATCATCCAGGCGGTCGAATAGCCGAGCGCCTGGCCATGCGCGCAGTCGGCCAGGATCTCCTGATAGAGCGCCGCATCGGACAGGCCGGGCTCGCCGGCCGGCGAGGCGACGAAGCCGAAATCGATCTCGCGTGACGCCATGGCTGATCCGTTCCTGCTCAATCAATGGTTTAGGAATTAGACCTTTTTGAACCGGGAGCGTCAAGGCTTGCGGGCGTGGCGGCGTGCCATGGCCTCGAGCCGGTTTCGGCCCTCGATGATATGGGCGCCCATAGCGGCGGCGGCGGCCTCGCCATCGCGCGCTTCGATCGAGGCCAGGATCAGCGCGTGGAAGTCGTTCGCATTGTCCTCGAGCTGCTGAAAGATCGCGCCGATTGGCAGGAACATGCCGGCGCGCGCATCCTCGATCGCCTTCAGCAGCATCGGATTGCCCGAGGCCTCCGCGATCGTGAGGTGGAACGCGGAATCGGCGGCCTGGAAGCGCGCGATATTCTCCGGCGTCCGACGCGCCGCCGCGCTGCCGGTCAGCACATTCATCTCTTCGAGCGAGCGCTGAAGCGCGGCGAGATCGGCGCTGGTGCGGCGTTGGGCCGCCAGCCGTGCCGCCGCGCACTCGACCGCATAGCGATACTCATAGACGACACGGATTTCGTGAAGCGCGCCCAGCAATTGCCGCCGCTTGCTGCCGGAATCGGGCCGGCGCACCTCGATGCCACCGGTCGCGCCCCGCTTCACCTCGACGAGCCCCCGGTGCTGCAACACGCTGATCGCGGCACGCACCGTCGTGCGCGAGACGTTAAGCTGCAACGCAAGGTCGCGCTCGGCCGGCAGCCGATCGCCCGGCAGGAAACGTCCAAGCTGAATCGCGCGCTGCAGCTGCTCGAGCACCAGCTCGTGCGCGGCGGCAGGACGCACCGGCGCGATCGCGATCGGGCTCGTCGCCATCAATGGAATGGCCCGATTGTCGAGCGCTTTACCGCTTGGTCTAGGCACTATACCTTAATCCTTCAAAGGCTCTGCGCGTGGGGCGGGCAACACAACAAGGCGCGCAGCGGGGGATTATGGACAGGGATCAGGGAACGGCGGAAGGGCCCGTTGCGTACGACGCCATTCTGGGCGGACCCGCGCGCACCGGCACCCTGAGCGACAAGGCGCGCTCGAGCTATGCCTTGGCGCGCGAGGCGCTCGCCGCCGGTCGCTTCGATGATGCCGCGAATCTCGGTCGCCACACGGTCGAAGAGGCACGCGAGGCCTATGAGCTTTATCGCGACTGGATCGGACAGATCCGCGATTACCTGATCGAATACGGCGTCGCCGCGTCGATGGTGAGCGAAGGCGAGGCGCGGCTGGCGGTGTTGTTGCGGGCCCCTGACGGCCGCGCGTTCGATCTCGATGCCGGCTGGCGCGCCTACATTGAGGCGATCGAACGGTTCGCGACACTTGCAACCAAAGGCGATGCCGAGGCGGCGACAACGGCGCTGCGCGAGGCCTGGGCGCTCTGGCTCGACGCGCATGACAAGGGCTGCGATCAGGTTGGTGGCATGCTCGACCTCGTGGTCGAGCATCTGGGCGAGAGTCATGTCGGCCCGCTGTGGGACCGGCTGATGGCACCGATGTACGACTTCTATGATCGCTACGACACGGACAGTGCGCCGTGGCCGATCTCTTTTCAGCGTATCCTGACCGTCGCGATCGAGGCGCTGCGCGGCCATCTGAGCGGCCCGACGCGCGAAGGCGACATCGAGATCACGGACGAGAAGGATCGCGTGGTGCTGCGCTTCGACCCGTGCGGCTCGGGCGGCCGCTCGATGCGCACTGATCCGGTAACCGGCGAGCGCCCGCGCATGGAGGCACCGTTCGGCTTTCGCGTCACCACGCGTGCGCATCCGTGGTCATGGAGCAAGAAGGGCATCTGCGTCTATTGCGTGCATTGCTGCCAGCTCAACATGCGGATGCCGATCGCGAAGTTCGGCTACCCGACGCGCGTGGTCGAGCCGCCGACCTGGCCCGAGGCACGGATCGGCGGCAAATGCAGCTGGATCATCTACAAGGACCCGCGTCTCGTGCCCGATGCCGCTTATGAAGCGGTCGGCGAGATGAAGCCGAGCGCAATCGGCTCGGCCGCGACGCGCGCGCGTCGTCAGGGCAGGTCATGACAAGCGACACGAGCGAACCCGCGGAAGCGGCCCGGCGCCTCGCGGCCGAGGGCGTGCGCCTCATTCAAATCGAGCTGCCCGAGATGGATGGCGGCATGCGCGCCAAGCTGCTCTCGATCGCCAAGGCCGAGAGCGGCGCCGGCAGTGCGTTCTGCACCATCCTCTACGGCCTCACCACGGCCGATGACGTGTATGAATCACGCATCGGCAATTATGAGAACGGCTTCCCCGACTGGTTCGCGCGCGCCGATGCAGCGACGCTACGCCGCCTGCCCTGGCTCAACGACACCGCCGCCGCGATCTGCGATCTCTATGACGAGGCCGGCGCGCTGGTGCCGCTCGCGCCGCGCAGCGTGCTCCGCTGCGTCGCCGAGAAGGCAAGCGCGATGGGCTATGAGGCGCGCTTCGCGATCGAGTTCGAGTGCTATGTGTTCCACGCCGATCGCGCGCTTATGAAGGGCGGGCGCCAACGCGAGCTGAATTCCCTTTCGCGCACCTGGAACGCCTATAGCCACCTTCGCCTCGCCGATACCCGGCCCTTGATCGGCACGTTCATGACCCGCATGGCCGATGTCGGCGTGCCGATCGAGGCGTCGCACACCGAACTCGGCCATGGCGCGATCGAGTTTGCGATCGCGCACGCGCCAGCGCTTGAGGCCGCTGATCGCGCGATGCGCGCCAAGGCCTATTTCAAGGAGCTGTGCGCCGAGCAGGGCCTGGTCGCGACCTTCATGCCGAAATGGGACATGGCGCAATCAGGCTCCGGCGGCCATGTGCACCAGTCACTCTGGAAGGATGGCGAAGCGCTGTTCCTCGAAGGCGATCAACCGAGCGCGCTCTGCCGCGCCTATGCCGCCGGGCAGATCGCGACCGTCGCCGACTTCACCGCGATCTTCATGCCCAGCATCAACGCCTATCGCCGCCCGAACGTGGCGGCCTGGGCGCCGATGAACGCATCCTGGGGCGTGGACAATCGGACGGCGGCGCTGCGCTTTATCTCGAAGCCGAGTGCCGCGGCCGCGCGCATCGAGCACCGCGTGTCCGGCGCCGATGTGAACCCCTATCTCGCGATCGCGGCGCAGTTGGCCGGCGGCCTCCATGGCATTGAAAACAATATGCGCGCGCCCGAGCCTGCGATCGGCAATGCCAGCATCAACCCCGCCTATGAGCGCCTGCCAAGGGACCTCGGCGAGGCGGCAGCGCGCCTGAAGGCGTCAACGCTTGCGCGCAAACTGCTTGGCGATGAATTTGTCGAGCACTTCGCTTTGTCGCGCGAGGTCGAGTGGAACCTATGGCAACGCTGGCTCGCCGAGACGGTGACGCCCTGGGAGCTTGACCGCTATTTCGAGACGATCTGAGAGGACCGCATGAACGCGCTCGACCGAGCGAGCATCGAAGCGCTGATCGCGCGCGGCGACATCGACACCGTGGTGTGCGCGACGCCCGACATCTGGGGCCGCCTGATGGGCAAACGCGTCACCGGCCGCACCTTCTTGAAAACCGCGCTCGGCGATGAGGGCCTGCACGGCTCGCTCTATGTCTTCGTGGTCGACATGGACATGGACCCCCGCCCCGGCTTCGCGCTGACGAGTTGGGACACCGGCTATCATGATTGTCACTACGCGCCCGACCTCTCGACCCTCCATCGCGTGCCCTGGCACGATAAGACCGCGATGGTGCTGTGCGATCTGCGCGATGAGCACAGTGGCGCGCCGGTTGCCGTGTCGCCGCGCGCGATCCTGAAGCGCCAGGTCGAGGCAGCGGCGGCGCTCGGCTTCGGCGTGAAATGCGCCTCCGAGCTCGAGTTCTTCCTGTTCAAGGACAGTTTCGAAGCCGCCTGGCACAAGGAATATCAGGGCCTCGACCCGACCTCGACCTATCGCGGCGACTATCACATTCTGCAATCGGCCAAGGACGAGCCGTTCCTTCAAGCGGTGCGCCGCCACCTCGATGACATCGGCATCGAGATCGAGTTCTCCAAGACCGAGTGGGGCCTCGGCCAGCAGGAGATCAATCTGCGCTACACCGATGCGATCGAGATGGCGGATCGGCACGCCCTCTACAAGAATGCGATCAAGGAGCTCGCGGCCCAGGCCGGCCTGTCGGCAACCTTCATGGCCAAGCCCTGGGCGCACGAGATCGGCTCATCCTGCCACCTGCACACGAGCCTCTGGAGTGCCGACGGCGCGACGCCACTCTCGTGGGACGGCAACGCACCCGGCCATATGAGCGCGGCCTTCGGCGCCTTCGTCGCCGGCCAGCTCGAGCGCACGCGCGAGCTCGCCTTTCTCGTCGGCCACACGGTGAACGCCTATAAGCGCTTTCGGCCCGAGAGCTTCGCGCCGACCGCGATCGCCTTGGGCGACGACAATCGCACCTGCGGCTTCCGGTTGTGCGGCCACGGCCCCTCCTTTCGCGTCGAGAACCGCATTCCGGGCGCGGACGCCAACCCCTATCTCGCCATCGCAGCCTCGATCGCGGCCGGGCTCGATGGCATCCGGCGCAAATTGAAGGCGCCCGAGATCTATCGCGCCAATGCCTATCGCGACGCGGCGCTGCCGCGCGTGCCGATGGCGCTGCACGAGGCCCTGCCTTTGTTCGAGCAGAGCGCGTTCGCCCGCGAGGCACTCGGCGCCGAGGTGCACGCGCACCTCGCCAATTTCGGACGGCAGGAGCTCGCTGCCTTCGACCATGAGTGCGTCACCGATTGGGAGCGCAAGCGCTATTTCGAGCGCATCTGAAGGGAGCATCGGCCGATGGCCACGAGCAGCATCAGCTTCGACTTCAAGGGACAGGTGGGCCTGATCGCGGGCGCCGGCGGCGGCATGGGCCTCGCCATCGGCAACGCGCTGATCGAGGCAGGTGCCGACGTCACGCTGATCGACGTGAAGCCGAAGCCGGCCGAGATCGCGAGCGGCCCGGGCCGGCACCTCTATGTGCAGGGCGATTTGACCGACGAGGCGCTGGTCAAGCGCGCGGTCGCTGACACGGTCACGCGCTTCGGCGGCCTTGATCTGCTCGCCAACACGGTCGGCGTCATCTGGTTCGGGCGCGACACCTCGGCCATCGACATGGATCTCGCGGTCTGGGATCAAGTGATGGCGATCAATCTGAAGTCGATGGTGATCACCGCGCGCCATGCCGTGCCTGAGATGAAGAAGCGCAGCAAGGGCGCGATGGTTCACCTCTCCTCGATCCAGTCGCTGCGCGGCGACATTAAGGTGCAGGAAGCCTACGGCGCCTCCAAGGGCGCGATCCGCTCGCTCTCGAAGTCGCTCGCGATCCAGTTCGCGGCCGAGAACATTCGCTCCAACTGCATCCTGCCGGGCTTCATCCACACGCCGATGCAGACGCGCATGGACGACCCCGCGACCAAGACCAAGTTCGCCGAGTTCGTGCCGCTTCGACGCATCGGCACGGCGGAAGACATCGCGAACCTCTCGCTCTTCCTCCTGTCCGACGCCGCCAATTTCATCACCGGCGCCGAATTCATCATCGATGGCGGGCGCACCGCGCTGCCCTGATCGCCAGACCCCAAACTAGGGAAACACAACATGACCAATGTCGTCCTGCTCACCGGCGCGATCGGCGGCATCGGTCGCGCCATCATCAACCGATTGGCGGCGAAAGGTTATGCCGTACTCGCCGGCAACATCGCGGTCGACAAGAAGCTGAACGGCAAGTCGGACCCCGAGGCGCCCGCCGGTGCGACCGTGGTGCTGCAACATCTCGACGTCACTGATACCAAGAGCTGCGAGGCCGCAGTCAAGGCGGCGCT
>VGET01000048.1 GCA_016869195.1 Alphaproteobacteria bacterium | reverse complement strand
GCCGAAGTCGCCACCGCCGCCGAAGCCGCCACCGCTTCCGCCCTGCCGTTCGTCACTCATCGTGCCTGCTCCCAATACCGGTCGGCTCAGCCGAGATCGCCGCCGAAGCCGTCGCGCGGCTCGTCGAACCGACGCCCGCCGCCACGGTCATCGCCGAAGCCGCGGTCGTCGCGGCGGCCACGGCCACCGCCGCGGTCATCGCGCGCATTCCGCGCCTGCATCATGGCGGACGGACCCGGATCATGGCTTTCGACCCGAACCGTCAGATAGCGCACCACGTCTTCGTTGATCCGCATATTGCGCTCGAGCTCAGCCACCGCACCCGGCGGCGCCTCGATCTGCATATAGCCGTAGTGGCCTTTGCGGTTCTTCTTGATGCGAAAGGACAGGCTTTTAAGGCCCCAATACTCGGTCTTGGGCACCGAGCCATTCTGGGCCTTGATGAGATCCGTGAACTGCTGGGTCAACGTCTCGACCTGTTGCGCCGTGATATCCGGGCGCATGATGAACGTGCTCTCGTAGAGCGGCATCGGCTCCTAACTCCGTTCGTAGGCGGTCGTCGGGGGTCAAATGACCCTGTCGCCGCGCGGCCCTATTGTCCGCCGGCTCCGAGGCCGGGCACTATACATCAATGCCTTCCGGGCGCAAGCGCGCTTGACAGGGCTGGGTTGCGGGCCAAGTGTTGCGCGCCGCGCCGAATCGGGGCGCCGCGGAGGGACGGTTAGCGGATCGATGAGGGCGTTCGTTTTTCCTGGCCAGGGCTCCCAGGCGGTCGGCATGGGCCGCGAGCTGGCCGAAGCCTTCCCCGCCGCCCGCCATGTCTTCGAAGAGATCGATGACGCGCTCGGGAAGCGGCTGTCCAAACTCGTTTTTGACGGTCCGCAAAGCGACCTAACTCTAACCGAGAACACCCAGCCGGCGCTGATGACGGTGTCGCTCGCCGTGATCCGCGTGCTCGAAGCCGAGGGCGGGCTCAAATTCGGCACCCTTGTCTCCTATGTCGCCGGGCATTCGCTCGGCGAATATTCCGCGCTCGCGGCCTCCGGCATGCTGGCCCTGGCCGACACTGCGCGCCTTCTCCAGCGCCGCGGCCGCGCCATGCAGGAGGCGGTGCCGGTGGGTGTCGGCGCCATGGCGGCGTTGCTCGGCGCGGAGCTCGATGCCGCGCGCGCACTCGCCGCCGACGCCGCCGAAGGCGAGGTCTGCGACGTCGCCAATGACAACGCGCCCGGGCAGGTCGTGGTCAGTGGCCACAAGACCGCGGTCGAGCGCGCGGTCAAGCTGGCGGCCGAGCGCGGCATGAAGCGCGCGATCATGCTGCCGGTCTCGGCACCTTTTCATTGCGCGCTCATGAAGCCGGCGGCCGAGGTGATGGCCGAGGCGCTCAAAAGCGTGAGCTTCGCGCCGACCGGCGTGCCGCACATCGCCAATGTCAGCGCCGAGCCGGTGCATGAGCCGAGCCGGGCGCGCGCCCTCCTGGTAGAGCAGATTACCGCCATGGTGCGCTGGCGCGAGAGCGTCTCGAAGATGAAGGCGCTCGGCGTCGACACCGTGGTCGAAATCGGCGCGGGCAAGGTGCTGACCGGGCTCAACAGGCGCATCGAGCCGGAATTGACGACGCTCTCGGTCTTGACGCCGGCCGAGGTCGAAGCGTTCCTGAAGACGCTCTGAGCGGAGGACTCTTGTGTTTGATCTGAGCGGCAAGGGCGCGCTGGTCACCGGCGCATCAGGCGGTATCGGCAGCGAGATCGCGCGCGCCTTGCATCGCCAGGGGGCCACGGTCGCGCTCTCCGGCACCAAGGCCGAATCGCTCGAGAGACTTCGTGCCGAGCTCGGCGAGCGGGTTCACGTGTTGCCCTGCGATCTTTCGGCCAGTGTCGAGGTCGACGCGCTGCCGGGCAAAGCCGGCGCCGCGCTTGGCGCCCTGGACATCCTGGTGCACTGCGCCGGGCTGACGCGCGATGGCCTATCCATGCGCATGAAGGACGAGGACTGGCAGCGCGTGATCGACATCAATCTCGGCGCCGGCTTTCGCCTCGCGCGCGCGGCGCTGCGCGACATGATGCGCAAGCGCTATGGCCGGATCATCTTCATCACCTCGGTCGTCGGCACCACCGGCAATGCCGGCCAGGCCAATTACGCGGCGTCGAAGGCAGGCCTGACCGGTTTGGCCAAGTCGCTGGCCGCCGAGGTCGCCAGCCGCAACGTCACCGTCAATTGCGTGGCGCCGGGCTTCATCACCACCGCCATGACCGACGTGCTGAGCGAGGACCAGAAAGCACGGTTGTTGCAGGCGATTCCGGCCGGGCGCTTTGGCGTCGGCGCGGATGTCGCCGCCGCCTGCGCCTATCTTGCCAGCGCCGAGGCCGCCTATGTGACGGGGCAGACGCTCCACGTCAATGGCGGCATGGCGATGGTCTGAGGCCTGCGTGGGATTGGGACTGCCGGCTTGTGTCGGGCGGGCGTCGTGCTACAAAGTGGCGCCGTCGGCAGCCCGCTGCCGGGGTGACGGACATTGACTTGACGGCGCGTGGCCGGAAGGCACATTACCCGCCGGCGCGGCGCGCGGTTCCAGCGCTCGTACATGCGACCAAGAAGCCCAGAAGGTGGATCGATGGCTGACAATGATATTCCGGCTCGGGTCAAGAGGATCGTCGTCCAGCACCTCGGTGTGGACGAGGCCAAGGTCACCGAAAACGCCAGCTTCATCGACGACCTTGGCGCCGACAGCCTGGACACCGTCGAGCTCGTGATGGCGTTCGAGGAGGAATTCGGTTGCGAGATCCCGGATGACGCCGCCGAGAAGATCCTCACCGTGAAGGACGCCATCAACTACATCGAACAGATCACCTGAGCGGGCGGGCCGAGGTCGCGCCGATGGCGCTCCGGCAAACTCCGCGAGGTTCGGGATGAAGCGGGTCGTCGTGACCGGCCTTGGCCTCGTCACGCCGCTGGCGTGCGGCGTGAAGGCGACGTGGGAGCGGTTGATCGATGCCCAGTCGGGCATCCGACGGATCGAATCCTTCAATGTCGAAGACCTGCCGGCGAAGATCGCCGGCCAGGTGCCGCGCGGCGCAGCACCGCATGAGTTCCGCCCCGACGAGTGGGTGCCGCCGAAGGATCAGCGGCGCATGGATGATTTCATCATCTTCGCGCTCGCGGCCGCGGTTCAGGCGGTCGAGGATTCCGGCTGGAAGCCGACCGATGACGAGAACCGCGAGCGCACCGGCGTGATGATCGGCTCAGGAATCGGCGGCCTCCGCACCATGGAGGAGAATGCGATCCTGGTGCACGAGAAGGGCCCGCGGCGCCTGTCGCCCTTCTTCATCCCGGCCTGCCTGATCAACCTCGCGTCAGGCCACGTCTCGATCCGCTATGGCTTCAAGGGGCCAAACCACGCGGTGGTGACGGCCTGTTCCACCGGCGCGCACGCGATCGGCGATGCGAGCCGTCTGATCCAGCTGGGTGATGCCGACGTCATGGTGGCGGGCGGCGCGGAAGCCGGGGTTTGCCGGCTCGGCGTTGCGGGCTTCGCGGCTGCGCGCGCGCTCTCGACCAGCTTCAATGACACCCCGACCCGGGCCTCGCGCCCTTGGGACATCAATCGCGACGGCTTCGTCATGGGCGAGGGCGCCGGTATCGTCGTGCTCGAGGAACTCGAACACGCCAAGGCACGCGGCGCGAAAATCTATGCCGAGATCCTGGGCTACGGCCTGTCAGGCGATGCGCACCACGTCACGGCGCCGGCGCCGGACGGCGATGGCGGTTTTCGTTCGATGCGCAACGCCCTCAAGAGCGCGGGCCTCAGCCCCTCCGATATCGACTACGTGAACGCGCACGGCACCTCGACGCCTTTGGGCGATGAGATCGAGCTCGGCGCGGTGAAGCGGCTCTTCGGCAATGCGGCGCACAAGATCTCGATGTCGTCGACCAAGTCTTCGATCGGCCATCTGCTCGGCGCCGCCGGCAGTGTCGAGGTCATCTTCTCGATCCTGGCGCTCAACCACGGCATCGTGCCGCCGACGCTCAATCTCGACAATCCGTCGGAGGGCTGCGACCTCGATCTCGTGCCGCACAAGGCCAAGGAGCGGCCGGTGCGCTACGCCCTGTCGAACTCGTTCGGCTTCGGCGGCACCAACGCCACGGTGATCGTCGGCGCGGGCCCCTGATCGGGAGACGTTTTGCGTCGGGCGATCATCTTCGGCTCGCTCGCGATCGTGGTGATCGCGATCGGCGTGGTCGCCGCCGGCTATTTCTATGTCACCGGCTACTACAAGGGCACGGGGCCTCTGCAAGAGGCGCGCACCGTCGTGCTCGAGCGTGGCTCGAGCGCGCGCACGATTGTCGCGAAGCTCGAAGACGCCGGTGTCATCGAGAATGGCCGGCTGTTTCTCGCCGGCCTCTGGCTCGAGGGCGGCGCGGGCCAGCTGAAGCCTGGCGAATATGAGTTCCCAGCCTCGATCAGCCCGAAGGATGTGGCGGCCAAGCTCATCGCGGGCGATGCCGTGGTGCGCAAGCTCACCATCGCCGAGGGGTTGACCACGGCCGAGATCTTGGCGCTGGTCGAGGCGGCCGACGGCCTCAAGGGCGAAGTCGGCACGCTCTCGGGCGAGGGTCTCCTGCTGCCGGAGACCTATCACTTCGCCTTCGGCGATTCCCGGGCCGAGCTGATCGCGCGCATGCAAACCGATCTGACCAAGCTGATCGAGGAGCTCTGGCCGAAGCGCGCCAAGGACCTGCCGT
Organism: Alphaproteobacteria bacterium; assembly: GCA_016869195.1. Taxonomy (GTDB): domain Bacteria; phylum Pseudomonadota; class Alphaproteobacteria; order UBA828; family UBA828; genus SHWC01. The sequence continues at coordinate 12,012 of VGET01000048.1, read as the reverse complement.
TCGAGAGCGCGGCCGAGGCGCTCGTGCTCGCCTCGATCGTCGAGAAGGAAACTGGTGTTGCCACGGAGCGCCCGAAGGTTGCGGGCGTGTTCGTCAATCGGCTGAGGCTCGGCATGGCGCTGCAATCCGACCCGACGGTGATCTTTGCCATCACCAAGGGGTCCGGGCCGCTCGATCGTGCGCTGACGCGCAAGGACCTCGGCATCGACAGTCCATACAACACCTATAAGAACACCGGCCTGCCGCCGGGGCCGATCGCCAATCCCGGCCGCGCCTCGATCGAGGCGGCGCTTAACCCGATGACGACCGACGCGCTTTATTTCGTCGCGGACGGCAAGGGCGGCCACGCGTTCGCGAACACGCTCGAAGAGCACAACAGGAACGTCGCGGCCTGGCGCCGCCTCAACAACTGATCGGTTGTCCCCGAGGCCAGTCGAGAGCGGCGGAGCTTCCTACATGTAGGGGCGCAACGCGTCGCGGAGCACAGGCGCGACCTTGTCGATCCCCGGCGTGTCAGAGTGGATGCACACTGTTTGCGCATTGGCCGATACGTCGACCCCCTCGACCGAGCGGACCTTACGCTCCTTGATTGCCCGCAACACCCGCTCAGTCGTCGCCTTCGCCTCATAGGGCTCGTGCTCTCGCGTGATGATGAGCGCGCCGGTCTTGTCATATTCGAGGTCAGCGTAGAACTCGGGCCACCAGGGCAGGCCCCGCCGGCTATAGACCGTATCGTGCATGGTGCCGGCCTGACCGATCAGCGGTACCCTGAAAACCTCCGCTGCATCGGCGATTGCCTCGGCACAGTGCTCGTATTTTGACGTCATGCCGAACAGCGCGCCATGCGGCTTGATGTGATTGAGCTCCATCCCCTGTGCCGCGAGGAAGCCCTTGAGCGCGCCGACCTGATAGATCACGAAGTCCCTGAGCTCGTCGCGCCGCATGACCATCTCGCGTCGGCCGAAGCCCTGGCGATCCGGCAAGGAGGGGTGAGCACCGACCTTGACGTCATGTTGCTTGGCGAGCTTGACCGTCGCGTGCATGACCGGCGGGTCGGAGGCGTGAAAGCCGCACGCGACATTGGCGATGTTGATGTAGGGCATGATCTTTTCGTCATAGCCGAACGTGTAGAGGCCGAAGCCCTCGCCGATATCCGCGTTGATGGTGACGCCCATCGATTAGTACCCTCGTTCCATGTTCCCGCCTGCGAGCCTGTGTCGACTCAGGCCGCCTGACGCTTCAACTCGTGATGCACCGCATCGAGCACGCGCTCGAGCGTCGTGAACATCGTGTCGATCTCTTCGCGCGCGATGATGAAGGGCGGCGCGATGACGAGCGCACCGCCGAGCGGCCTCACGATGAGGCCCTGGTCACGCGCGGCGCGCGCGATCCGCTCGCCAATGCGCACCGTGCCGGGGAACGAGGCCTTGCTCGCCTTGTTCGCCACCATTTCGAGCGCGCCCATGAGCCCGACGCCCCGCACCTCGCCGATCATCGGATGAGCCTCGAGCGCCTTCAGGCGCGCCAGGAAATGCGGGCTCACGCGGCGCAGATGCTCGAACACGCCACCCTCGAAGGTGATGCGGATCGCCTCCAGCGAGATCGCGCAGCCGACCGGATGCCCGGCCGTGGTGAAGCCGAGCGGGAACTCGCCCCAGGGCTCGCACGCCGCGCTCAGGCGCTCGTCGATCGCCTTGGAGAGCAGCACCGCGCCCATGGGGAAATAGCCGGCCGACATGCTCTTCGAGGTCACCATGATATCCGGGCTCATGCCGACCGTCTGCGCGCCCCACATATTGCCGCTGCGCCCGAAGCCCGAGATCACCTCATCGCCGACGAGCGGGATGCCGTGTTTCCGCAGCACCTTGCCGACCAGCTCGAAATAGCCTTTGGGCGGCACGAGCACGCCGCCGGCGCCCATGATCGGCTCGGCGAAGAATCCGGCGATGGTCTCGGGCCCTTCCTTCTCGATCGTGCGCTCGAGCGAGGTCGCCAGCCGCGCCGCGAATGCCTCCTCGCTTTCGCCCGGCAGCCCGTTGCGCCAGTAGTGCGGGCAATCGACGGTGACGATGTCAGGCGTCGGCAGGCCGAACGCCTTCACATAGTCGCGCCCGGTGAGGTTCGAGGTCATCACCGCCGCGCCGTGATAGGCATTGCGGCGGATGATGAATTTGCGCCGCTTGGGCTGGCCCTCGGCCGCCCAGATCAGCCAGAGTAGTTTCACCACCGTCTCGTTCGCCTCAGAGCCCGAGTTGGTGAAGTAGACGCGGCCCATCGGCATCGGCGAGAGCGCCTTGATGCGCTCTGCTAGCTCGACGGAGGGCTTCGAATTGCGCGCGAAGAAGGTGTGATAGCCCGGCAGGGTTTCGTATTGCCGGCGGGCGGCGTCAGCCAGGCGCTGCTCGCTGAAGCCGAGCGTCATGTTCCAGAGACCCGCATTGCCTTCGAGATAGCGCCGGCCCGCGGTGTCGAAGATGTAAACGCCTTCGCCGCGCTCGATCACGGTCGCGCCGTCCTCATGGATCGTCGGCAGGTCGGTGAAGGTGTGGAAGAAGGCGGCTCGTTCGCGTGCTTCCCAGGACTGTTCATTCGGCTTCATCGTCGCGCCTCTCATTTCAATCCAACTGTGTTTTCCAATCGTGCGCGATGCTTCATCAGGTCAGCATGAAACGCAAGGGCGCCGGGTCATACCAAACCTCGATGATCGTGAGCGATCATCGAGGCGCCCTCAGGCGCCGGGCGCTCGCTCCGCTCGCTTGGCTCTCGCCACTGACGTGGCGCGGCGCGGTCGCGCCGGCCAAAGCTCGATGAGTCACGCTCATCGCGCTTTGGTATCAGTCGTCCCTGAGGCCGATCGAGAGCAGGTGAAGCTTGAGCCAGGACGGCAGGGCACCGACCGCCCAGGTCGCTGCCACCAGCGGCCAGGGAAAGGCGATCACGGCGGGGTTACGCGCGAGGCGCCGCTTGATGAGCTCGGCCGCCGCCGAGGCTTCCTTCACAAAGGGCTGCACCTTCGGGCCGTTCGCGGTCAGGCGCGAGCGCACATAGCCGGGGCAGATCACGCTGACGCCGATGCCCTTCGGCCGCAGCTCCATGCGGAGCGCCTCGCCATAGCTCTTGATCGCCGATTTGGTCGCGCCATAGGCCGCCATGCCGGGGAGCGGAATGTACGCGGCGAGCGAGCTCACGATCGCGATCTGGCCGCGCCGGCGCGCGCTCATGAGCGGCACCGCCGGCAGCACGGTGTTGAGCACGCCGTCGAGATTGACCGCGAAGATGCGCCGGGTGACCGCCTCGCTGCGATCCCCGCCCACGAGGCCGCTGGTCGAGCCGCCGATGCCGGCATTGGCGATCACCAGGTCGAGCGGGCGCTCGGCATCGAGCGCGGCCACGAACGCCGCCATCGCGGCGCGGTCGGCAACATCGATGACCTGCGTGCTCACCGCCGCTCCGGCCTTCGTGCATAGCGCCGCGATCCCTTTGAGGCGCTCGGCATCGCGCCCGGTCAAGGCAAGGCGCGCACCCGGGGTGGCATAGGCTTCGGCGAGCGCCGCGCCGATGCCACTCGACGCTCCAGTGATCAACACGCTCTCGGTATTTCGGTTGGGCATGGGCTCTCCGGTTGGAGGCGGTAGATGGTGCCTATACTATCGGCCGCCGCGCCCGCCTGTCGCGCCGTGTGAAGGAGACAACGCGCATGACGCTTTCGAGCATGACCGGCTTCGCCCGCGCGACGGGACAGGATGCGCGCCTGAGTTGGGCCTTCGAGCTCAAATGCGTGAACGGGCGCGCGCTCGAGGTGCGCTGCCGCCTGCCGCCTGGGCTCGATGCGCTCGAGCCGGTGCTGCGCAGCGCGGCGTCGGCCGCGCTCCATCGCGGCAATCTGAATGTGGCGCTGCAAACCGTGCCGCTCTCGACCGTGGCGCCGATGCGCATCAACCGGGCGGCGCTCGATGCCGTGCTCGGGCTTATTCGCGATCTGGGTCCGATCGAGGGTCTGGCGCCCGCGCGTCTCGATGGTGTGCTGGCGCTGCGCGGCGTGATCGAGGCGGTCGAGCCCGAGGACGACGAGGCGACGCGTGAACGCCGCATGGCGGCGCTCAAGGCGAGCTTCGATCAGGCGCTCTCCGCGCTCGTCAGCGCGCGGCGCACCGAAGGTGCGGCGCTCGCGGCGGTGCTCAATCGGACGCTCGATTCGATCGTGGCCTTATGCAGGCAGGCGGAAGACTTGGCGGCGCTCAGGCCGGACGCCGTGCGCGAGCGCCTGCGCACCCAGGTGAAGGCCTTGCTTGAAGCCGGCGCGCCTCTGCCTGAGGAGCGGCTCGCCCAGGAGCTCGCGCTGATCGCGGTCAAGCTCGATGTCCGCGAAGAGCTCGATCGGCTGAAGCTGCACGAGGCATCGGCGCGTCAGTTGATCGGCGAGGGCGGCGCAGTCGGGCGTCGGCTCGACTTTCTGGCGCAGGAGTTCAACCGCGAGGCCAACACGCTCTGTGCAAAATCGAACGATCCCGCGCTCACCGCGATCGGCCTTGAGCTCAAGGCGCTGATCGATCAGTTCCGCGAGCAGGTGCAGAACGTGGAATAGCGTTTTCCAACGTTTGCCTGCATTCGCCGACATCTCTCAAAGACGCAGAAAACCGCGAACTTCCGGTCGGGATATGGTCGCTCTCGTGTGGTATTGTTGGTTCGCATCGCCGCATTTGGTGTCACTAACAGTGTAGCTGGGTGAGAGGCTGGGCCTGCACAAAGCACCCGTCGCTATGTGGCAGGTCCATGGCGAAGAAGTGGATCTTCCGCGCCACCCCGCCGCTCTCCGCCAGCGCCTCGTCGAAGTCCGCCTGCGCATGGCCGGGGTCGTGCCGCAGCGGCACAAACACCTCGCGCTGCCGCTGACGCCGCGCCAGCACGTCATCCTTCACGATGGTCAGACCGCCAGAATAGCCGTGCTGGTCGTGCAGGCGCTCGAAGATCCGCTTCGAGCTGTGCCGCTGCTTCGCCGGACGGCTCTTATCCTCTTCCAGGGTCTGGTCGATGATCCCGACGAACGGGTCCAGCTTCGGCCGCGCCGCCGACCGCCGAAGGCTTGGCCGAGGTCGCCAAGCGGGTAGCGCGGGCCCGAACACCCGATCAAAGCTCCTCGATCGTGTCCGAGGCGAAACACAGGGCGTCGAGCGCATCGCGTGCGGCCTGTGCGGCTTCGACCGTGACAGAAAGGAAGCGGAATACGTCGCCAGGGCGCGCCTGGCCCACCTTCCACAGCGAGCCGGTTGGCACGGTGTAAGGACAGATGAAGCCACCGAGTGTCAGGCCGTCGGGCCCGAGCACGATCGGAGTCTGGCCGCAAAGATTGATCGAGCCGAGACCGTATCCATGCTCGATCACGTTCGATGGATGGCTGCCATTCTCGGCCGACTTGTCATAGGCGCGTCGGGCGAAGCTCCACTCAGGCCCGTCGAGACGAACGCCGACACGGTTGCTCCTGGTGGAGACGGTCCAGCCGCTGGCGAAGAATCGAGCCTGAGCGTCGTCGTCGATCCAGTCGTCATTGGGGCCAGGCACCACCTCGATCGACCAGACACGGTCGGAGGGAAACACGGGCCTCACTTGATTTGCCACGCGACGCTGACCCGCGCGCTTCACCCCTCGACCAAGCGGTAGGCATTGTCCCTCTTTGAGCGGCGCACCCTCGATGCCGCCCACTTGGCCGAGCACGTAGGTCGCCCTTGAACCCAGGAATGCCGGGACGTCAATGCCGCCGGACACGGCGAGATAGCTGCGTGCGCCGCGCAGCGCCGATCCGAGCGCGACGATCTGACCCGCTCGGACGCAAGTGCTCGCCCACATCTCCATGGGCGCGCCGTCGAGTGTTGCGCGCATCTGCGCGCCGCAAAGTGCGACCGTCCGATCGTCGTGAAAGAGAAGAGTCGGCCCAATGAATTGGCACTCCAGCCCAGCCGCGGTGGGGTCATTCCCGACGAGCCGATTGGCCAGACGGAACGACCATCCATCCATCGGGCCCGACACCGGATAGCCCGACCTGATCACGCCGATGCGCCCCGGATAGTCCTGAATCGTCGTCTCGAGCCCGGCCTTGACGACCTCCACCGCGGCGCCGGCCATCAGTATCGCGTCCTGGCATCAAGCGAGGCGACCCAGGCCTCGTAGGCAGTCAGCGAAAAGCGCTGATACTCGATGATGTTGAAAGCATAGCTACCCTCGGCGATCTTGGCCTCGATCCGAGAGTACTCCGCGAGGTCGATCACGTCGAACTTAACCCGATCGCCCGGGCGTAGCAGCGCAATATTTCCCTGGAACGCGGGATTTCGATGCACCGGGTCGAGCAGCGGGATTGGCGTGCGGCCAATCATGTTGAACCCGCCGGGAGAATGCAGGGTCTGGATCGCAGTGGCGCCGCCGGCGCAGACCACGGCGCCCCGCGGCGTCCACATCCGCGGCGGATCGTATTTCGGCGCGTAGATGGTGCAACGAGGATCGAGCGGTCGCATGAGCGGCAACCCGGGATAGGCTCCGATAATGCCGATCCAGTACTCGGTCGCCGAGTGGAGCGCGACGAGTTCCTCGAGGCCGGAGAGGCGATTCTCGGCAACGATCAATTCGGGGTCGTAGGGTCGCTCCTTGATTGTTTTCCGGTATTCATCGATGCACGCGCGGGTCCACGGATCGAGATAGTGCGTCGGGAAATGAACGAGGCGGCTCTCGACCTCGGTAGGGATACCGACGTCCTGCGCCAGGGCCATGGCCTCCCGGATCAGGTCGCGATAGTCGATGCGGCGGGAATCGTACTCGACCAGCACCGAGTTGAAGCCCGGGTTGGATTCAAGGACACCCGGGATGTCAGCCTTGTCGAGCGCCTCGGAAAATCCGCGCGCCCGCAGGTTGAGGCGAAGACCGCTGTCATCGCCGAACTCGATCAACACGTACCGGTCGCCATTGGGCGATATCCGGGGCTCGGCAAACATCATGCGACGGCTCCTACGGATCTCGGGGTGGCGCGTCGCTCGCAAGTCGAGCGCCCATTCAGGCGTGCGCCGGCAGGTGTTCGGCCTACCTCGCGGCCGAGATTGGAGCGGGCCATGTCAGGGATGCGGACCGCCGCCCTGACCGACGGGTGAGTCGAAGCCAAAATAGGCGAACTCCAACTGTTCGTCGGTAAGGTCTCGGCTCGAACCAGACAATTCGATGCGGCCGCTGCGCAGAACATAAATCCGATCCGCATTCTGCAATGCGCGGTGCGTGCTTTGCTCGACAACCAAAAGCGTGTTGCCGGCCTCGCGCAGCCTGTGGAAGATTTCGTAGACCCGGTCGACGATGATCGGCCCCAAGCCGAGCGAAGGTTCATCGACCAGGATGATCTTTGGTGCGGTCATCAGCGCCCGACCGATGACCAGCTGCTGCTGTTCTCCACCCGAGAGCTTGCCGCCCGGCGTCGAAAGCCGCTCACGCAGAAAAGGGAAATAGGACAGCACGCGCTCGAAATCCGCTTCGATCGCATCCTTGTCACGCCGCATGTCCGTGCCGAGCCGGATATTCTCCTCGACCGTAAGCTGGGTGAAGACGTGCCGCCCTTCGGGAACAAAAGAGACACCAAGTCTGGCAATATTCTCCGGTGCGTGACCGGTGATCGGGTGGCCCTTTAGGCGCACGGCCCCCTTGGTCGGCACCAGGGCTCCGGCGACTGTCATGAGGGTGGTCGATTTCCCGGCGCCGTTTGGGCCGACCAGCGACACGATCTCGCCCTCATCGACAGTCAGGCTGACCCCGCGAATCGCCGGAATCCGACCATAGCTGACGTAGATATCATCGACCTCGAGCACCGGCGGCACCCGATTTCGATCCCAGATAAGCGCGGATCACTTCTGGATCTCTCTGGATTTGTTGCGGCGTCCCTTCCGTAATCGTGCGACCGCTGTCAATCACGTGGATCCGATCGCAGACCCCCATGATTACCCGCATGTTGTGCTCGATCAAGAGCACGCCGCAACCAAATCTTTGGGGGATGCGTGAAATAAGGCGCATGAGCTCGTCGCATTCGGCATCGCTCATGCCCGCCGCCGGCTCATCGAGCAGAACGTAGCGTGGCGCCATGGCGAGCGCGCGTCCGATTCCGACCCGGCGCTCGTCGCCATAGGGCAAAGTGTTGGCCCGCGCATCCGCCTTGTGGCTGAACTCCATCCAGTCGAGGATACTGGCAGCGCGCTGGCCTGCTGCGACGCGCGACAACCCGACGCCGACCGCCGCGACCTCGAGATTCTCTCTCACCGGCATGTCGGGGTAGAGGCGGACCGCCTGGAAGGTGCGCGCAAGGCCCTTGCGCCCAATCGCGTGCGGCGGCAAGTTGGTGACGTCAACCCCGCCGATCACCACCTTGCCCTGGGTAGGCTTCTGGAAGCCGGTGATCACGTTCACTATCGTGGTCTTGCCGGCGCCATTCGGTCCGATCAGGCCGACGATCTCGCGCCGGCCAACCGAGAGTGTGACACGGTCGACCGCGGCAAGGCCACCGAACCTGACTGTGACATCGAACGCCTCGAGCCGCTCGTCGAGGTTGCCACCGGCGGGGACGATCGCGTGCTCCGCGGCTGCTGGCTCAAGGGCGCCGCGTGGTGCGGCAACGCGGCGGAGGCTCCCGAAGCTTGGGAACGGGATCTCGCGCCCCATGGCGATGCCGTTCGGCCGCACGATCAGGATCACCAGCATGATGAGCGCGATGACGAGCTGGCTCAGCCCGAACAGTCCGATGATGCTTTCGATCTGGCGCAGCACCTCCTGCACGGCGGAGACCAGCACCACGCCGATCACCGCGCCGGTTAGGCTCCGCTGGCCTCCAATGATTAGCATGGCGAGGGCGATGAAAGTGGGCCCGAGCCAGAATGCTTTGACCACGATCGAACCGAGATAGTGGGCCTGAAGGACGCCGCCGAGGCCGACAAAGAAGCCGCTCAGGACAAAGGCGATCAGGCGCTGGAGCGGCACGTTGATGCCGACCGCTTTGGCCGCCACCTCATTCTCGCGAGTCGCACGCAGCGCGAGGCCAAAGCGCGATTTCTGGTAGACGGTGGCGGCGAGCAGCGCGATCGCTGCCCAGGCGAGCGCCACCCACAGATTGACGTAGATCGGAATGCCGACGAGTGTGCTCGCGCCGAAGGTCCAGGAATCCCAGTTCGAGTAGAGGGTGTAGAAGATCATCAGCACGGCGAAGGTGCCGATGCTCGCGGCGATGCCGCCAAGCCGCATGAGCGGGATACCGACAATGAAGGTCACGATCGCGGCGAGGAGTGCCGAGATGATCGCCGCCGGCAGCATCGGCAGCTCGGTCTCGGCCAAGAAGGTCGGCAGTTGGAGCGCGAAGCCCTTTTTTGTCGGACTCATGGTGAACCAGGCCGTGGCATAGCCGCCGATCATCGCGAAGGCGAGATGGCCGAAGGCAAGCACGCCCGAGTTGCCGATGAAGATGTACAGTCCGACCACGGTGACCGTGTTGAACAGCGCGACGATCACGGCACGCTCGATCACCTTGTCGCCGATTGCCGACACGATCAGCGTGAGCACGAGCAGGCCGAATCCAAGGGTGCCTGGTTCCCAGACGTAGCGGGCGACGGCGAGGGGGCGCAGATCGCGGCTCACGCTCTAGATCCGTTCCTGTACCGCCTTGACCTTGACCAGCCCGCCGGGCCGCAAAAGCAGAATCACGAGGATCAGGCCGTAGACCCAGGCATCTCGATTGAGCCGCATGTCGAGTGGCAGAACGACCTGGAAGAAGACACTTGCGATCCCGACCACGAAGCCGCCGATCACGGCGCCGACCAGGCTGCCCATGCCGCCGACCACGGTGCCGACAAACGCAGCGAGCACGAGTGGCACGCCCATGTCGAACTTCAAGACGCCGTTCTGCACCACGAAGAGGAGCGAGATGACGGCGGCGAGCAGGCCCGAGATCGCGAAGGCCGCTGCGATCACCCGATTGGCGCGCACGCCAAGAAAGCGGGCCATCAGGAAATCCTCCGAGGCCGCGCGCATTTGCCGCCCGATCGCCGTGCGGCGCAGGAAAAGGACCAGCAGAAGCAGGAGGAGAGCCGTGGCGCCGATCAACACCAATTGAAGCCTAGGGAGGCGGATATCGCCGAGCATGAACGGTTCGACCAGCAGAGGCCAAAGGTCGACCCCCTTGGGTCGGCCGCCGTAGATCATGATCACCGCATTCTGCAGGAAGAAGCTGAGCGTGAACGAGGTGATCAGTAACACCGAGGGATTGGCGCGCCGTAGCGGGCGAAACGCCAGCCGCTCGCAGGCGATCGCAAACACGACGACGATAAAGATGACCGCCGCAACCGCTGCCCCAGGATGCCATTCCCCGATGAACATGGTCGCGGCAACCGCTGTCGAGGGCACGATCAGTGCGTAGCCACCGATCATGATTAGGTCACCATGCGCGAAATTGATCAGGCGCATGATGCCGAATATCAGCCCGATCCCGAGCGAGGTGAGCGCGAACAGGCTCCCAAGACTCAAGGCGTCGATGACGTTTTGTACGACCGCTTGCACCCGCGAAAGCCCCCCTCACGGCGCCTGCGACATCCGGCCTAGTCGAACGGCCACACCAATGGACCGACCAATAATCGGGATAGTTCGGGCGGTCGGCGAACTCGTGAAGCGCAGACCGCCCGAGGGGCTATTTCTTAAAGATCAGCTGCAGCGGCGGCGGCTCCGGGAGCTGGATCAGGTCGACAAAATAGCCCTTGCCGTCCTTGATCCCGATGATCGCCTGCGGCCGCTCGAGGTTAATGTGCAGATCGGGCGTGAAGGTGGTCGGCCCGACCAAGAGCGGCTCATTCTTAAACTTGTTGAGCTCGGCCAGCACCTTGTCGCTGTCGGTCGAACCGGCGCGCTCGATCGCGATCGCGTACGCCTGGATGATGCTGTAGCCGGGCAGCGCGAACGAGCAGCAGGCCCGCTTGCCGCCCTGCTTCTCGGCATAGCGATCGAAGAAGGCATTGACCTCCTTGCGTACGTCATCGCCGAAGACCGAGGCGTAGGTGCCAGTGTAATGGTCGTTGAGCTTGCCGATGCCCTCGGTCCAGTAGTCGCCGTCCATCGAATCCCCTCCGGTGATCGGCGAGTTGATGCCGGCCCCGCGGATCTGGCGGATTGCGCTCACGCCGCCGCCGCCATAGGAGCATAGGTGCAGTACGTCGGGCGGTGCGCCGTTCTGCTCGGCCACCTGTTTGTAGCGAGTGATTTGCGAGGCGATCGAGGCGTCGTCCTGCTTGAAGGTGTCCTCACCCAGGATCTTGCCGCCGAGCTTCTCCCAGCGTGACTTGAAGCCCGCGCAGATCGCCTTGTCGTACTCGATCGAAGTGTCAAGCAGTATGTAGGCGCTGCGCCAATTCTTCTTGTTCCAGCCCCACTCGGCGAGCACCGCGCCGCTGGTGAGCGAGGAGTTGGACATGGTGAACGCGTAGGGGCCGATGCCCTGCACCCCCATCTTGGCATCGGAGGCGCACAGCGAGATCACCACAATCTTGTTGTCATTGGCGACAGTTGCTGCCGCCGCACCCATGTCGTAGTCGCACGAGACGACCATGAACTGAGCGCCCTTGCCGATCACATCTTGCGCCGCGCGCGCGCCTTCGGCCTGCTCCGACTTGGTGTCGGAGAACACCGCCTTGAACTTGCGGCCTCCAAGCACGCCGCCTTTGGCGTTGAACTCATCGATCGCAAGCAACGAGGAGTCCGACGGCGGGCCATCATAGGCATTCATCCAGCCGCTTTGAGCGATCGCGAAGCCGATTACAATGTCATCAGCGGCTTGGCTTGGGGCAGCACAGGCAAGGCCACCTCCAAACGCCACCGCGGCTATCGAAAGCATCTTCCTTACGACCATTGTACCCTCCCTAGAAGCCATTTCGAATGTTATTGATACTCGAACTCCGTTGGTCGTTTTGCTCGACCACAACGTTTCATGCTAATTTCTTACGACCATTGTACCCTCCC
>VGET01000047.1 GCA_016869195.1 Alphaproteobacteria bacterium | reverse complement strand
GTCCTTCAGCACCTTCGCCGAATCGCGCGTCAGTGGATCGCCATAGCCGCCGCCGCCGCCATCGACGCCAACGACATTCTGGCCCGGCGTGAGCGAGACATCGACCAAGCCAATGATCCGATGCCTGGTGCCATCCTTGTCGATCCACCAATTGGCGCCGCCTGCGCCGGGTCGACCACCCTGCACGCCCTGGGGCGGATTGACGCAACCATCGGGCTGGATCACGATTCGCATCTTGTTGTTGCGCGGACCGTAGATCACTTCGGTGCCGGGCGAGCCACGCTGACGGCCAGCGCCACCCGAATCCGGAACCAGTCTCTGGCTCTTCACATGGATCGGGTATTTCTGCTCGTCGAGTTCGATGGAATCACGATAGAGCAGCCCGCCGGCGTCTGGCAGGACGTAATTGACCCAGCCGTCCGTGCTCGGCGAGGCCGGTCCGCCGCCTGACATCAGAAACATCTGGTTGATATAGGCGCCATCGCCCCGCCGCGCGTCATGGCCCGACACCACTGCACAGCCGGCCGAGAGACAGGTGTTGCCTTCTGCCAAACCATGGCCATCCGAAATCTTGGCAAAGGCCGCCTGGGTCATGTTCACCAACCGGTCACCGACATTCGTGGTCGCGACCGAACAAGAATGCGGAAAACGCGGAATGCCAACCACGCAGTGCTCGCGCAAATGCACGCGAATGCGTCGAAACGTGCCTGAGTTGTGCGGGATGTCCCATTCGAGCGAGTTGAACACGCCAATCATCACGTTTGCCGTCGTGCAGGCCATGGACTCATTGAGGCCGCACGGCACGCAATCGATGTTGTCGCGCAGGTCGACATCGATCATGGCGGCCTCGGGATCGACCTCGATCGACACCTGGATTGGAACGCCCTCCGGCAGGATACCGGGTATGGGATCGTGGCACGTCCTATTGTGAAGGCGCCCTTTGGGGAGCATTCGGATGGCGTTGATCATGCGGCGTTCGGAATAGTCAAACCACTCCTCGATGAATTTCTTTAGGGTCTCGCGGCCGTATTTTACGGCCAGCTCCTTCATCCGTCGCTCGGCAATGCGTGCTGCCCCGATCGCTGCCAGATAGTCGCCATACCACTGGTCCGGCACGCGGATGCGCTTTCGGCACATACGGATGATGTCATCAACGTCCTTGAAATCGCGCTGCACCAGCACGCACGGGAAGATCAGCGAGCCCTCCTCATACACGTCCTTCGCGGCGGCGTGGTAGCTTGAAGGGATCGAGTTGCCGCAATCAGCCTGGTGCGCCTTGGCAACCGCGGTGAACAAGTGTTCGCCTTCGAAGAAGACAGGCACCAGCACGCTCTGATCGGCCGCGTGCGAGTTACCGAGATAGGGGTCATTGTGGAGATAGGCATCGCCCTCACGACGCTCGGGGTGAAGCTCAACTATCGACGCCGCCTGAAGCTGGGAGCCGAACACATGCACGGGGACACCTTCGGCCGTCGCGAGCAGCCGCCCGTCGGCGGTTGAGATCGAGCACGAGAAATCGCGCGCGACCGCCAGCACCGCGGAGCGCGCAGCGCGGAGCAGCGTGTTGGTCATCTCGCGCACGATGGCATCGAACCGGTTGCTGATCACGGCGAGCAGCACCGGGTCGAAGGCGACATTTGTTCGAGCCGCACTCTCATTCATTGCTCTCGACTCCCCAAGCCGCTCCAGCGTACCTCAGGCGAATTCGTTTCGTTCGTTCCCGCCTGGATCCTTGGCGTGGTCCCCGCAGAATGTTTCGAATCCAAGTGTCTCCGCCCGGGTGCTTGCTCAAGCGATGTAGACCGGGCCGCCACCCCGGCCCTCAATCTTGTTTGCCTGGACCAGCCCGGCGACCTCGCGAACATCCGCCAGGAACTCGTCGACGATTGCGCCGTGGCGGGCGTTCAATTGAAGTTGAATCGCCCGAGGCTCCTTGCCGCGCAGGAACAGCCAGCCCCGATCGTTTAGCCCATCGCCGAGCGCATACATGTCCACATCGCTGGCAACGATGGAAAAGTGCGTTCCTTCCGGCCTGCCGAGGATGCCGAGGTCTCCGATCCGCACAAGACCTTCGCCGATGCGTCGCTTGCTCTCGAGCATGGCGGCGACGCGCTCGCGATAACCCGAACGGCCGAGATAGCGCATGACCGCGTAGGACGAAGCAACCGCGCCGCCATTGCGCGAGCCGGCGACGCTCGCCGTGTAGTAGACGCCGGCAGGCCAGGCATCGAAGTGGAAGCCTTGATACTTGGCCAATACCTCGCTTCGGATCATCAAAACGGACGCGCCGCGCCCTGAATACCCATACTTGTGCAGGTCGGCCGACATGGAGGCCACGCCCGGCAACAGAAAGTCAAAGCCCGGCACTTCGTGCCCCAGCTCGCGCACGAACGGCAACACGAAACCGCCGACGCAGGCATCGACGTGGAGCCACAGCTCATGCTCCAACGCGAGCCCGCTAAGCTCGGTCAGCGGATCGACCAGCGCGTAAGGATAGGGTGGTGCCGAGCCCACCAGCATGATGGTGTTGCCGTTGATGGCGTGCGTCATGCCTTCGATGTCCGCGCGATAGCCCGGACTTTCAATCATGCGCACGACCTTGACGCCAAGCAGCTCGCCTGCCTTGTTAAAGGCGGCATGAGCCGTGCGCGGCACGATCATCTCCGGCTGGGTGGCGCGTGGCTTCGTCGCCCGCGCCCAGTCCCGCGCGGCTTTGACCGCCATCAGGATGCTTTCCGTGCCACCGGTCGTGATGCTGCCGACCGCCCCCTCGGGTGCATTCAGCATCTCGCCGACCATGGCGATCACGCCTTGCTCGTGCTGACGCAGCGACGGATAGGCGCTGCTCGAATAGATCATGTTGTCGCCGATCTGAGCGAGGAAGGCGGCGTTGGCAACCGCCGTCACGTCATCACCCCCGTCATAGGCGGCGCGAAGATTCTTGAGCTCGTTCCATTGCCGGTCCTTGGCGCGAAGTTGCACCATCTCGGCGTCAAGCGCGGCGCGGTCGAGCCCGCGTTCGGCGAAGATCCGGTTGGAGTGCCGGGTCATGTTGTGCCTCTGCCAGTACTCAAGCCCGGTGGCGCTGCCGACGGGACCTGAGCTGACACAATTGACGCGTGCGCGCGTGTGACTCTGGCATCTCGGCCCCGACTAGGCCCGCGCGGCTTGCTCGATCTCTGCGCGGCGACGTTCGGTTGCGGCCATGTCAATCGCGAGTGTTTCCGCTTCGGCCTCGCCGCTCAGCACCACGCCATAGACGGACTCAGCCGTGCCACGTGTGACCCAGCGCTCGCGCACATCTTTCAGCACCCTGCTGGGATCGCGCGTCAGCGGATCACCATAGCCGCCGCCGCCGCCATCGACGCCAACCACGTTCTGGCCCGGCGTGAGCGAGACATCGACCAGCCCGACGATCTGATGCTTGGAGCCGTCCTTGTCGATCCACCAATTCGAGGCGGGCCGCCCGGCATGACCGCCCTGCACGCCCTGCGGCGGATTGATGCAGCCATCGGGCTGGATCACGACCCGCATCCTGTTGTTGCGCGGCCCGTAAACAACCTCGGTGCCCGGCGAGCCGCGCTGGCGCCCGGCACCGCCTGAATCCGGAACCAGTCTCTGACTCCGCACGTGGATGGGGTATTTCTGCTCGTCGAGCTCGACGGAATCGCGGTACAGCAATCCGCCCGCGACCGGCAGCAGATAGTTGACCCAGCCATCCGACTTGGACGACGCCGGGCCGCCGCCCGACATCAGGAACATCTGGTTGATGTAGGCGCCATTGGCGCGCCGGGCGTCATCGCCCGAGACCACTGCGCAACCGGCCGACAGGCATGTGTTGCCTTCCGCCAAACCATGGCCATCCGAGATCTTGGCGAAGGCCGCCTGCGTCATGTTCACCAGGCGGTCGCCGACGTTCGTGGTCGCGACCGAACAGGAATGCGGGAACTTCGGAATCCCGACCACGCAGTTCTCGCGCAAATGCACGCGAATGCGTCGGAACGTGCCCGAATTGTGCGGGATGTCCCACTCGAGCGAATTGAACACGCCGATCATGACATTTGCCATGGTGCAGGCCATGGACTCGTTCAGGCCGCAGGGCACGCAATCGATGTTCTCGCGCAGATCGACATCGATCATGGCGGAATCGGGGTCGACCTCGATCGAAACCTGGAGCGGAATGCCATCGGGCAGGATACCCGGCACCGGGTCGTGGCTCGTCTTGTTGAACAGCCGGCCCTTCGGCAGCTTGCGGATGGCGTTGACGGTGCGGCGCTCGGAGTAATCGAACCAGGCCTCGACGAAGGCCTTGATCGTCTCGCGGCCATATTTCGCCGTCAGTTCCTTCATGCGCCGCTCGGCGATGCGCGCCGCGCCGATCGCCGCGAGATAGTCACCATACCACTGGTCGGGTACGCGGATGCGCTTCCGACACATTCGGATGATGTCTTCATTGTCCTTGAAATCGCGCTGCACCAGCACGCACGGGAAGATCAGCGAGCCTTCCTCGTACACGTCCTTGGCGGCGGCGTGATAGGTGGTCGGGATCGAATTGCCGCAATCGGCCTGATGCGCCTTGGCGACCGCGGTGAACAGGTGCTCGCCCTCGAAGAAGACCGGCACCAACACGGTCTGATCGGCCGGGTGGGAATTGCCGAGATAAGGATCGTTGTGGAGATAGGCGTCACCCTCCTGCCGCTCGGGGTGCATCTCGAGCAAGGACGCCGCCTGAAGCTGCGAGCCGAACACATGCACCGGCACGCCCTCGGCTGTCGCGAGCAGGCGGCCATCGGCGGTCGAGATCGAGCAGGAGAAATCGCGCGCGACCGCCAGCACCGCCGAGCGCGCGGCGCGGAGCAGCGTGTTCGTCATCTCGCGCACGATCGCGTCAAACCGGTTGCTGATCACGGCGAGCAGCACCGGGTCGAAGGACGTGTTGGGGATCATGGTGGGATCGTTCATGACGCGTTGCTCCCTGACCTCTTGGGCTTCACAGCTCGACCAGATAGTCGCCGCGCGCGGTGACGCGGGCGCTCATGCCGGGATAGACGACGAGCGTGGTGGTCGGCTCTTCGATGATCGCCGGCCCCTTGATTACGGTGCCCGCCGCAATCTCCCCGCCGGCAAGCACCTGCGTGCTCATGGCAGCTGCCCTTGTCTCGCCGAAATAGGCGGTCCGCGAGCGCGGCGCTCCACTGCTGCCAACCGCCGCCGAGCGTAGCGAGGGCGGCGCGCGATGGCCCAGATAGGCGGTCAGCCGCGCCTTCCAATTGGTGCACTCGACCGGATTGTAGGGGTCGCGCACCGCGAACATGCGGTCATGCACGTTGTGGAAATCCTCGACCAGCACGTCGAGCTCCGCCTTGGTCTCGACGCGCCCCTTCCGCAGCGGCACCTCGAGCTCCCAGTTCTGGTTCATGTAGCGCGCCTCGACGAAATAGTGCCGCTCGTAGCGGCTGAAGTCCTTGGTGGCGAGGCCATGCTGGAACTCGTCGAGCCGCGCGTCGAGCGCGGCCAGCGTGCCGTTCACGCCGGCGAAATCGAATTGGTTCGAATAGGCCACGCGGCTCGCGCCATATTCGGTGACGATGTTGGAGAAATGGGCGCCGCAGGCGCTGAAGGCGCCGGCCGCGCGCGGCATCAGCACGCGCTTGACGTCGAGCGCGCGCGCGATCGGCAGGATGTTGAGGCCGGCCGCGCCGCCGCCCGCCACCAGCGCCGCCTCGGCCGGGTTGACACCCTCCTTGATGGTGATCTCGTGGATTGCCTTGATCATGACCTCATTGGCCACGGTGAAGACCGCGAGCGCGGCATCCTTGGCGCCGAGGCCGAGCGCCTTGCCGAGAGCCTCGAGCGCGCGCTCCGCGGCTGCCGCATCGAGCGTCATGCGCCCGCCCAGGAAATTCTTGGGATCGATATAGCCGAGCACGACAGCGGCGTCGGTGACGGTCGGTTCCGTGCCGCCCTGCCCGTAGCAAACCGGCCCGGGCTTCGCGCCCGCGCTCTGCGGGCCGACGTGCAGGAGCCCGCCGGAATCGATCCATGCGATCGAGCCGCCGCCGGCCCCGATCGAGCGAATGTCGACCGAGCCCATGCCGATATTGTGCCCGGTATATTGCTCGCCGAGCCAGGTCTCGCGGGTGAAGCGCACCTGGCTGTTCTGTACCAGCGTCACGTCGAACGTCGTGCCGCCAGTATCGACGACAATGACGTCGCCGCCAAGGCTCTCATTCTGCGCGAAGGAAAGGCCGGCGACCGGCGCCATGGCGGGTCCCGACTTGACCATGAAGATCGGTCGCTCGATCACGTCCTTCACGTTCATGACTCCACCGACCGACGCGCTGACCAGAATGTCGCCGCGATAGCCGGCGGCCCTGAGCTCGCTCTCGAGCTCGCGCATATGAGCCTGCATCAGGGGCTTCAGCGAGGCGTCGATCGCGGTCGAGGACGCGCGCGGATATTCGCGCAGGATCGGGTTGAGCCGGTGCGACAGCGTGTAGGCAACGCCCGGCAGCATCTCCTCGATCAGTGCGCCGAGGCGGACTTCGTGAACCGGGTTGGCGATCGACCATAGGAGGCAGACCGCGATGGCTTCGACCTTGCGCGCCTTGAGCCGCTCCAGCACGCGCCGCGCGGCGGCCTCATCGAGCGGCTTAACCACCCCGCCCTCGGCGCCGATGCGCTCAGGAATCTCATAGGTCAGGCTGCGCGGAATGTAGGGGTCGGGGTACTCGACCTCGAGCCGGTGGGCGTTGAACTTGCCGCCCTGCCGATAGACCAGAATGTCTGGAAAGCCCTCGGTAAACAGCGCCGCGGTCTTGGCGGTACGCCCCGTCACGATGGCGTTCGTGGCCCGCGTCGTGCCATAGATGAAAATCTCCGAGCGCGCCAGCAGGTCGGCAAAATCCAGCCCGAGCTGGCGTGCCGCGTCGGCGACTGCGCCGGAGACGCCCTCGAAGCTCTTGGCCGGGTTGGTCGGCGCCTTGCCGATCGTCAGGGCGCCGGCTTCATCGGCCACAACGGCATCGGTGAACGTGCCGCCGGTATCGATTGCGATGCGATAGGCCATCATCCCCCTCTTGCGATATCCAATGCCTCTTCACGGGCTTATCCTTCCCTAGCCGGCCTGCCGGGGGTGGGTCAACTGCGCGTTCGCGTGACCGGACCGAGGCATATCACGGCCGATGAGCACGCACCGCTGAAAGGATCGCCATGAGCTACGACGTCGAGCGCATTCGGGCCGAGTTTCCCGGCCTCGAGCGGATGCAAGGCGGGCAACGCACCGTCTTTTTCGACAACCCGGCAGGCTCGCAGATCGCGCGGCGCGCGGTGGATCGCATGGTCGAGGCGATGACCAGCGCGAACGCCAATCTCGGCGGCCTGTTCGAGACTTCGATCGAAGCCGGCGCCCGGGTGCGCGAGGCTCATGCCGCCGCGGCCGATTTCGTCAACGCCACCTCGCCCGATGAAATCTTCTTCGGCCAGAGCATGACCGCGATCACATTCACGCTGTCGCGCGCGATCGGGCGCGAGTTCATGGCGGGGGACGAGATCGTGCTGACCCGCATGGACCATGACGGCAATGTCACGCCCTGGCTCATGCTGGCCGAAGACCGTGGGCTCAAGGTCCACTGGCTCGACTTCAGTCCTGAGACCTTTGAGTACGATCTCGAAAGTCTTGGTCGCGCGCTCTCGCCGCGCACACGGTTGGTCGCCGTCAATCACGCGAGCAACGTGACGGGCACGGTCAATGACGTGGCCGAAATTGCTCGGCGTGCGAAGTCGGTGGGCGCGCTCGTCTATGTCGATGCGGTGCAGTCTGCGCCGCATCTGCCGATCGACGTTCAGACGCTTGGCTGCGACGTGCTGGTCTGCTCGGCCTATAAGTTCTACGGACCACATTATGCGCTGGCGTGGGGCCGACGTGAGCTGCTCGAGCGCCTGACCGCTTACAAGGTGCGCGCGGCGTCGAACGCCCTGCCCTTCAAGTTCGTCAACGGCACGACCAACCGCGAGGCGCTGGCGGGTATTCGTGGCGCGATCGAGCACTTCGAATGGATCGGCCGAAATTTCGGCGGTGTCGTCGCCGATGCCACGCGCCGTGCCGCGATCGTCGCCGGCGCCAATGCGATGCGCGACTATGACCGCGGCCTCGCCAAGCGGCTGATCGATGGCCTGAGCGCGGTGCCAGGCCTGCGCGTGCTCGGCCTCGCTCGCGAGACCGACCTCTCGCGTCGGGTGCCGACGGTCTCGTTCGACCTGCCTGGCCACGACCCCGCCGTGATCGCGCGCTTCATGGCGGCCAGTGGGATCAATTTGTGGAGCGGCCACAATTACGGGGTCGAGCCAGTCACACGCCTGGGCCTTCTGGAGAAGGGCGGCGTCGTCCGCGTAGGCCCGACGCATTACAACACGGGAGCTGAGATCGACCGCTTTCTCGAGGCGCTCGATCGGTATCGCGTCAGTAACTCCAAAGCAGACTTGTAGTGTTAACCAAGGCAATCTTGGAAGGCGGCGCACTGTCTATATGTTCAGTCCCGGCATAAGACGGGAATCGCTTAATCTTGAATTGCAGGGGCTTCGGCCCGCTTTTTTTGCTCAATGCGCGGCTGCCGCGCTTCCCGTGCGGCGATCCCCGCTCGCTCTATGCGCGCTTCTTGCGGTGGCGCAGATCGATGCAGGTGACCTCCGTGCGCGGGTCGTGCCCGGCCGGAAACAGGCGGATCTTGTGCACCTTCTGCGTTCCCGTGGTCGGCAAAGCGTCAACTAGGAGTACGTACCCCGGCGCTTTGTAGTAGGCGAGCCGGGCGAAGCACCAGTCCTGCAGCGCCTCGGCCGAAGGCGATTTCCCCGCCGCAGGCACGACGCAGGCGAACACCTCTTCCTCACGCAGCTCATCCGGCACCGCGATCACGGCGGCCTGCGCCACCTCCTCGTGCGCCTGCAGCACCGCCTCCACCTCGGCCGCAGCGATGTTCTCCCCGCTCCGTCGGATGATGTTCTTTTTGCGGTCGACGAAATAGTGCATGCCATCGGCCGAGCGCGTGACCACATCGCCCGTGTGAAACCAGCCGCCGCGCCAGGCGGCCTCGGTCGCCGCTTCGTCCTTGAGGTAGTCTGAGAACTGGAGCGCACGGGGCTCCGGCCCCCTGCTCCGCAGCACAAGCTCGCCGAAGGCACCGACCGGCACCTCGGCGTCATGCTCATCGACCACGCGAAACTCGACGCCGGAGAGCTGCCGGCCGAAAGCGCGCGTTTGGGTCTCGCGCGGCTCGCGGCTGGCCCAGGCCGGCATGGCGACCTCGGTCATGCCCCAGCCCTCGACCAGCGGGAAGCCGAAACGCTCCTCGAAGGCCTGGTGATGCGCGGGGTCCACCCCCGCCCCCGCCCCGAACCTGACCTTGTGGCGACGCTCCTCGGGCGTCGGCGCCAGGCCGAGCAACAGCGGTGGCATGACGCCGAGATAGTGGATGATGGTCGCCTCGGTCGCGGCCACATCGCGCCACCAGGAGCGCGGGTGGAAGCGGTCGGCCATGATGATGCAGCCGCCACTCATGAGCATCGCCATGCTTGAGATCGCGAGCGCATTGGCGTGGTAGAGCGGCAGCGGATTGATCAGGCGCTCCCGCCCAGGCCGCATCGTCATCGCGCCGCCGGCCTCGATGTACCAGCGCCCGGCCTGGATGAAATAGGCGTTCGAAAGCCGGCAACCCTTGGGACGGCCGGTCGTGCCAGAGGTATAGAGCAGCGCCGCCTCGTCGCGTGGCTTCGACGCATCGCCGCGTGTCGGCGATGACGGGGGCGGCAAGCGCGCCGGCAAAGCCGCCGCGTCGACCACGGGCAAGGGCTTCGGGCGGGCGCGTGCAACAGTGCCCATGCCCTCCACGCGCTCCGGCACCGAGACGAGGAGCTCGGCCTCGGAGTGCTCGAACAAATAGCTCAGCTCGTCGTCGCGATAGGCCGGGTTGACCGGCACGATGGAAACGCCGAGCGCGTTCAACGCAAACCAATGGAGGTGGAACTCGGGCCGGTTTTCGAGCAGCAGCGCGACCCGGTGGCCCACGCCATAACCCGAGGCCGCGTAAAGGCGGCGGAGCCGCTCAACGCGTTCGCTCACCTCGGCATAGCTAAGCTCGACGCCGTCGGGCGCGTAGGCCCGACCGGACATCGCCGGCGCACACAAGGCGCCGCGCTCAGGGAAGGCGGCGGCGGAAGCCTCGAACGCACCGAACACGGTCTCTCGCCGCGGCACCGGAAACACGCAACCCTCCGCTGACATCCTCGCGAGCGGTTATAGGGAATTGCCCATGAATGGCAACCCGCCTATTCTTTGACCTACAAGCGTGGAGGGACCCATGGGTACGATCGAGGACAAGTATTTCGACCGGCCGGCCGGAGAGATCTCGCTACTGCCGCCGATCGAGGTCGATCCCGCGAAGTGCGCGCTCGTGATCATCGACATGCAATATCACGACGCCCATGCGGATCACGGCGTGGTGGCGGCCCTCGAGAAGCTCCACCCGGGCTCAACCGCATATTATGCCAAGCGCCTGTCGACCGTCGTGCCCGCGATCCGGCGGCTGCTCGATCATGCCCGCGCCACCGACCTGCAGATCATTCACCTCGTGGTCGGCTCCGACTATCAGGACCTGCGCGATTTCAATCGCCGCATGCGCACCTGGATCCTCGATCTGCAGGCGCGCGCCGGTATGAGCGACTTTTATTGGACCGGCTCTCCCACCTTCCGCATCCTCGATGAGCTGACACCCCTGCCGCACGAGACCGTGTTCCGCAAGCGCAGCTTCGGCGCCTTCAACAGCACGAACTTCGAGAACCTGTTGCACGAGCTTGGCATCGAGACGCTGCTGATCACCGGCTGTGTCACCAATTATTGCGTCGAGACCACGGTACGCGATGCCGCGGATCGCGGCTTCTCCGTTGTGGTCATCGATGAGGCGGTCGCAGGCTTCGATCAGGCCTCGCACGACGCGACGCTCGCCTCGTTCCGGGGCGGCTTCGCGGCGGTCGTGCGCAGCGTCGAGCAGATGGTCACCCTGCTCAACGAGAAGCGAACGCGAGCTGGTCGCAAGCATTTCATCGCGGCGGAGTAGACCTGCACGCACTGTAGCGCGGCGCTGGTAAGACGGACGCCCAGCCCTTGAATCTGGGCGCGCGTCAGCCAAGCCTGATGTGCGCGCCGCTGAACGACATGTGAACCCATCCGAGGAGAACCGACCATGACCTTCAAGCGCATCAGCCCGCCCGAAATGGCCGAGCCGATCTTCAATGCGTATAGCCACGGCATCGTGATTCCGCCGGGCTGCGAGGTGCTGTTTTCCTCGGGACAGGTCGGCAATCGGAAGGATGGCACGCTGCCGCCCGACTTCGGCGATCAGACCCGCCAAGTGTGGGACAACATTCTCGCGATCCTCAAGGCCGCGGACATGGCCGTCACCGACATCATCAAGGTGACGCAGCTGATCGTGGGCAAGGACAATTTCCCGAAGTACGTAGAAATTCGGAAGGGCTATCTGGCCGGGCACAGCCCGGCGATGACCGGCTTTTTCGTTCCCGCGCTGGTGAAGCCCGAGATGCTGGTCGAGGTCGAGATCATCGCCGCGAAAAAGCGATAGAAGGAAGCTCGTGGCACACGGCATCGCGGGCGCGGCAAAGACGATTGATTTTCGTGATTGACGATGCATCAATCGCGCAAGTCGGTGGCCCCTGCCCGCGCCCAGACCAAACGATAGAACCAAGATGGCAGAACAGGACAACGGCGGAAAACGTCCGCTCCGGATGATCCAGTTTGGCATGGGCGCCGCAGGCGGCGCGATCATCCGGCTCGCACGCTCGAAGGGGGTTGAGCTCGTCGGGGCGATCGATGCCGACCCCGCCAAGCTCGGCAAGGACGCCGGCGAGCTTGCGGGCATCGGTGCCAATGGCGTGAAGGTGACGACCCCCGACGCGCTCTGCCGGCGCGGCGTGGCCGACGTCATGTTCCATGCCACACGCTATCGACCGAAGGAGAGCGCCGACGACGCGATTCCCTTTCTCAGAGTTGGGGTGAATTTCATCTCCATCTCGGGCGTGAGCTATTTGCCTTCCTTCGACGAGGCGCTGGCCCGCGCGGTCGATGCGGCGGCGCGCGAGGGTGGCGCGACGGCTCTCGGCACCGGCCTCAACCCCGGCCTTCTGCTCGATGCGATCCCGATGCTGATGTCGAGCGCATGCGAGCAGATCACGCTGGTTCATGCGTCGCGCGTGGCGGATTTCTCGCCCTGGGGGCCCGAGACCATCAACAATTACGGCATGGGCCTGTGGCCCAACCAGTTCGAGGAGCGCGTTGCCTCGGGCCAGATCAGCCTGCACGCCGAGATCTCACATTCCATCGGCATGATTGCGCACGCCATGGGCGGAACGATGCTGGACTTCCGCCAAGAGCGCCTATCGATCGTGAGCAAGACGCGGCGGGTCGGCAAGGTCGCGGTGATCGAGCCCGGGCAGGTCTGCGGCTTCCGCCACATCGCCACCGCGCGCTCATCGACCGGCCCTGCGATCAAGCTCGAGCATTGCGGCGTTGTTCGCCCCGATCCGGCGGCCGATGGCGTTGAGCCGGGCACGCGCGTGCGCATCGAGGGCATGCCGAACATTGATGTCCAGCTCGGCGGCGAGCTCAACGAGTCGCGCGGCGTGTACGCCGCCACCGTGGCCCGGGCGGTGAACGCGATGCCTTATGTGATTGCTGCGCCGCCGGGCCTGACGAATCTCGCTAATCTTCCCATGATGGCGTGGTGGGGCGGCAGCCTTCGGTCGTGATGTAAGCGCTTAGGGAGAGTATCGTGGGTGGATCGGAAAGGTTCGCGAACAAAGCGCCCGAGATCGGCGCCGGCATCGACCCCATCACCTTCTCGGTGCTGCTCAACCGGTTCAGCGCCATCGCGCGCGAGATGACGCTGTCGCTCGAGTACACGGCGTGGACCTCGATCCTCGCGCTCGTGCGCGATTTCTCCTGCGCGATCTTCGACGGCCAGGCGCGACAGGTGTGCATGGCGGATGCCATTCCGATCCACACCAACTCGCTGCATGTCGTGCTGAAGGAGATGACGCGGATCTTTGAGAACGACATCCACGACGGCGATGTCATCGTCTGCAACGATCCCTACAGCGGCAACACCCATGTCGGCGATGTGGTCACCGCCTGCCCGGTTTTTCACGAGGGCCGGCACATGTTCTGGAGCGTGACCAAGGGGCATCAGCTCGACATCGGCTCGTTCATCCCGACCAGCACGCCGGCGACCGCGCGCGACATCTTCCAGGAGGGGCTCACCATCCCGCCCCTCAAATTCTATGAGAAGGGCAAGGCGCGCCATGACGTGATCCGGCTCTACCTCGCCAATGTGAGGTACAGCGATCAGCTCTATGGCGATCTCATGGCGCAGCTCGGCTCGATCTGGAACGGTCGTCGCCGGCTGCAGGAGATGATCGCCGAGTACGGGGCCGATGAGATCGCACACTATGTCGAAGCGATTCACAGCTACGCCGACCGCCGGATGCGCGAGGAGATTCGCGCCATGCCGAAGGGCACGTTCGTCGGCGAGTCCTGGATGGACAGCGACGGCCAGGGCAATGCCGACATTCACATCCGCGCGGCCGTGACGATCGGTGAGGAGCACATCACGGTCGACTACAGCGGCAGCGCGCCGCAGACCCCGGGCGCCGCGAACGCCTCGATCGGCGTCATGCAGGCGGCGAGCGGCGTGCCGATCCTCTGCTGCATCGACCCGACCATTCCGCACAATGACGGCTGTCTGCGCCATATCACCGGCGTCGCGCCGCTCGGCTCGGTGTGCAACGCAAAACATCCGGGCTCGACCGCGATCGCGACCACGGTGCCGGGCGATCCGATGCAGGACGCGGTGTGGAAGGCGCTTGCCAAGGCCCTGCCCGAGCGCGCGGTCGCGGGCTTCGGTCGCGTGCAGTCGGTGCCGGTGCTCTCAGGCGTCGACCGGCGCACGAACGAGACGAAGGACTGGGCGGTGATGCTGTTCAACGGTGCCTCGGGCGGCGGTGCCGCACCGCACGCCGATGGCTGGCCGCTGATGATGACGCTCTCGGCCTCCGGCGGCCTCAAATCGATGGGCGCCGAGATGACCGAGCTGCTCTATCCGATGCATGTCGAGCGCATGGAGATCGAGACGGATTCCATGGGCCAGGGCAAGCATCGCGGGGGCCCGGGCATCAACATGGCGCTGCGATGTCTCACTGGCGGGATGGAATGCCATTTGTTCGGCGACGGGGCATCGAACCCGCCACATGGTGTGCTCGGTGGCACGCCGGGCATCGGCGGCGGCAATTACCGCGAGAGCCACGAGACGGGTCAGCGCGCCTATTGTTCCGCCAAGGGCCATCTGACGATCGGCCCCGGCGACAGCTGGGTCAGCATCTCGACCGGCGGCGGCGGCTATGGCGATCCGCTCGAGCGGCCGGCCGAAGCGGTGTGCCGAGATTTGCGCGATGGCATGATCTCGGCGGCCACGGCGCGCGACATCTATGGCCTCGTCTGGAATCCCGCGACCTTCGCGATCGATGAGGCCGCCACCAATGTCGCGCGTGCCCGCATCCGGGCCGCGCGCGGGCCTTTGCCGCTCCTCAATCCTGACAAGCCCGCCGCCTCACCCTGGCTCAAGGAGCACATGCGCCCGGGCGATGTCTTCCTGCTCGATCCGCAATAAAGGGCGGCGAAGTCATGGGCGAGGTTCTCGGCATCGATATCGGCGGCACCTTCACCGATTTCTCGCTGGTCGATGATCGCGGCCGAATCACGCTCTGGAAGGAGGCAACCACGCCGAAGGATCCTTCCCAGGGGATCAAGACCGGCCTCGCGAACCTTGCCAAGGCGCGCGGCCTGCCGCTCGCCGCGTTCCTGAGCGGGCTCGACCTGTTCGTCCACGGCTCGACCATCGCGACCAACACGGTCATCCAGCGCAACGGGCCGGCCATCGGGCTGATCTGCACCGAGGGCTTCCGCGATGTGATCTTCCTGCGCAACGGCTTCAAGCCCGAGCGCTTCAACTGGAACCTTGCACCGCCGGACGATTTCGTGCCGCGCTATCTCCGCCTCGGGGTCAAGGGGCGGATCGATTACAAGGGCGATATCGTGACGCCGCTCGACCCCGCCTCGGTGCAGGCGGCCGCACGCGCGCTCAAGGCCGAGAACGTGAAAGCGGTGGCGGTCGCGCTGCTCTGGTCCATCGTCAACCCGGCGCATGAGCGTCAGGTGAAGGAGCTCGTGGAGGGCGAGCTTCCTGGTGTCCCCGTCGTGCTGAGCTCGGACGTGCTGCCTGCGATCCGCGAATGGGAGCGCACCTGTTCGACGCTCCTCAGCGCCTATGTGCTGCCAGGCATCTCGACCTATCTGCGCGAGCTCGAGCACTATTTGAATGAGAATGGCCTGCGCCGCCCGCTCCTGATCATTCAGCTCAATGGCGGCTGTGCCAGCGTCGAGAACGTGCTGAAGAAGCCGATCTACGCCCTGGCCTCGGGGCCGGCGGCCGGGCCGGCAGCGGCGCTGCATTGCGCCCAGCGCGAAAACCTCGGCGACGTGATCGCGGTCGATATGGGCGGCACCAGCTTCGACGTGTGCATGGTGACCGGCGGCCAGGCCACCATGACCAAGGAGATGCGGGTCGAGGACATGCCGGTCGGCGTCGCCGCGGTCGACGTTCATTCGATCGGCGCGGGCGGCGGCAGCATCGCCTGGGTCGATAAGGGTGGCGCCCTCCATGTCGGCCCGCGCAGCGCCGGTGCCGATCCCGGCCCCGCCTGCTACGGTCAGGGCGGCACCGAGCCGACGGTGACGGACGCCAATGTCGTGCTCGGCTTCATCAACCCGGATTATTTTCTGGGTGGGCGACGAGGAATCGATGCTGCCCGCTCACGCGCCGCGATCGAGCGCGCGGTCGCGAAACCACTCGGCATCAGCGTGGAGGAAGCCGCGCAGGGCATCTTCCGCATCGTCAACAGCAACATGATCAGCGCCATTCGCGCGGTCTCGATCGAGCGCGGCATCGACCCGCGCAATTACGCCATGGTGGTCGGCGGCGGCGCCGGGGCGATCCACGCGGCCAAGCTCGCGGCCGACCTTGGCATGAAAACCGCGATCATTCCGCGCTATGCCGGCGTGTTCTGCTCGTACGGCATGGTCGTGAGCGACGTGAAGCACGATCACGTCAAGACCATGGCGTGCAACAGCGATCGGCTTGACCTCGACCGCATCAATGCACTGTTTGCGGAGCTTGAGCAGTCGGCGCGTGTCCAACTCGAGGCCGAGGGCTTTCCGCCGGAGCGCATCGAGCTGCGCCGCTTTGTCGATGCGAAGTATCCGAGCCAGGTGCATGAGCTGACCGTGACGGTGCCCTCGGCCGCGCGCCTCAGCGCCGAGCACATGCAAGAGGTACTCGAGAGCTTCCATGCGCTGCACGAGCGCATGTTCACCTATTGCGTGCGCCAGAGCCCGGCCGACTACTTCCATTGGGGCGTCACCGGCATCGGCCGGACCGCGGGCATCAACGCGGCGGAAATGCTGCTCGAACCCAGCCCGGCCGCCTTGGCGCTCAAGGCGGAGCGCCAAGTCCTGTTCGACCGGACGTTCGTGCCGACCCGCTGCTATGACGGCGACGCCTTGCGCCATGGCATGACGGTCGAGGGCCCGGCGGTGATCGAGCAGGAGAACACCACGGTCGTGCTGTTCGGGCGCCAGCGCCTCCGCGTCAATGGCTTCGGGGATTTCGTCGTTAGCCTCTGAGGGCCGTCCGTTTGACCGGCCCCTGAG
>VGET01000046.1 GCA_016869195.1 Alphaproteobacteria bacterium | reverse complement strand
GCAGGATATCGCCCATGTCATGGCTGTCGAGATTTGGACGACTGACGATTTCGTACCCCCTTCGTTGCGTGTAGGGCACGCATAGTTGCTTTTCCAAAAAATCGAGTGACCGCTATCGGGCTGCGCCTTGGCGCCTTCCGATCGGGTCAGTGTGTTCCACGCCAGCAGAGGAAGTTTCCATGGAAACCGGCACCGTCAAGTTCTACAGCACCCAAAAGGGCTTCGGCTTCATTCAACCGACCAATGGCGGCAAGGACGTGTTCGTTCATGCGACCGCGCTCGAGCGCGCCGGCATGAGCGGCCTCTCGGAGGGCCAGCGCGTCGAGTTCGACACGCAGCAGGATCGGCGCACCGGCAAGACCGCCGTTGCCAACATCAAGGCGCTTTGAGCCGCCTCCGGGGCATCGGGTCGCCCCAGTCGACTGATGCGGACGCCGCCCCTTGTCGGGGCGGCTTTTTCATTGAAGACGACGAGACGCCATTGAGCGAGCGGCAGGACGACGCGGCCTCGGTTTGCCGCTCATGCGGGGCGTGCTGTGCGCACTCCGAGACCTGGCCGCGCTTCACCCTGGAGAGCGCGGCCGAGCTGGATGCGATCGCGCCGGCGCTGGTGCGTGCCGATGGCGGCGGCATGCGCTGCATCGGCAACCGATGCGCGGCGCTGACCGGCGAGGTTGGCGTCTCGACCGGCTGCGCGATCTATGCGGACCGCCCGCTGGTCTGTCAGGACTGTCTGCCGGCCAGCGAGGAATGCCGGGTGGCGCGGGATGGAATCGGACTTCCGCCGATCATCTGACGTGCCCGAGGCTTGGCGAAACAATGGCGTCGAGCCGTTGCCGCCGCGCGAGCCGACATCGAGCAGATTTGTCGCCGAAACATCACGTTGCCGGTCGATATCGTGCGCGCGTCAGGGGCCAGCATGTCTCCCACGCGTCGTACGATCAACGCCGGAGGCGAGACCCGGCGCTTCTCGATCAGGGAGGCGGTCGTGGTCATGACCGCGGAGCAGGAGCCGCCGAGCTGGGCGAGCGGCGTCGTCATCGGTGTCACCTATGGCACCATGCCGCTCTACGACGTCATGCTGGATCATGACGGCACGATCCTCCGCCACGTGCCGGCCAAGCGAATATTCCGTCGGTCAGAGCTTTCGTGATCGCTCCCTGTCCTTGACGCGGCCTGGACTTGCGTCATGAAATGGGACGTCCCCACGGGACACAGGGAGGGGTGTCATGGCGCTGCTCGATCGCTCGGCCTGGTACAATATTGCGCGCTCAACCAACTGGACGCCGAAATACGTCCCCGAGAGCGAGCTATTTCCGAAGGATCAAAGCGATCCCTATGGCATTCCGACCGCGGAGTGGGAGACGTTCGACGAGCCCTATAAGGTCTCCTACCGCGAATATGTCAGCGTCCAGCGCGAGAAGGATGCCGGTGCCTACTCCGTGAAGGCGGCGCTGATGCGCTCGAACTATTACGAGAACGCCGATCCGGCCTATCTGAGTCTTCTTAAGATGCACTATGGCGCGATCGCGCTCTCGGAATATGCCGCGTGCCAGTCGGACGCGCGCATGACGCGCTTCTCGAAGGCGCCGTCCATGCGCAACATGGCCACCTTCGGCATGCTGGACGAGCTGCGCCACGGCCAGATCCAGCTTTATTTCCCCCATCAATTGGTGACGCTCGATCGCCAATTCGACTGGGCACACGAGGCGCACCACACGCGCAATTGGGCGACGCTCGCCGGCCGTCACGCGCTCGATGACGTGATGATGACGCGCGATGCGATGACCACCTCGCTCATGCTCAACTTCGCGTTCGAGACCGGGCTCACCAACGTGCAGATGATCGGCCTCTCGGCCGATGCCGCGAATATGGGCGACTACACGTTCTCGAATCTGATCACCAGCATCCAGTCGGATGAGGCGCGCCACGCCCAGATCGGCACGCCGGTGATCGAGATCATGATCCGCAACGGCAAGAAGGCCGAGGCCCAGCAGGCGGTCGATGTCGCGTTCTGGCGCATCTGGCGCGTGTTCGCGCTGCTGACCGGCATTCCGATGGACTATTGGTTCCCGCTCGAGAAGCGCGACCGCTCATTCAAGGAATACATGCACGAGTTCGTCATCACGCAGTTTGAGCGGCAGCTGCGTGATGTCGGGCTTGAGCGCCCGTGGTACTGGGAGCATTTCCTCGACGACATCGAGACGCACCATCACTGCCAGCAGGCCGGCATCTGGTCGTGGCGTAACACGGTGTGGTGGAACCCGACCGGCGGTCTCGGGCCGGCGGAGCGCGACTGGCTCGAGCAGAAATACCCGGGTTGGAATGCGACCCACGGCAAATACTGGGACGTGATCATCGACAATCTGCGCAACGGCCGGCCGGAGAAGACCGAGGCGGTCGGCATGCCGGCCATCTGCAACATGTGCCAGATACCAATCTCGAACAAGGGCGGCACGGTGTGGAAGGCGCGCATCTATCAGCGCGAATATGAGGGCCGGCGCTACAATTTCTGCACGCTGGTGTGTCGCTGGGTGTTCGACACCGACCCGGTTCGTTACAAGGATTGGGATACGATCGTCGATCGTATGTACAACGGCCAGATCAGCCCGCCGACCGCCGAGAACATCCTGCGCTATATGGGCTCGGGCGTGGTGAGCAAGGGCGGCCGCGACGCGCACGATTACGCCTGGGTCAAGGGCTACGATCGCTCGCCGCAGGCGGCGGAGTAGCGTCATGTCGAACGTCGCCGTGCTTTCGCGCCTGCAGTTCGACGCCCATACCAGGGTGATCGACGTCGATGACGGCTTCACGATGGATCAGGTGGCGGCGGCCTGCGCCGCGCCGGCCGTGGGTTATCAGACCTCGCACCCTGATCCGTCGAAGCCGCTTCGCGTGCGTCGCACGACGGATGATGACACCGCGCCGACCCTGCCGCGCGACCTGACGGTAAAGGCCGCGGGCTTCACGCACTTCGAATGCATCGACGTGTTCGTCGAATAGGCGAGGCGGGGAGGGCAGCCATGAGCGCGTCTAAGGCGGCCGTTCGATCGAAGAACATGGCGGGGCCGCTGCTCCGGGGTGGCGAGATCGCGCTCGCGGCCTGCGAGGCGATTCAGGAAGACAACCCCGACAAGGAGATCGTGATCGAGGATCACCGCACCTATATGCGCGTCGAGGCTGATGGCGGGCTGATCATCCGGCGCAAGACGATGGAAGAGATTCTCGGCCGGCCGTTCCGCATGCAGGAGCTCGAGGTCAATCTGACCGGTTTTTCCGGCCAGATCGAAACCGATGAGGACTTCATGCGCTGGTATCTGAAGCTCGATCTCTAGGCGCCGGGGAGACAAGCCATGGCAAGTGAGGACCTTTCGAAGCCGCTCAAGACCTGGAGCCATCTGGTCCGCAACAAGCGGCGGCCGACCGAGTACGAGATCGTCTCGACCAACATGCTCTGGAGCACGGGCGATCAGAAGGCGCCCTGGGCCATGGGCCCCGGCACGCCCATGACCCAGTGGTACGTCAAATATCGCAATCAGAGCCCGCTCAAGCACGCGGACTGGGATGGCTTTCGCGACCCCGACCAGCTCGTCTATCGCACCTACAACATGATCCAGGACGGGCAGGAATCGTTTGTGGATGCCCTGCTCGAGGACCACAGCCGCAATCAGCACGATCTCGGGCTCTCGCCGGCTTCGCTCGAGCTGCTCGCGCATTTCTATACGCCGGCACGCTATGTGATTCACACGGTGCAGATGGCCTCGGCCTATCTCGTCACCATGGCGCCGGCGAGCACGATCGAGAATTGCTTCATTTTCCAGTCGGCCGATCAGCTGCGCTGGGTCTCGCGCATCGCCTATCGCACGGCCGAGCTGAAGATGACCCATCCCCATGCCGGCTTCGATCGCGACGAGCGTGGCCATTGGGAGAACGATGCCGCGTGGCAGGGCTTCCGCGAGCTGATGGAGAAGACGCTGGTGGCCTGGGACTGGGCCGAGCAGTTCGTCGCCCTCAATCTCGTCGCCAAGCCGGCGATCGATGAGGCGCTGCTCCGTCAATTCGCCAATCTCTGTCGGCGCCAGGGTGACACGCTGACCGCGCTCCTGCTAGACGCCCAGATGACCGATAGCGCGCGCTCGCGCCGCTGGACCACGGCACTCATCGAATACGCGCTGAAGTCGGGCGATCCGGGTAATCGCGCGTTGATCGAGCGCTGGCTCGCAGAGTGGGTGCCGCTTGGCGATGCGGCGATCGAGGCGTTCTGCCCTGCGCTCGGGCCCGAAGGAGCGTCGCTCAGCGCGGCCGCCAAGGCGGAAGCCGCGAAGTTTCGCGCGGGCCTCGGCTTCGGTCAATGAACGCAGAAGGAGTCCGGCGTCGTGCGAACCGATCTGCGACCGAAGAAATGGGCGGCGAAATATCCTGAGCTCGGCACCGGCCCGATCCCGGCCGAACCCTGCATCTCGCCTGACTATTTCGAGCTCGAGCGCGAGCGCGTGTTCCGGCGCACCTGGATTAACGTCTGCCGCATTGATGATCTGCCGAAGCCCGGCACCTACTTCGTGCGCGATCTCGTCGTGTGCAAGACCTCGCTCCTGATCATCCGCGGCACGGATGACGTGATCCGGGCGTTCCACAATGTCTGCTCGCACCGTGGCAATCTGGTCTCGCCGTACGAGAGCGGCGCGTGCAACACGGGCCTGTTTTGTCCGTTTCACAATTGGCGCTACAACGACCGGGGCGAGCTCATCGGCGTGCCGGATGAGGAGAGCTTCTTCGATCTCGACAAGAAGAAGCACGGCCTGACGCCGGTTACCTGCGATGTGTGGCAGGGCTTTGTGTTTGTCAATCTCGCGCCCAAGCCCGAGCAGAGCCTGCGCGCCTATCTCGGTGGGGTCGGCGATCAGCTCGAGGGCTGCCCGTTCAACGACATGCCGCTGTTCCAGACCTACAAGGTCGAGGAGAAAACCAATTGGAAGATCGCGCTGGATGCGCAGAACGAAATCTATCACCTGCCGTTCCAGCATCCGCTTCTGATCGGCCACACTTTCCTGCTGAACGAGCAAAAGCACACGCGGCTCTTGGACGTGCGGCTCTATGAACGGCACACGCTGTGGTCCTGCGAGTTCGTCGAGGGCTACAAGCTCGCGCCGATGGAGACGCTGCTCGGCAAGATCGATCGGGGCGGCGAGGGCCTGCGCATCAAGCAGCTGGTCGGCAAGTTCGATTTCTATGTGTTGTTTCCGAACATGGTGATCATCCTGTTCCGTGGGCCAGCCGAGGATGGCTTTGCGACCTACAATTTCTGGCCACTCGCGGTCGATCGCACGATCTGGGAGATCCGCTATTACTTTCCGAAGGCGAACCATGTCGGTCGGCGCATCAGTCAGGAATTCTTCAAGTGCCTGATCCGCGACGTGCAGCAGGAAGATTCGATCGCGCACGAAGCGCTCTATACCGGCCTCGCCTCGCGCGCCAAGACGCACATGATCTTCCAGGATGAAGAGATCACCATCCGCTATTTCCACAAGGTGCTGGAGGACCATGTCGGCTACTACCGTGGCGCCCACGCGGCGGCGCGGTGAGGGGCCGCGATCATGGCCGCCCAAGCACTACCCGCGCCATTCGCAGATCTCGCGCCTCACGGCGCCTGGGCGCTCGAGCGCGAGGCGGAGCGCACCGCGAAGCGCGAAGCCTCGACGGTCGAGGATGTCCGCGCCTTTTATGACGCCGTGTTTCCGCGCATGGAGGCGATGGTTGCGCATCTTGAGAGATTTCCGCTCGATGCGCTGCGTGAGCCCGAACGCCGCCTGTTGTGGCTGGCGCTCTCGGTGGTGGAGGTCTCGAATCTGACCGAGCGCTATAGGCGGCGCGAGGCGATCAGGGCGGTCTCGCCTTTGACCTATCGCTCGGTTCAGTGATGTGAGGGATTCCTTAAGCGGCAAGGTGGCCTTGGTCACCGGCGGCGCGTCTGGCATCGGGCTTGCCTGCGCGCAACTCTTTGCGCGCCGCGGCGCCAAGGTCACGATCGCCGATCTGGACGGGACACTCGGCGCCAAGGCGGTGCGCGACATCGAGGCGCAAGGCGGCAGCGCACTGTTTGTCGAGACGGACGTGTCCCAGGCGACCGATGTCGTCTCGCTGGTCGAGAAAACGACGATGCGTTTTGGCGGGCTCGATTGCGCGGTCAACAATGCCGGCATTCAGGGCGCGCTGAAGCCGACCGGCGAATGTGACGACGCCAATTGGCAGGCCGTGATTGCGGTCAATCTGACCGGCGTGTTCCTGTGCATGAAGCACGAGATCAACCGCATGCTGGCGCAGGGCGGCGGCGCGATCGTCAACGTGTCATCGAATTTCGGGCTGGTCGGCTCGGTCGGCATGCCGGCCTATTCGGCGGCCAAGCACGGCGTCATCGGCCTCAGCAAGACGGCGGCGCTCGAATACGCCACCAAGGGCGTGCGGGTGAACGCCGTATGCCCCGGGCCGATCGATACGCCGATGGTCGACAAGATCATCCGCGCGCAGAAGGAGAAGGGCGAACAGCTCTTGGCTTCGGTCAAGAGCCGGCTACCGATGGGACGGCTTGGGAAGTCGGACGAAGTGGCGCAGGCGATCGTCTGGCTCTGCTCGCCCGAGGCAGCCTTCGTCACCGGCGCCGTGTTGTCCGCGGATGGCGGCTTCGTCGCGCAATAGCTCGCTGGATTAACCGATTTGTCCGGCCTCCCCCGCCGGTGTCATGACGATCGGTCATGGAATTGATACGGGCTCGGCAATTGCCACGGCCATGGCGGGTTTACTACGATGTGCCGCCGGATCGTGAGGAGGGAGCATGAGCCTGGCAGGACGCGTAATGGGGTTTCTCGCGGCGGCGGTCGCACTTGCGGCCTCAGCCGAAGCCGCCGATCTCTCGGTCGTGGTCAAACCCGTGCGCAGCGACCAGGGACACATCTCGGTCGCGGTCTACGACAATTCGAAGAATTTCCTGATGGTCGGTCGCCAGATCGCGTCGGCCGATGTGAGCCCGGTGGTCGATAGCACAACCATCGTGTTCATGGGCCTCACACCCGGCAATTACGCGGTGGCGGCCTTCTACGACGAGAACGGCTCGGGCGAGTTCGACACCAATTTCCTGGGTGTGCCGGTGGAGGGCTATGGCTTCTCCAACGGCGCGGAGGCCTTTCTCGGACCACCATCCTTCGCCGATGCGCTGGTCGTGCTTGAGCGCTCCGCCTGGACCGAAATCAGGCTCAGCTATTGACGCAGGCTTAGGGTGCCGTGTGAGGCGCCGAGCCACGGATAGGATCGCGCCTCGCGCACGAACGCGCCCACCGGCGCCGAATGTGGCCGCCCGCGTACAGATACCAGATTCACCGTCCGCGAGAACTCCGGCTCGATCACCGGGATGCAGCGGATCTCGGGGTCGTTCACCCGGTGCGCCGGAAAATAGGCGAAGCCGAGCCCCGCGCGCACCATCTCGAGCACCCAATCCTCGCGTTCGCTTTCGAACACGACCTTCGCGTTGATGCCCATCTTGGACAAGATCTCGCCGGCATAATCGTGCAGCTCGCACTCTGCGCGCACGCAGCAGGGCGCATCGTTCAATTGGCGCCAGCGTATCACCGGCTCATCGGCCAGCGGATGGGATTTGGCGAGGCAGATGACGTAGTCCTCGCGGAACAGCTCGAGCGCATGAAAAGTGTCATCGAGGCCCTCGGGCGTCGCGAACAACGCGAGCTCGACCTCGCCCTGGGCCA
The DNA here is from genome assembly GCA_016869195.1 of Alphaproteobacteria bacterium. Classification (GTDB taxonomy): domain Bacteria; phylum Pseudomonadota; class Alphaproteobacteria; order UBA828; family UBA828; genus SHWC01. The sequence goes on along the minus strand of VGET01000046.1, from coordinate 9,232 downwards.
GTGCCTCGGCCATCTCGCGGCCGGAACCATCGACCAGGCGAATCTGCACGCCGGGATGATGCTCTCGGAACTGACGCATGAAGCCGGCGAAGCGGTCGGGGCCGATCGTGCACATGACGCCGATCCTGAGCGTGACATCGGTCATCTTGGCGGCGGATCTGGCGCGCTCCTTGGCCGACTGCGCCTGTTCGTAAATCTGCTGCAGATGCGGCAGCACCATGCGGCCAAGCTCGGTCAGGTGCGTGTTGCCGCGTGCACGGTGTAGGAGCGCGCCACCGAACTCCTCCTTCAGAGTCTTGACCGCGCGGGTCAGCGCCGGCTGGGACACGTTGCATTGTTGAGCCGCGCGGGTGAAATTGAGCGACTGCGCGAGCGTCACGAAATAGCGCACCTGCTGCATTTCCATGCGTCTGCTCCCCGATCTCCGAGGCGAGCTGTTGGCCGCTCGTATGCACCGAAAATACGACAAACACCGAATGCTGTCTGCCACCGCGCGCCACACCGCCGCCCCAATTCTTCGTTATCCAAGGCGAATGATGATCGAGCGAAGGACCGTATTGACTTGGGCATTGGCGCTGCCAGCCACCATGGCGGCGCTGCCGCTCAGCCCGTTCCCATCGATGGCGGCCGCCGACGGCGGCGCCAGGCTGGCCGAGGCGGCTCGGGCGCAAATCGGCGTGACGGTGATCTACGACCCGGCCTATGTGCGCCTCGATTATCCCAACGGCGACGTCGATCGCGGGCGCGGTGTGTGCGCCGATGTGATCGTGCGCGCGTTTCGCGACGCGCTTGACCTTGACCTGCAGGCGCTCATCCATCGCGACATGACGAACGCGTTCGCGGACTATCCCTCGCGCACCGCCTGGGGCTTGAAGCGCCCAGACCGCAATATCGACCACCGCCGCGTGCTGAACCTCGAGACGTTTCTCACCCGCCGGCGAGCACGTCTCTGGCGCAATGACGGCTCGTCAAGCGACGGCACGGCTTTTCCGGAAGCACTCGCGCCGGGCGACCTGCTGACCTGGCGATTGGATGATCGCCTGCCGCACGTCGCCTTCGTTGGCGAGGTGGGCCGTGATCCGAGCGTCATCCACAATATTGGCGGTGGCGCACAGGAGGAACCGCTCGCGCGTCTCGGGCCGCACCGCCCCGTCGGCCATTTCCGTTGGGCCGGATAACCGCTATTGCAAGAAAGCGGCGGGGCAGCAGCGGACGAGTTCGGGGGGTAGTAAGAGATGGCGCGCAAGGAGGAGGTCCGTGTGCGACGTGGCCGAGGGACCGTGGTCGTCAATGACAAGATGCAGCAGGGTTACAGCTATGTTCTGTCCGAGCCGATCGGACGCAATTTCGACCCGGAGTTCACGCCCGAGCTGACACCCGCGGAGATGCTGGCCCTCGGTGTTTTCAGCGGCAAATATCTGAACGACTGCCGGGGCGAGTTTCCCGCGCGCTGGTTTGAGCGCGCCAAGACCTCGTCAGCCGGGCTCGATGATCGCCTCAATTATTTTGGCGTGCGCGCCAGCCAGCCGCTTTCCGTCTGGCGCCGCAATGGCTGGATCCATCCGGACGATCCGCGCGGCTGGTTCCAATGGTACTGCCGCTATTTCATGGGGCGCCGCATGCCGGATGAGGATCGCCGCCAGATCGGGCGCTGGAGGGCGATGAGACGTCATGTCGCGCAGATCAAGCGCGCCTGCGAGTCATGTGATCACCGCTGCCGGCCACGTCAGCGCCAGGCGCTGCTGCACTGGGCCTATGACAGTCGGAAAATCTGACGCGGGCAGTGATCGTCGCCCGTGTCCGATATTTCAGAATGGCGTCGGGTCGAGAAAGCGCCGAAGCACATTGCCGGTCAGGCGCGCGACGTTGTTGCGATAGTTGTTCCAGCCCAGGCTCTGGTTGTACGCGATCGAGCCGACCGAGAACACCGCGCCGCCATTGCTGGTCTCGTAGAACACCATGTCGGCGCGCACGAGCGGGTTGTTGGTGCCGTCGATCCACGGGTTGTTGACCAGCACCTCCTCATTGACCACGAAGTAGAGCGCCGTGTGGTTCTCGGATTGCGCGACGATGAGCGCGTTCGCCGGTGTGCCGAGCAGCGTGTCCGCGCGATCGAGCTCGTTGCCGGCGGCACCATCGCCGTGGAAGCCGAAATCGCCGATCAGCTCGTCCGCGCCGATGCCCTTGAACATGAAGTCGACGCGTGGATCGAAGCTCGCCTTGGTGCGCCGATAATAGGATGACTTGTCGAAGCCCTCGGCGGTGAAGCCGACGCCGCAGAGCGCCTGCGGCGCGAAATTGCCCTGCCGGCGCCACATGCCGCCATATTCGCCGGTGAACGACATAAAATACTCGCCCGGCAACGCAGCCCAGGTGCGAATGCCGCCCTCGTTGCGCCGCACCTCGATCGCGCCCGGATGCGTGTCGCTGAACGCGATGCGCCAATAGAAACCGTTGCCGCCGAGATACATCAGGCGCCCGCCGCCCGCGGTGAAAGCCGCGAGTCCCTCGCGCATCGCGGTCGAGGTGTATTCTGGATGGCCGCCGGTGATCAGCGCGCGATAGGGCTTCAGCAAGGCGTAGCCCTCGCGGTGCAAATCTTCATCGGTGATCACGTCGTGCTCGGCGCCGATATGGGTGAGCCAGTCGATCAGGCTCAAGTCCGCGTTGAACTCGCGCAGATGCGAGCCCTGCTTGCCATAGCACGCCCAGTGGAAGTGAAATTTCGGGCGCATGTTGAGAATCGGGCGAAGCCGTGAGGAATAGCTGACGCCCGAGCCGTCGCTGTGCGAATCGTAGAGCGAGAGGCCATATTCCGGGTGCTCGTTGAGATAGAGATGGGTCGGCGTGAACGCCGTCAACTGCCCGGTCATCTGCTCGGCGCCGGACATGGCGAAGCCCATCGCCTCATTGGCGTAGGCCATGTAGCTCGCGGTCGGCAGGAGAACCGCGAGCTTGTTCTCGGCACCGCGCTTGGGCAGCACGACGAAGGGAATGCGTTCCTCGCTGTTGCCCGCAAGCAAGCGCACGGCGTAGAGGCCGCAGGGCAGTCGCTCCGGCACGTCGAGCGCGAAATCAACGTCCCATCCCGAGTCATAGACGTCGTCATCATGGAAGTGGATCGCGCCGTATTGGGCTGGCGCGCGCCGCCAGTTATGTTCGGAGCCATCCCAATTGCGGCCGGTCATTGCGCGCGTCGGCAGATTGACCGTCACGCGCCGGTGCGGCGCAGTCGATCGCGAGACGCGATCAAGGCGTCAATTCGCGGCGCTGCCACCAGAGCAACTCGCCGCGCAGAAACGACCGGGCCATGTCATTCTGCGGGCAGTCGAAGAAGGCGGCGGCCGGGGCTTTCTCGAGCAGGCGCCCGCGATGAATGAACATGATTTCGTCGGCGAGGCGACGCGCCTGGCCGAGGTCGTGCGTGGTCATCACGATCTTGGTGCCCGCCCTGTCCATTTCCGCGATGACCTCTTCAATCACGTGAGTTGCCGCGGGATCGAGATTTGCGGTCGGCTCATCGAGAAACAGGATCTGGGGCTTGAGCGCCCAGGCACGGGCGAGCGCAAGGCGCTGCTGCTCGCCAATGGACAACAGATGGGCGGGAGTCCGCGAAAAGCGGCCCAACCCCACCAGCCGGAGCGCTTCCTCGATGACATGGCGGCGCGAGGAACGCGGGATGCCGCGTATGGACAGCGGAAAGTGGATGTTGGCCGCCGCCGAGCGTCGCAGCATCACGGGGCGCTGAAAGACCATCGCCTGAAAGTGCTTCGGGTCGCGCCCGGCGGCTCCCTGCCAGATGATCTCGCCCTGGCTCGGCCTGATCAGACCATGGCAGAGGCGGAGCAACAGGCTCTTCCCGGCGCCGTTCGAGCCGAGGATGATCGTGCGCCCCTCGGCCGCGAGCTGAAACGACATCTCCTTGATCAGGCGATGTCGCTCGGTCTCGAAGGTCACGGCCCGAAGCTCGAGCGGCAGAATGCGAGAGGCGTTGCTCATCGGGCGCGCCCCGGCGCAACCGTCCGACGCAGGACGAAGGCCACGCCGTTCACCGCGATCGAGAGGGCGACGAGGACGATACCGAGGCCGAGCGCCAGCGCGATATCACCCTTGCTGACCTCGAGTGCGATGGCCGTGGTCATGACCCGTGTCGCGTGATCGATGTTGCCGCCGACGATCATGACCGCGCCCACCTCGGCGATCGCCCGCCCGAAGCCGGCCAGAACCACGATGAGCAGGCTGTAGCGTCCATCCCAGAGCAGAACCCGCAACGATCGGCCGGTTGAGGTGCCGAACGAGCGTAGTTGCTCTTCGTACTCCGTCCACATGTCCTCGATCACCTGCCTGGCGAGGGCCGCAATGAGCGGCGTCACCAGTACGATCTGGGCAATCACCATGGCCGTCGGCGTGAACAGAAGGCCGAGCGTGCCGAACGGGCCGGCCCGCGAGAGCAAGAGGTAGACGATGAGACCCACGACGACGGGCGGGAGCCCCATGAGCGCGTTCAGCACCACCGCGATCACCGAGCGCCCGGGAAACCGGAACATGGCCACCGCCGCGCCGAGCGGCAGGCCGATCACGCTGGCGATGATGACCGCGCCGACACTCACCTGGAGCGAGAGCAGCACGATCTCGCCGAGGTGAGTGTCGCCCTGAACGATCAATGCAAAGGCGGTTGCGAAGGCCGAGCCGATGTCACTCATGCCGGCCCAAGACACCCGGTTCCCGGGGGAAGCGCAAGCCCTACCTTGCGCCTCCCCGGCCGAGCATGCGGAGACGGTTGGGCCGCTCCATGAGCTCGGGCAGGCCGCGGCCGGTAGCGGTCCGGCCCGCCCGGCGGCCGCGCTACAGCTCGCCAGCGAGGCCGACCCGCTGCAAGGTTGCCGCCGTCGGCCGCGCGTTCTCCCACCCCATGTGATGGTAGTACTCGTCCACCATGTGCTCGAGGTGCGGCCTGATCGACTTGCCGGCCGCGGCCCCGGCGGACGGGGCCTCGGTCAGACGGTCCGAGATGTCGAACTCGTCCTTCGGCTTGAAGCCGCGCTTGATTGCGATGATGCGCTGCATGTTGATCATGCGCTCACCAACCAACATGGCCTCGTTCCGATTGAAATCGGACCAGCCGGTCGCGAGCGCAATCGCCTTCGACGAATAGTCAAGCACGCCCTTGACGCCCCAGCAGGCGAACCAGCAGACCCCAAGCGTATCCTCCCAGAGCTTCTTCGCCTGGGTCTTGGCAACCGCTTCCGCCTTGCCGTCGGGCACCATCGGCGTGCCGAATTCGGTGTAGCCGAGGTCGGGCTCCGTGGTCCAGGCATCGACGCCCGGCCCCTGCCAGCACACGCCGGCGCCGGCCACGATTTGGCCCAACAGAACGCTCCAGGCCGGACGCCAATCGTGCATGTTGAGGCCGCCGCCCCGGATGTGCAGAACGCTCGCTTCGGCTTCCTTGCCGAGCAGGCGCGACGCCTCCTTCAAGCCCTTGGCGAGCACGCGGCCGCCAAAGCCTTCGCCTGCGATCATGTCGTTGAGCAGCTGCACCGCGGAATCGAAATTGCCCCAATTCAACTCGAGGCCGCCGGTATCCTGCGGGCTCAGGATCTTCCGCTCATAGAGCTCGAAGGCCATGCCCATAAGGGCGCCCGCGACCGAGGAGTCGATGCCCATCGCGTCGAAATGATCGGTCAGCGCCAGCGCCTCATCGGGGTTGTCGATGCCGACCATGGCGGCCGCACCCTCGATGTTCTCGCCGCCGCCGCACATGCTGGCGGTGAAGTCGGCGAACTTCCCTTCGTTGATCGTGCAATCATAGGCGCACGCGATGCTGCAGTTGTAGGACTCCTTGGGCGTGACGGTCCATGAGTCCGCCGCGCGCTTGGCGAACTTGTCGGCATAGCCGATGCCCCACAGGGGATCGGTGTAATTCTTGCAGCCGACCATGTTCTTTTGGCCGACATAGGGATAGACGCGCGTGATGCCGCCATCGGCCAGGATGGAGCCAACCGCGGGCGCCCCTTCGCCGGGCTTGCGCGGCGCCTTGATCGAATCGTCCCAGCGCTTGGTCACGTCGACGAAGCCGGCGGCGTCCGCGAGCGGCACGCGCTTCGTGCCGCGCACCGCGATCGCCTTGAGCTTCTTCGAACCCATCACCGCCCCGACGCTGCCCTTGTGCGCACCGTGATTACGATCGTTCTTGACCGAAGCGCCATGCAGCATCGCCTCGCCCGCCGGCCCGATACAGGCAACGCTGATTTTCTCCTCATCTCCCAGCTCGCGCTTGACCAGTCGCTCGGTCTCGCGCGTGTCCTTGCCCCAGACCTTGGCCGCTCCGCGAATCTCCACCTTGTCGTCGTCGACCCAGAGATAGACCGGCTTGCTGGCGCGTCCCGTGATGATAATGCCTTCATAGCCGGCGTGCTTGAGGTACGCCGCCCAATAGCCGTGGGAGTGCCCGGTCGCCACCGCGTAGGGCGCGTCGTAATTGAGGCAGACGATCGCGAGGTTCGAGGAACTGGGGGCCGAGGTGCCGGTCAGGGGACCGGTCATGAACATCAATGGCGCCTCGGGGTCGGTCGCCTTCGTGCCGGGCTTCGTTTCGTCGAGCAGGATTCGCATCGCGAGCCCGATGCCGCCGACATATTTTCGGAGCACGGCTTCCGATGGCAACGGCGCTGGAACGCACCGGCCACTGGTCAAATCGACGCGCAGCAATTTGCCCATATATCCGCCCGCCATGGCACGCTCCCTTCAGATGAATAGAGTTTCACGCCTGAAGTCTTCTGCAGGTTGCCCGGTGAGCGCCTTGACGCCGATCAATTGTTGGTCCCTGCGGCAATTTGTGGTGCCGCGGCCCCGCTGGAATCCCTGGATGTGCGAGCACCTTTAGCGGAAAAGGTAGGCCGGCCCGGTTCAAGCCCGACCTTGGCGGCCGGTTCCAGTTGGTGAAAGCTTGCCATGATGGTTTATTGAGCATCCGCACATGACGCCGGTGCGCGCCACATGACGGGGAGCGTCTGGCTCTCATTCCTGGAGCGGAGGCAGGTCCGATGGACATGGTCGTGATGAACATCATCGATTCCGCGATGGTGTCGATTTGCCGCCAGATGGGCATCACGTTGATGAAGACGTCCTATTCGACGATCTTCAACGAGGGCCTCGATTTCACCTGCGGGCTCTGCGACACGAAGGGCAATATGATCGCCTGCGCCGAATACAGCCCGGCGCAGATTGGCGGCATGCCGCTGGTCATGAAGACAACGGCCGAGGAACTGCCGAACGAGACGCTCGCGCCCGGCGATGTCATCGTGCACAACGATCCCTATCGCGGCGGCATGCACACGCCGGAGCACACGTTCGTCAAGCCCGTGTTCCTCGACGGTGAGCTGATCGGCTTCGCCGTGGCGATCGGCCATGTCGCCGAGACCGGCGGCATGGTGCCGGGCGGCTTCGCCGGCGAGGCGACCGAGGTGTTTCACGAGGGCCTGCGCGTGCCGCCGATCAAGATCAGGAGCGCGGGCGAGGATGTCGTCGAGGTTTGGAAGCTGATGATGGCGAACTATCGCACGCCGCGCCAGAACTATGGCGACTTCCGTGCGCTCATCAGCGCGGTGGACCTCGGCGAGCAGAGGCTGGTCGAGCTCGTGCGGAAATACGGCAAGGCGGTCTTCGAGCGCACCATCTCCGATCTGCTCGACTATGCCGAAGCCCGCATGCGAGCTGAGCTCAGCGAGTTCCCGGACGGCATTTATCGCTTCGAGGACGTCATGGAGGACGACGGGATCGAGGACAGGCCCTATGCGATTCGCGTCACCTGCCACGTGCAGGGCGACGAAATCGTGGTCGACTACACCGGGACGGATCCTCAGGCTCGCGGGCCGATCAATGGCGTGCTTTCTGTCGCATGGTCATCGGCCTATAACGCGATCCTGCATCTGACCGACCCGTCGATCCCCAAGAACTCCGGCTGCTTCCGCCCGATCAAGGTGATCGCACCGGCCGGCACGATCGTCAATGCGAACTACCCCGCGCCCTCGGTTGGCGGCAACACGGAGACGCATATCCGCATCGCATACACCGTGCTCGGTGCGCTCGCCCAGTGTGTGCCGCACCGCGCCTTCGCAGCCGACGCCGGCACCCACAGCAATTTCCTGTTCGGCGCGAGTGACCCGCGCTTCGAGGAATACGTCGTCTGCTATGATTTTATGTCGGCGGGCTGGGGCGGCCGCGCCTACGCCGATGGCAATGACGTCGTCAACTGCATCAACGGCAATTCGCGCATGAACCCGGTCGAGGTCTATGAGTCCCGCTTTCCCTGGCTGGTTGAGGAGTATCGCCTCCTGCCGGACACGGGCGGGGCCGGACGGCACCGGGGCGGGCTCTCGCTTTCAAAGACCCTCCGCTGCCAGAGCGCCGAGGTCACGGTCAGTTTCATGTCCGACCGGCAGAAGCGCCAGCCCTGGGGCGTGCAAGGCGGACGCCCGGCCGCCAGCGGATCGATCCTGATCGAGCAGGGCAATAGCGGCCGTTGGCGCGCATTTTCCGATGCGTTCTCCAAGGTCTCACCGAGCAAGTTCTCGAATGCCACGGTGAGGGCGGGCGAGCGGGTCAGGCTGACCACGCCGGGCGGTGGCGGCCTCGGCAACCCACGCGAGCGCGAGCTTGTGCTGATCGAGGAAGACCTTCGCGAGGGCTGGATCACGCCCGAGGGCGCGCGGCGAGACTATGGCTATGAGCGCTGACGCGGCAAACAGAGGCGCCATCCGGAAAAGCCCGGTTCAAACGATCGGTGCGCCGTAGCCGTAGCTATATGGCACGGCGCCCGAGAACGCGACGACGTCGCCATGTTCGATCTCGCGATCGGCACGAATGCCTCCGCCGACGAGGCCGGGCGAAATGTCGCGACCATTGACGAGCACGAGAAAGAGCGCAGCCCGCGGGATGCCCAGCTGGGTCGCGAGCTCGCCGATCGTCGTTCCGGGCTGAAGCGCGATCGCGAACCGATCGCCACGGCCATCGCCGTGGCGGGAGAGGCTATTGAAGAGCCGAACTTCGATCTCAATCGGCGCTTCTCCGATGTTGTGCCCAAGGGGTGCAAGAGCGGTTTCGTTGTGCATGATATCCAAGGCTCTCGCTGGCGGCTTCGGCACGGAAGCGTGCCGTTTCCACGCGAGATTATGTTGTCATCTGCGCGTTCCCCCGCCATCCGCACCAGGGCGGATGCGACGATCTGACA
>VGET01000045.1 GCA_016869195.1 Alphaproteobacteria bacterium | reverse complement strand
TGCTGTTCGGCCGTCTCCGACGGCCCGGAATTCTGTCTCATCTGCGCTCCTTGGTGGGCTCCGATGAGCCAGAATTCCTCCTTTAGCCTATCCCCTCAATCTGTCTCTCGGTTGATGACGGGGGACAGATGAGTAGAAGTCGTCGACCGTCTCCTGGCCGAGCAGCTTGAACTCTGCGTGTGTGTGCACATCAACGCCGCCCGGCATGACGAGCTTGCCACCGACATCGATTGTACGGCCTGCGGGGCCGAGGCCGAGGCCCCGGTCGATCTGCTTGATCTTCCCGCCTTCAATGCCGAGATCGGCCTGATAGGTTTCATGCGCGGTGACGACGGTCGCATTCGAGAGGATCAAGTCCATCGCGCCCTCCCTGGCCGAAGTTCTTGCGATGCTACATCACGGCGCCAAGCACCCAAGGATTGAACTCGTTGTCCCCGAAGCCCAGCGCCTCGCTCTTCGAGCGCTCACCCGAAGCAACCGCCAAGATCCGCTTGAAGATGCGCTCCCCCATCTCGGCGACCGGCACACCATGGCTCAGGACTTCGCCGCAATTGATGTCCATGTCCTCGGACATGCGCTCGTACATCGGCGTGTTGGTGGCGAGCTTGAGGCTCGGTGACGGCTTGCAGCCATAGACCGAGCCGCGCCCGGTGGTGAAACAGACGATGGTGGCGCCGGTCGCGACCTGACCCGTTATAGAGACCGGGTCATAGCCCGGCGAATCCATGAACACGAAGCCCTTGGCCTTGGGCGGCGCGCCATAGAGGCAGACATCGACGAGATTGGTCGTGCCGCCCTTGGCCGCCGCCCCGAGCGACTTCTCGAGGATGGTGGTCAGCCCGCCGGCGCGATTGCCAGGGGTGGGGTTGTTGTTCATCTCGCCGCCATTGCGAGCGGTGTAGTCCTCCCACCAGCGGATGCGCGCGATCAGCGCCTCGCCCACCGCCGGGCTCGCCGCCCGCCGCGTCAACAGGTGTTCGGCGCCGTAGATCTCGGGGGTTTCGGAGAGCAGCACCGAGCCGCCATGACGCACCAGGAGATCGGCCGCCGCACCGAGCGAGGGGTTGGCCGTGATGCCGGAATAACCATCCGACCCGCCGCACTGGAGCGCGAGCATCAGATGCTCGGCCGAGACGCTTGTGCGGCTGATCGCATTGGTGTGGGGCAACATCGCGCGGACATGCTCGATGCCGCGCTCAACCGCCGCGCGCGTGCCGCCGGCATCCTGAATGTTGTAAAATTGGAAGGTCGGCCCTTCCTTCAGCCCGTACATATCCAGCAGGAAGCGAATCTGATTCGCCTCGCAACCCAGGCCGACGATGAGCACGCCGCCGATATTGGGCTGACGCATATAGCCCCACATGATGCGCTGGAGCTGATCGAAACCCTCGCCCGTCGTGCCCATGCCGCAGCCGGTGCCGTGGGTGAAGGCGACCACGCCATCGATATTGGGAAAGGCGCGGAGCGCATCGCCGTCGAACGCCTTGGCGATCATGCGCGCGACCGTGGCCGAGCAATTGACCGTGGTCATCACCGCGACGTAATTACGCGTGCCGACGCGACCGTCAGGTCGGGCAAAGCCCATGAAGGTCGCGCGCTCGGCTGCCGGCACGAACTCGGTCGGGCGCGCCTCGGTGCCGAAGGCGTAGTCGCGCTCGAAGCTCGCCATGACGCAGTTGTGCGTGTGAACGTGCTCGCCCGGTGCGATCGGCGCGCTCGCGACGCCGATGACCTGGTTGTATTTGCGCACCAGCTCGCCCTTGGTGATGGCGGCTGCAGCGATCTTGTGGCCCGAGGCGATCTCATTGCGGCAGGTGATGTTCTCGCCCTCGAGCACGGTTCCGATCGAGAGCGCGCGGCCGGCGACCACGACATTGTCGGCTGCATGCAGGCGGATGGCGGCGGCGACCGAGGCCTGAGCCCGGCCGGCCGGCTGTCGCGCGGCGGTGTTCATGGTGTCTGCGCCCCCTTGACCCCGACGAAGACGGAGTAGAGCGATGATGTTGCGGTGATGAAGAGCCGGTTCCGGCGCTCGCCGCCGAACGTGAGATTGGCGCAGGCCTCGGGTACCTTGATGCGGCCGAGATGCGTGCCATCGGGCGCATAGCACTGAATGCCCGAGCCGGAGCTGGTCCACACATTGCCCTCGACATCGAGGCGGAACCCGTCCGGAAAGCCGGGGTTGACCTCGGCGAACACACGGCCCTTTTTCAGCCGCTTGCCGTCCGCCACGTCAAAGGCACGAATGTGATGTGGCCCGTTCGGGTCGTGCGTCACGCCCGAATCCGCGACGTAGAGGATCTTCTCGTCGGGTGAAAAGGCGAGGCCGTTCGGCTTGACGAAATCGTCCACCACGACGTCGAGCTTGCCGGTCTTCGGATCGAGGCGATAGACGAAGCAGCCATCCTGCTCGCGCGGCGCCTTGTAGCCCTCATAGTCGCTCATAATGCCGTAGTCAGGGTCAGTGAACCACACCGTGCCGTCCGATTTCACGACCACGTCGTTCGGTGAGTTGAGCGGCTTGCCCTGGTATCGATCAGCGAGCACGGTGATGCGCCCGTCGGCCTCGGTGCGCGTTACGCGCCGACCGCCATGCTCGCAGGTGACGAGCCGGCCTTCGCGATCCCGCGTATTGCCGTTCGCGTAATTGGCGCTCGCACGGAACACGCCGACACCTTGCTCCGGCACCCAGCGCAGCATGCGGTTGTTGGGAATGTCGCTCCAGGCGAGGAAACCGGCATCGGCGAACCAGACCGGCCCCTCGGCCCAACGGCAGCCATCATGGAGCCGCTCCAGCACCGCGGTCGGCACGGTCAACGCATAGAAGCGCTTGTCCAGAAACTCGAGGCACTCGCCGATCATCGCCATGGGCCGGGTTCCCTGCTCGCCAAACCGCGCCGTGCGGCCGATGCGATCATAGGTCAATGGCTGGGGGCGCGCATCCGGATTGACGCGGTTGGGACGGGCGGAAGCCGTCCGACCCGGGTCAGCGGAACGCCGGCATGACCTCTTTGGCGAACAGCTCGACCGAACGCATCGCGTCCGCCCCACGAATGCCCGGCATGTGCATCCAGCAGATCATCTCGCTTGGGTTGAGCTCGCGCTCATACTCCTTGATCTGGCGGATCGCGAAATCGGGATTGCCGATGATGTAGCGGGCCTTGAAGTTCTCGAACTCGACATCGCCGCTATTGGCGATGACCTGGCCGGTGTCGGTGCGCAACACGCGATCGCCGGCCGCTGAAGCCGCGCCATAGAGCTCGCGATAGAGATAATTCACGGCGGGTGCGGCGAGCGCCTCGGCCTTCTCGGTGGTCTCTGCAACGAACACCTGGCGAATGATCGGGCGCTCAGGGATCTTGAAGCCCTCGGCCCTCGCCGCGTTCTCGTAGGTCGAATAATGCTCCTTCAGCTCGGCGATGCCGTGGCGCGGCGACATGATCTGCACGAAGCGTCGCTTGGCCGCGCGCTTCAGTGCCGCCGGATGGGAAACGCCGTACCAGATCGGCGGATGTGGCCTCTGCACCGGCTTCGGCGTGAGCTGGGCCTCGGGGATCTTGAAGAAGCGGCCATCGAACGAGAACGTGTCCGAGGTCCAGGCCTTGACCATCAGGTCGATCGCCTCCTCGAAGCGCGGGCCCCGCTCGTCGCGCGGCACGCCATGGGCCGCGAATTCCTTGGTCACATAGCCGGGCGCGATACCGAACACGAAGCGCCCGCGCGACAGGTTGTCGAGCACCGCGACATCCTCGGCGAGCTTCAATGGCGCATACAACGCCACCAGGAGAACGCTCGTCCCGATGCGCATGGTCTTGGTCACGGCCGCGGCACCCGCCATGGCGACCAAGGGTGACGGGCAGAAGCCATCCTTCTGCACATGATGGGACGCCTGAAAGGCGGAGACATAGCCGAGCTCTTCCGCCCGCGGCAGGCAGCTCAGCATGTCCTGATAGGGCTCGTGCCAGGCAATGCCGCTCGTGGGCGGCACCTGATAGGCGAACAACAGACCGAACTTCACGCGGCATCTCCTTGACCGGTTCGACCACGCGCGCAGCGCGGCCCTTCGCGCCGAACCCTGCCGGGGGCTGCGCCGTCGATCAAGGAAGAACTTGCGGAATGCCCCGGCTAGAATCGCCCGGCGCGGAAATCCGTGATCGCCTGGCGGATCTCGCTCTCGGTGTTCATGACGAACGGGCCGTACTTCACGACCGGCTCGCCGATCGGCTTGCCGGCAACCAGAATGAAGCGCGCGGGCTTGTCCGCCTCTGCCGCCACCTCGACACGCTCACCCGGCCCGAGCACGCCGAGCGTGCCCCGCTCCAGACGGCTCGAACCGACCCGCGCAGCGCCGTCATAGACATAAAGGAACGCGTTGTGACTGCTCGGCAGCGCCTGCGAGATCTCGCCGCCGGCCGACAGCGCAAAGTCGAGATAAATCGGCTCGGTAACGACGCCGCTGACCGGTCCCGACGTGTCGCCAACGCGCCCGGCAACCACACGAACCGTTGCGCCGTTTCCCAACGCCACGGTTGGAATCGCCTCGGGCTCGATATCCTGATAGCGCGGCGCCGTCATTTTGAGACGCGCCGGCAGATTGACCCAGAGCTGGAAGCCCCACATGAGGCCGTTCTCCTGCTCCGGTATCTCGGAATGCACGATGCCGCGCCCGGCCGTCATCCACTGTGCGCTGCCGGCGCGCAGAAGACCGGTGTTGCCCTGATTGTCGCCGTGACGCATACGCCCGGCGAGCATGTAGGTCACCGTCTCGAAACCGCGATGCGGGTGGTCGGGAAAGCCCGCGATGTAGTCCTTCGCGTCATCCGAGCGAAATTCATCCAGCATCAGGAAGGGATCGAGATCAGGCAGCGCGGGCTGGCCGATCACGCGGCTGAGCCTGACACCCGCCCCGTCGCTCGCCGCCATGCCGCGCACGGTTTTCACGACTGAACGGCCGGCCCCGTTCGATGCCGGATGGTTTGAGATGGCAACACTCATGGCGACTCCGCGGCCGAGGTTTGTGTCGCTACCATCTTTGATCTCGGAGGCATGACGTCAATGGCAGGCGGCGCGAAGACGTGCGAGCGCTAGGCGCCCATATAGGCCTTGCGCAAAATCTCGCGATCACTGAGCTGCTTCACCGTGCCGGCATAGGTGATCTCGCCGCTCGCGAGCACGACGCCGTGATCCGCGACCTTGAGCGCAAAGTCGGCGTTCTGCTCGGCTACGACGATGGTGAGGCCGAGCTCGCGAAGCTTGCGGAATGAGTCGGCGACCACGTTGATGATGGCGGGCGCGAGGCCGAGCGTCGGCTCATCGACGATCAGGAGCTTGGGGTCCGCCATCAGGCCGCGCGCGATCGTCAGCTGCTGCTGCTCGCCGCCCGAGAGCGTGCCGCCCGCCTGACGCGCACGTTCCTTGATGATCGGAAAGAGGCTGAGGCATCGAGCCTCGAGCTCGCGCACCCGCTCACGCTTGTGGATGTGCACGGTAGCGCCGACCAGCAGATTGTCGTGCACGCTCATTTCTGGAAAAATCTGACGGCCTTCGGGCACGTGGGCGATGCCGCCGAGCACAATGTCGTGAGGCTTTCGCTTCAGCAGCGACTTGCCCTGGAACAGGATGTCGCCTGACACCGCGGGCACAAGGCCGCTGACCGCGCGCAAGATCGAGGTCTTGCCCGCACCATTCGGCCCGAGCAGCGCGAACACCTCCCCCGGCTGTACCGCAAAGCTGACATCGCGCACCACGCGGTTCACGCCATAGGCCAGCACGAGGTTCCTGATCTCGAGCACGATCAGGTCTCCGCGCCGAGATACACGTTGATGACCTCGGGGTTGGCCCGCACCTCGGCCGATGTGCCCGAGGCAAGCAACGCGCCATGGTGCATGACGAACAGATACTCGCAGACCTCGAGCATGACCTCCATGTTGTGGTCAATCAGCAACATGGTAAGCCCGCCCTTCTGACAGACCTTCAGGTGATCGATCAGATCGAAGGCCTCTTCACGGCTGAAGCCTGCGAATGGCTCATCCAGCATCAGGAGCTTGGGCGCGAGCGCGAGCGCCTGCGCGACTTCGGCGCGACGGCGATGCAGGTGGCTGAGGCCGCTCGGCAGCGCATCGCGTTGGGCGGTGAGCGCAAAGAACTCCATAAGCTCGGCCGTGCGCTCCTCCTCCTTGCCCTTGAGGCCGGGATAGGAAAGGTCCTGGTGCTTGGCCGCGCCGCCCCAGATCATGGCCGTGCGGATGTTCTCGCTCACCGATTCCTCGAAAAAAAGGCGGTTCTTCTGATAGGTGCGCGCGAGGCCGGCGCGCGCCACCTTGAACGAGGGCAGCCGATGAATCGGGCGCTTGTCGAGCAGCACCGAGCCTGTGTCCGGGCTCTCGTGCTTGCTGACCAGATTGACGAAGGTGGTCTTGCCCGCGCCATTGGGCCCGATCAGGCCGACCAGGCTGCCGCGCGGCACGTCGAAGGAGACCGCCTTGACGGCCTCGACGCCGCCAAAGCGCTTGGAGAGATCGCGGATTTCGAGAATCGGATCCATGGCGCTACTCGGCGGCGCCCGCCTGGGTCGACACAGCTGAGCGATCTGCGCTCCGATTTTTGAGCGCCAGCGCCCACAGCATGCGGATGCCGCCCCACAGGCCGCCGCGGAAGAAGAGCACGGTGATCACAATCAGCGCACCGAGGATCATCTGATTCCAGACGCCGACATCGGCGATCAGCTGATCCAGGACGGTAATGAAAATGACCCCGATGACCGGGCCCAGCAGCGTGCCGGCACCGCCAATGATCACATAGATCACGTACTGGAATGAGCCCCAGATCGTGAACGAGCTCGGGTCGATCGAAATCTGCATCGAGCCATAGAGCCCGCCCGCGAGGCCGGCCCAGACCGCCGCGAACGTGAAGATGAGCTGTTTGTAGCGCAGCACATCGAGGCCGCGCGCGCCGGCGAGGTCCTCATCCTGACGGATGGCATTGAGCGCCCGGCCGACATGGCCGCGTGCCAGCCACCAGGAGGTGAAGCCCGCGAGAAAGACGAAGACCGAAACGATAATCAGGAAGCGCGAATTGGTGGCGAACACGAATTCGCCGATCGCGGGACGCGGGATGCCGCTCGTGCCGTGCGGCCCGCCCGTCGCCCACTCCCAGCTATCAAAGGCCAGATAGAGGAGCTGGCCGAGCGCGAGCGTCCCGATCGAGAAGTGGTAGCCGCGCAACCGAAACAGCGCGAAGGAAAAGGCGTAGGCCAGCGCGCCCACGACCATAATGGCGATCGGCAGGGCCGCCCAGATGTCGATCTCGAAGCGCTGCACCGTGAGGCAGCCCACCACATAGGCGCCGACGCCGATGAAGCCGCCCTGGCCCATCGCCATATAGCCCATGTGGCCCATCAGAAGGCCAAAGGGGATCACGCCGATCATTGCGATCCCCGCGCTGATCAGCAGGCGGAGGTAGTAGTTGTTGTCGACCAGCACCCAGAGCAGCACGAGGATGGCGGCAACGATCGACCATCCGACAATGGCGCGCGCGCTGCGGGTGGGCAGCAGGCTCTCGATCATCACGCACGCCTGCCCGGCAGGCCGAACAGGCCCTGCGGCCGCACCATCAGAATAATCAGCAGGACGGCGAACGGCACCAGATCGCCGAGCTTCGAGCCCACATAGAAGACCGTTAGGTTATAGAGAATGCCGAGCACAAGGCCGGCAATGATGGCGCCGATCAGACTGCCCATGCCGCCGAAGATGATAATGATGAGCGCCATCAGGAGCGGCTGAAAGCCCATGTCCGGGCGCACATTGAAGAGGCCGCCCAACATGGCACCTGCGGCACCGCCGAGCGCGCCGGCAATGAAGAACACGAGAGCCGCAACCTCGCGCTTTCGGATGCCCATTAGCGTCGCCGTCTCCGGGCCCTGCGCGGTCGCCCGCATGGTGCGCCCGAGGTGCGTGCGGTAGACCACGAAATAGAGCACCGCAAAGACCGCGATCGTGATCGCGATGGTCACGATACGCGCAAAGTCGATGCGGATATCCTCGCCGAGGAGAATTGCACCCTCCTCGCCCGGCATGTTGATCGGTCGCGCTTCGAAGTCGCCCCAGATGCGGAGCGCCAGAATGCCGATCATCATGTAGACGCCGAGCGAGGCGAGCAGCTGGTCAGTCGCCGGGCGACGCTGCAGGATGCGAAAGACGCTGATTTCGAGGATGACGCCGGCGACGCCCATGGCGACCATCGCGGCGGCGAATCCGACGAAGAAATGCAATCCCAGGCCCGTGGTGACCACATAGGCGATGTAACCGCCAAACATGATCAGCTGGCCATGGGCGAGATTGATAACGCGATAGACGCCGAAGAGCAGCGCGAGCCCCGCGGCCGCAACCGCGAGGTTCATGCCATAGGACGTGCCGTAGATCAGTTGCTGGGCAAAGGCGCTCAACGGTCGAGACCCTCAGCTGTCGGAAACCCGGCACTCGGCCGCGCGTTTGATCGGCAATCCGGAGAATGACCCGGGAACGGGCGGCGCCCCATACGCGATGGAGCGCCGCCCCGTCAATCCAAGCCTAAACGACGCAAGTCAAGCTCAAGCGGTCACTTCGGCAGCTTGTCGCCATAGACATAGGGGCCGAAGAACAGATCGTCGCGATAGTTGATGCCAGTGTAGAATACCTTGTCGTCCTTGACGCCGATGATGTACTCGGTCGCCATCAGCTGGCCGGTCACCTCGCCTGTGTCGGGCCGTACGAAGAACTGGTTCTCGGGGCCACGCAGTCCGTTGATCTTCAGGCTGCGCCACGCTTTCACGATCGCCGCATTGTCGGTGATCGTGCCGGCCGCCTGAACGCCATAGAGGAACCAGATCGCCGCGTCATAGGCGCCGCGATCGAATGGGCTCGAATTGCCGACCTCGGTCGAGCCATATTTCTCGTTGTAGATTTTGACGTACTTCTCGACGCGGGCGAGCGTCGCCGGGTCCTGCGCCGGATTGTGCTCCTGCCAGCCCCAGACATAGCCCGACGACATGTTGATGCCTTCCTTCTTCGCCAGGTCGACGAGGAACTGGAGCATCAGCACGTCATTGCCGAGAAGAACGATCTTGCCGGTCTCGAAATCGAGGCCCTGCTTCTTCATCTCCTTCATGATCGCGAGCATGTCGGGAACGATGTAGGAGTCCATCATCACGATGTCGGGCTTCTGCTCGGCGAGCTTGGCCACGAACGGCGCGAAGTCGGTCGTGCCCTGCGGGAAGAGCACCTTGTCAGCGTCGCTGTAGCTGTACTTGCCGCCCCACTGCTTCAGGCCCTCTTCCCAACCGATCGAGCCGTGCACGGTGTAGAGCTCGTTGCGGCCGATGAAGCCGGTCTTCTTGCGGCCCTCGAAGATCTTCGGATCGATGCCGTGCTCCTTGAGCCTCTCCGGCGATTCGCTGATGAACTTCGAGATGGCGTGCTTCTCGATCACGCCGGTGTCGGTGATGTCGTGGCCCCATTTGCGGCCGACCGTCATCGCCGGGCTCGAGCAGATCGCGCAGATGCTGATGATGCTCTGCGGATCGAGGATCGAGGCGGCCGAGAGCACCGCCGAGTTCATGCGTGGACCCCAGATGGCGCGCGCGCCATCCTGCTCGACGAGGCGGGTCACCGCGTCGATCGACTTCTTGTCTTCGGATACGTCGTCATAGGCCTTCCACTCGATCGGGATCTTCTTGTCGCCGATCTTGAGGCCGCCGCCCTCGCAGGGCTGCGCCGGAATGGCCTCGACGATGCAGTCGCCCTTCATGAACTGCTCGACTGCCAGCCTGACCGCGGCTTCCTCGAACAGGCCGAGGAACGACGCGGGGCCGGACAGCGTGAACACGCCGCCGAACTTGAACACATCCTCGGCCTGCGCCGCCGAGCCGCCGACAGCGAGCCCAGCGGCCACGGCCGCACCGACAAATGCCTTCTTCACCGAACCTCTCATGCAGACCTCCCTAGGTTCCGGTTGCCTCTCCTGCCACGCTGATACGACACGCCAGCCTCGTATTCAGCGCCCGACTTGCAGCCGCTTTTCGCGGCTCCGTTCCGCGCGGCTTGAACCGGCTCGACCGCCGCGTTCATGCCTCCACCGTCGCTGCCCCGGACCTCCCCCGGCGAGCGACGGGCGATTACATTGTCCTACAAAATCGTATAGAACGATGATGGACCGCCCATGGGGTGTCAACGCGTTTTCACACCCGCGCTCTGCCCTAAAGCCGCTCGATCACGCGACCGACCGGCAACACCATGTCGTAGGTCATGTGTACCGCCTTGGTGATTCGCCGGACCGGAAAACGATCCCACGGATCGAGCGCGGAATGTTCGGCGAACGCCACCGAGCCCGTGCCTTCCCACGCATCGCGCATGGTGATTTGCACGTTGGTTTCCACGATCTCGGCACAGAGTGGCTTCTTCGCGTCGGGGTCGCACACCGGAATGATGCGCAGGCTGACCGCGTTGGCGATCGGGCGAACATCGGGACCCGCGGGGCGCTCGGGCCGCACGATCGCGCTTGCGAGCCTGATGCCCTTCGGCCGTTCCATGGTGCCGAACAGCATGTCGCGCTCGACCTGATAGGTGATGGTCGCGAGCTTCTTCGGAAAACCCCAGATCTCGCGGCCGGCCAGCATCGGCGGCTCGGTGTCGACCATGATCTGCTGGATATAGGCCATGGTGCGGCCTTGATACTCGCACATCAGCGCAAGGATGGCCTCCTTGTAGGGCCCGAGCGTCGACCACGGATAATCGTAGAACGAGAGCGCCGCCGTCGCCGGCTCCTTTAGAGTAAGCGGTACCGGCAGCGCGGCGGCCGCCTCCTTCGGATCGGTCTCGAACGCCACCGCGATCGCCTGGATGTTCTTATAGTAGTAGGGCGGCGTGGCGAAGGCCGGCGCATCCGCCGGCATGGTGTAGCCGATGCGATCAAGCGTGAGCGTACCCTTCACGGTCGTTCTCCCTGACAAACACCTGCAGCCGGTTCATTCTTCGGCAGTCGGGCGCGAACCGCAATCACCCGTTCGTATGGCACACTGCAAGGCGAGGAAATTCTAGATTACTCTTGTGCCATGAGCGCACCCGAATCCGCTGCGATTCGCCTTGGCAACCTCAAGCTTGCCGGCGAGGACACTTGCCTTGCCGCCTTGAAATCGGCTTTCGCGCTCGACACCGACGCATTGGAGCGCGTCGAACGCGACGCGTTCGCCCTTTCCGCGCAGATTCGAGAGCTGATGCCGAAGCGCCTCGGCGTCGAGACCTTTCTCGCCGAATACCGTCTGTCGAGCGAGGAAGGCGTTGCGCTGATGTGCCTGGCGGAGGCGCTGTTGCGTATACCCGACACGGCGACGATCGACGCGCTGCTCGACGACAAGCTCGGCGATCTCGACTGGGACGACCGGCTCGGGCGTTCCGCCTCGCTCATGGTCAATGCCTCAACTTGGGGCCTGGCACTGACGGGTCGTCTGCTCGAGTGGGGTGAGACAAACCCGACGAACGCGCTCAACATGTTCAGGCGCGTGCTTGGGCGCATCGGCCAGCCCGTGGCGCGCCAGGCGATCCGGACGGCGCTCCGCCTGATGGGCCAGCAATTCGTTTTCGGTGAATCCATCGAAGCCGCGCTTCGGCGCGTCTCTGATCAGCCGGCGCACCATCGCTTTTCCTTCGATATGCTGGGCGAGGCGGCCCTCTCGGCCGCTGACGCCGACCGCTTCGCCGAATCCTATGCGCAAGCCATCGCGGCATTGGCTACCACACGACGCGGTGATCGGCCCGCGGAGAATGACGGCATCTCGATCAAGCTCTCGGCGCTGCATCCGCGTTACGAAGAGGCGCAACGCGCGCGCGTGATGAAGGAGCTGCTGCCGACACTCGCCTCGCTTGCGCGCTCCGCACGCGAGGCGGCGCTTTCGTTCACGATTGATGCCGAAGAAGCCGACCGCCCGGTCCTTTCGCTCGACCTGCTGGAGCGGCTCGCGCGCGACCCTGCGCTCGATGATTGGGATGGCCTCGGCCTCGCGGTGCAGGCCTATCAGAAGCGTGCGGTCGCGACGATCGATTGGCTCGATGATCTTGCACGTGACACCCGACGTCGCTTCATGGTTCGGCTGGTCAAGGGCGCCTATTGGGACAGCGAGATTAAGTCGGCGCAGGAACGCGGCCTCTCCGACTATCCGGTGTTCACAAGAAAGCCCGTGACCGACCTGTCCTATCGAGCCGCCGCCGCACGTATCCTGAAAGCGTCCGACCGGCTCTACGGTCAATTCGCCACGCACAATCCGCGCACCGTGCTCGAGGTGCTGGCAATGGCGGGCAGCGAGCGACGCTACGAGTTCCAAAAGCTCCACGGCATGGGTGATGTGCTCTACGAGCTGATCGCCGAGCGCCTGGCGCCCGACCATCGGGTGCGAGTCTACGCGCCGGTCGGCGCGCATGACGAGCTCCTGCCCTATCTGGTGCGGCGGCTGCTCGAGAATGGCGCCAACACGTCGTTCGTTCATCAGGTGGTCGATGAATCGCTGCCACTCGAGCGCATCGTCACCGATCCCGATCGCCTGCTGACCGCCAGCGGGCGTCCGGTGCCGAGGCCGGCTCTTCTGTTTCCTGATCGCGTGAACTCGACCGGGCTCGACCTCAGCGATCGCGCCGTGTTGGACGCGCTGGTCGCACGCATCAAGGCGGACCGCGCGGCCGTCCCACAGTCATCGGCGCGACGTGAGCCCGCCGACCACGATGTGCCGCTCGACTCAGTCGTCGAGAATGACGTGGCCGATGTGGCCGACGCCGTGGCGCATGCTGACGCCGCATTTGTTGCGTGGTCGCGCCGAACTGCCATCGAGCGTGCGACGATCCTGGAGACCGCATCTGATCTGTTTGAGCGCGAGCGCGTCGCCCTGATTTCCGTCATCGTGCGCGAAGGCGGCCGCACCTTGCCCGATGCGCTGGCCGAGATGCGCGAGGCGATTGACTTTTTGCGCTACTACGCGGCACGCGCGCGGACCGAGTTCTCCGGACCGATGCGCCTTCCGGGCCCGACCGGCGAGCGCAACACCATCTCGCTCGGGGGTCGCGGCGTGTTTGCCTGCATCAGCCCGTGGAACTTTCCGCTCGCCATCTTCACCGGCCAGGTTGCCGCAGCGCTGGCCGCAGGCAACACCGTTATCGCCAAGCCGGCCGAGCAGACGCCGCTGACTGCCGCGCGCGCGGTCGCCTTGATGCACGATGCCGGCGTGCCACGCGACGCGCTCGCACTGATTTGCGGTGAAGGCGCGACGGTAGGGGCTGCGCTGGTCGGCGATCCGCGCATCGCCGGCGTGGCGTTCACCGGCTCGACCGAGACCGCCAAGCTGATTCAGCGCGCGCTCGGCCAGGTGGAGCGACCGATTGTGCCCTTCATCGCCGAGACCGGCGGCATCAATGCGATGATCGTCGACAGCTCGGCGCTTGTCGAACAGGTCACGCGTGATGTGACAATCTCGGCCTTCAACAGCGCGGGCCAGCGCTGCTCCGCACTCCGTGTCCTCTATCTGCAGCGCGAGATCGCCGACGCGGTTGAAGAAAAACTCGCGGGCGCACTGGCCGAGCTCGAGCTTGGCGACCCCGCCGACCCGGCGACCGACGTCGGTCCCGTCATCGATGACGACGCCATGCGCATGTTGGCTCAAGAGGCTGACGCAATGCTCTCGCGCGGGCAATCGATCGGACGTGCGCCTGTCTCGCCCGCGCTCAAGCGCGGTTGGTACGTTGCGCCGGTCGCCATCGAGGTTGCGCCGGATGACGCGCCGACCAGAGAGATCTTCGGCCCGATTCTGCCGATCGTGCGCTATGACGCCGATGAGCTCGATGCCGTGCTTGCACGCATACGGGCAACCGGCTACGCCCTGACGCTCGGCATTCACAGTCGGATTACCGCATTTCAACGCCATGTCGCCGATGCGCTTCCGGCCGGCAATATCTACGTCAATCGCAGCATGATCGGCGCGGTCGTCGGCGTGCAGCCCTTTGGCGGCTCCGGCCTCTCGGGTACCGGCCCCAAGGCCGGCGGGCCCTACTACCTTCACCGCTTTGCGCGCGAGACAACATTGTCGGAGAATACGGCCGCGATCGGCGGCGACCTTGCGCTGATGGCAAAAACAACCGAAGGGGCGGAAGCGACATGATCCGCGCATCCTCGTTGGCTGCGATCCTCTTTCTTGGCGCGTCACCGACAATGGCGTTCGATGCGGCCGATCTGGCGCGCTTCCAGTCAAGCGGCTCGTGCCCGGGCTGCGATCTGAGCAAGGTCGACCTGACCTACAGCTATGGCTTGACGCAGGAGCAGCTCAACCGCGCCTGCGGCGATGCGCTGACCAAGCTGCCTGAGCCGACGCTCACCATTCCGACCTGCCCACCGCGCCGTCCGCAATAGGTCGCAACGGCAGCTAACGAGATGGCGCGGCGAATCTTCCGGTGCGCCAGTCTGCGGCGATCCGCGCTACGCACGCCTCGAAGCCGGCGGTGATGAAGGCGCCGCTCGATGCCATCGCCATCTCCATCATCAGATTGATGTGCATGTCGATCGTGCTGAAGCGCCAACGCTCCAGGTCTTTCGTGGAAGATTGCCCAGCCCTCCAACGCGCGATCCGTTCCTCATAGGTGTCGGCAGCATCGACATGGCCGTAAATCGGCTTCTCGGGTTTCGTCGCCTTCAGGAGCCGCAACGCCATGTTGAAGCCCGCGAAGAACCCGACCTCGAAGCAGGTGCCGGAATCGGGGTCCGCGCCGATGAAGTCGTTCATGTTGGCGCAGATCGCGTCGGCCTCCACCATCTGCCCGACATCGGCTTGATAGATGCGCATCGCCAAGGCCGCAGGATCGCCTGATAGATCGAGGTTGTTGTCCATCGGATGCAGCGGCGTCAGGCCGTGACGCAAGCACACGTCCTTCTGCCAAGCGGCCACGTCCTTCGCGTTTGCCAGAAAGATATCGGGGCCGGCGAGATAGACCTTTGGTGCGCTCACGGCTCCCCCCGTCGCTGCGTCTCTTTCTTCAGACCGGCCCCGCATGACAGCATTGGCCGGTTCGGCACCGAGCCTCGAATTCGACAGCCGAGGCACGGAAACGGATTGCAGTGCCTATTCGCCATGGTAATCTGATCAACAGTGTTGAAGAATGACCCTGGGATGCAACCGCGTTTCCGCGGTTGCAACGAACCCTTGGGCAGGTGACGGGGGATTGTTCTTCAAATCGGAACGCCGCGCGAGAGGTCGGCTGCAGAGGCCGAGACGCGCTGGCAATTCGGGAAAGCTGCGCCGTGCCGCAGCCGGCGGCAACGCCAGCAATGGCTTAGCTAATCCAGATGGGGGGTTGTCGAAATGGGCTTGAGACGGATACAGGGACTGGCGTTCGCAACCGTATTGGCCGGAGCAGCGGCGATCGGAGCCGGCGCCACACCGAGCAGCGCCGAGGCGGGCGGCACGTTCATCTGGGGCATGTCGAGCGAGATGAATATCCTCGACCCCCACGCGACCTGCAGCTGGTACACCACGAACGCGATTCACAACATGTTCGAAGGGCTGGTGATGCTCGACCTCGCCAAGCCCGAAGAGACGCGTGCCAAGCTGAAGCCGGCACTCGCCGAATCCTGGACCGTCTCCGATGACGGCCTCGTCTATACGTTCAAGCTGCGCCAGGGCGTCAAGTTCCATGACGGCACCGATTTCAATGCGGATGTCGCCAAGTGGAACTATGACCGCTTCATGGACAAGAGCGCCAAGCAGTTCTATGACCAGGCGGCCGCCTACATGGCGTATTACACGCGCTGGATCAAGTCGGTCGAGAGGACCGGCGATTTCGAGCTCAAGGTCACGCTGAACGAGCCGAACTATGAATGGCTGCAGATGGGCGTGCAGGCCTGCGGCATGCCGATGATGATGAGCCCGAAGTCGGTCGAGCAGTGGGGCAATACCGACGTCGCGCTGCACCCGGTCGGCACCGGCGCCTTCAAGTTCGTCGAGCGCGAGCAGAACGTGAAGGTCGTGTTTGAGAAGTTCGACGGCTATTGGGGTGAGAAGGCCAAGATCGATCGGTTGATCTTCCGCCCCATGGCGGATCAGGCGACACGGCTGGCGGCGATTCGGTCCGGCGAAGTCTCCATGATCAATGAGGCACCGTGGGACGAGCTCGAGAGCCTCAAGAGCGAAGGCTTCCAGATTTCGACCAACGGCAATATCCCCTCGATCTGGCTTGTCTTCTTCAATCACAAGGATCCGATCATGAAGGACGTTCGGATCCGCAAGGCGATCAACATGGCGGTCAACCGCGATGGCATCGCCACTGACATCTTGAAGGGCACCGGTCGCCCGGAATACGGCATGCTCTCGCCCGGCACCTACGCGTACAAGGCCGGCTACCAGCCGTTCAAATATGACCCCGAGGGCGCGAAGGCGCTGCTTGCCGAGGCCGGCTATGGACCCGACAAGCCGCTCAAGCTCGAGTTCGACATCTATGAGTACGGCTACAACGAGGTTTGGGAGAAGTGGATTCAGCGCGACCTGAAGAAGGTCGGCATCGAGGTCAAGCTCAACAAGATCGAGTGGATCACTTATCTCGGCAAATGGCTGAAGGGCATGGAGCCCACCGTCCACATGAACGAGATCGGCTGGGGTTGGTCGATCCCCTTCTGGACGCAGATGATGGCGCGCTGCGATTCACAGCCGCCGAACGGCTTCAACATCTCCTGGTATTGCAATGCGGAGGTCGACAAGCTGTTCAACGAGGCGCTCAAGACGCGCGATGAGGCCAAGGCCGCTGAGCTTTACCAGAAGGCCAATGACATCATGATGGGGCAGGACTTCGCCTACATGCCGAAGTTCGTCTACTACAACCCTCTGGTGTTGAGCCCGAAGGTCAAGAAGTTCTCAAACGCCCAGGAGAACTGGTACGACTTCTCGGTGGTCGAGCTCGCGGAGTAGCCTTATAAGGGATGGCGGTGAGTGGCTCGTGAGACCCATTCACCGCCGTCGTCTTCATGTAGTGACGTAGTAGCCCCGAGGACAAGAGTCCGGATCGGCAAGGTCGACATGTTGCGATTCATCGCAGGCCGATTTGCGCTGATTCTCCCCGTCCTCT
>VGET01000044.1 GCA_016869195.1 Alphaproteobacteria bacterium | reverse complement strand
GAGCCGTCGGCGTATAGAAGCTGGGCCGTCGGAAACACCAGCGTATAGCCGCGCTCCTTGGCGAGCTTCGCCAGAACCTCCTGCAGCTCCTTCTGCACCGCCTTGAGCCCGTCGCCATAGGCCTCGTCGAGCACCTTGCGGCGTTCCTGCACATCGCGCTGCACCGACGCCACCTGCGCCTCGAAGTCGCGCTGCTTGGCCTCGAACGCATCGGCCGCCAGCTCTGACCGCTGGCTCTTCAACTCCTGCTCCTGATCGCGCAGGCGCTTTTCCTGGCTGGAGATCTCGATCTGGAACTGGCTGCGCTTCTCCTCAACCTGCTTCTGGATCGACTTCATCGCCGTCGCTTCGCCCAAGATGATTTGCACGTCGACGACGGCAACGATCGCGGGCTTGTTTGCGGCCTCGGCCGCTGGCACCGGCGTACCGCCGAACAGGAGCGCCGCGAGCGCCAAAGCGACCACGGCGGGCAGCATCGTGAATCTAAACATCATCTATGACCTCTATAACCTCGTGCCGAAACTGAACCTCAAAAGCTCTGTCTTGTCAAAGTCCTCCTTCACGAAGGCCTGAGCGAAATCCACCCGGATCGGGCCGAACGGTGAGACATAGGAGAACCCGATGCCGGCGGCCACGCGTGGGCTGCCTTCGTCCGCCACTTCCGGCCCCTTGTCATCGACGGAGAACAGACTGCCGATATCCGTGAAGACGCTACCCCGGATGTCGACGTCCTGGATGATCCGTATCGGGGTCGTGAGCTCGATCGACGTCGAGTAGAAGATATTGCCGCCAAGCGCATCGTCGGTCGTGATGTCGCGTGGGCCGACACCACTCGATTCAAAGCCGCGCAGCGAGTTCGAGTTGCCGCCGAGAGTGAAACGATCAATGACCCGAACGTCCTCTCCCAAGCCGGCGATGTAGCCGAAACGCGCATTGACCGAGGCGACCCAATCATCGCCGAGCGGGTAGTAATAGCCGGCGCGCGCTGTTTGCTGGACATAGTAGACCGTGCCGCCGACGCCGGCGAACTCCTGCCCCATGCCCACATAATAGCCCTCGCGCGTGTCAATCCGGCTGTCGCGCTCATCGTAGAGCAGACTGTGGCCGATTGATGACTTTGTCGACTTTCCGACCTGCGCCTGGATGAAGCGCGACGCGGTGTCAGGCACGTCGTTCAACTCATCGAAGCTCAGCCGATAATTCAGGCTGTGGCTGAGTTCTTCGGTGATCGAATAGCCCATGCGCAGGCCGAAGCCGGTATTTTCCTCTTCGTGCGAGCTTTCGTCCTGGAAGTCAGTCGTGCGCCGGAAAATATCGAACCCGGCCGAGATGTTGCGGTCGAGGAAATAGGGCTCCGTGAAGCTGATGTCGGCTTCCTGGCGCCGGCCGGAAACCGTGAGGCCAAGCTTCAGGTCCTGCCCCCGACCGAGCAGATTGCGCTCGGTGATGCTGACATCGGCCAGCGGCCCATCCAGGCTCGAAATGCCGACGCCAAAGGAAAGCTCGCCCGTCGACTTCTCCTCGACATCCACCCTGATCACCGAGCGGTCCGGGCTGTCGCCGGGCTCAGCCGTGACATCCACCGTGTCAAAGAACCCGAGACTCCGAATGCGATCGCGGGAGCGCCGAATCTTCGCGGCGTTGAAGGCGTCACCCTCGACCAGGCGGAATTCACGCCTGAGCACCTTGTCGAGCGTGCGCACATTGCCAACGATGTCGATCCTATCGACATAGACGCGCGGCCCCTCGGCTATCTGATAGGTCAGATCGATCGTCCTCTTCTCACGGTCGCGATTGACGGCCGGCTCGATGTCGACAAAGGCGAAACCGAGATTGCCCACCGCATCGGTCAGCGCCTGGATCGACTTCTCCACCTCGTCTGCGTTGTATGTGTCGCCTTCCTCGGTCGTGAGCAAAGGACGCAGCGTGTCAACGTTCACGTCCTTCAGTTTGGTCTCGACGTCGATCTTGCCGAAGTTGTAGCGCTCTCCCTCTTCCACCGTCAAGGTGATGATGAAGTCCTCCCGGTCGCGGGTGAGCTCGGCGACTGCGGAAATCACCCTGAAGTCCGCATAGCCTTCCTTTAGATAGAACTTGCGGAGCAATTCGCGATCGAACGTGAGGCGATCCGGGTCGTAGATGTCGTCACTGGAGAAAAAGCGATACCAGGCGGACTCGCGCGTGGAGATGGCGCCGCGCAGCTCGCTGTCGCTGAACTCGGTATTGCCGACGAAGCTGATCGCGCGCACCCCGGTAACCGGGCCCTCGTCGATTTCGTAGACGACATCAACGCGGTTCTGCTCGAGCTGAATGACCTTGGGGTTCACCGTGGCGGCAAAGCGGCCGCTCCGGCGATAGATTTCCACGATGCGCTGCACGTCGCTCTGCACCCGCGGGCGGGTGTAAACGATACGCGGCTTCAGCTGCACCTCGGCCTCGAGCTGTGCGTCCTTGATCTTGCTGTTGCCCTCGAAGGCGACGCGATTGACGATCGGGTTCTCAACCACGCGCACGACGAGCGAGCGGCCCTCGCGCCGGATCGTCACGTCGGCGAACAGGCCGGTGGCAAACAGGCTCTTGAGCGCCTGGTTGACCGCGCGACCGTCAAACGGATCGCCCACGCTGATCGCGAGGTAGGAGCGCACGGTCTCGGCCTCGATGCGTTCATTGCCTTCAACGGCGATGCTCGCAATCCGATCGGTCGAGGTTTCAACGCTCGATGACGGTTCTTCCTCTTGCGCGACCGCCTGACGACCCAGCGGGCCGCTTGCCAATGATACGGCAAGAGCGAGGCAGAAGCACCAAACCAGTGGGATCCATCGTCCACGCCGCCGGAGCGTTAGCACATCCTGCCTCTAATCCGTCGCTCGACATTATTTTGGCGCCGTCCCGGACGGCTCCGCTTCCGTCTTTTGTGATTCAGTCCCCGAGCTCGATCCGGACTTGACCTGCCAGATGATGTCCTTGCTCGTCACCCAGACCATCAGCGCGATCACAAGAACGAAGCCGACTCTCAAGCTGTATTCCTGAATGCGAGGCTTGAGCGGCCGCCCCACGATTCCTTCCCAAAGATAAAAGATCAGGTGACCACCGTCCAGCATTGGGACCGGGAATAGATTGATCAGACCGAGACTCACCGAGAGGAGCGCGACGAGAAGAACCAGATCGATGAGCGCGCCGTCCTGCGCAATCTTGCCCGCCATGTAACCGATCTTGACCGGCCCGCCAAGCTCATCGGTCGAGCGCTTGCCGACGATCATTTCCCCGATGGCGGTGAGCGAACTCGCCGCAACGTTATAGGTATCGCGAATGCCAGCCCAGATCGCCTGGCCGACGCCGACGTCACGAAACTCCGCGGGCCCGCGGCTAACGCCGAGTCGGCGGACCTTTGTCTCATTGCCGAACGAGTCGGTTTCTACGATTTCCTTCGGCGTCAGCACGAACGACTGCTGTGCGTTGTTTCGCAACACGACGAGGTTGAGCGGCGTGCCGTCATTGCCGACGACGATCTCCTGAACCTGCTCAAAGGTCTCGATCGGCTTGCCATCGATCTCGACGATTCGGTCCCCGGACGTGAGACCCGCGACCTCGGCCGCCCCGCCCGGCATCACCTGGTCGATCGTCGGCGCGGAATAGCGCTCGCCCACGACTCCAGCGAGAATCGCGAGGACGATCGCCGCAAAGATGAAGTTCCCAAGCGGACCGCCGACCACAATGGCCGCGCGCTGGCCCACCCGTTTGTGGTGGAATGAGCCGCGACGCTCTTCGTCGGTGAGCGCGGTCAGGGTGCGTTCGTCCTTCGCGCCACTCGCGGCGTTGGCGTCGCCAAAAAACTTCACATAGCCGCCGAGCGGCAGCGCGCTGATCTTCCAGCGGGTGCCGTGGCTGTCATTGAAGCCCACGAGCTCCGGCCCGAAGCCGATCGAGAAGACCTCGACCCTCACCTTGTTCAGCCGGGCGATCAGGTAGTGCCCAAGCTCGTGAACGAACACGATGACGCTGATCGTCACCAGGAACGGCCACGCATAGTTCCAAACGTTGGCTACGGTTTCCATGCCCTGTTCAGGCGTTCTGCCCGGTCAAGCGGGCGGGACATCCTGTCCTCTCGCTGTGGTCCATCTCATGATCGGGTGCCGCTGTCGACCTCCTGTCGACCCCGGCGACACGCAGACTCCGTGAACGAATAGTAAGGATGACGGCGCGCCGTTGCAAGCCCGCAAAGCGCCTGATCACATCGATTAAGTATTTGATCCAAAAAATGAATATGGTTACCTGCGGCATCATCATGGTGACCAAACGAGGTTAGCGCCGGCGGCACCAAGTGCGACCGCGAGCCCGAGCGCGGCGGCCGAAAAGCTGTCGAGGCGATCAAGAAACCCGCCATGGCCCGGGATCAGGGCGCCGCTGTCCTTAACGCCGTAGCGCCGCTTGATCCACGATTCGAACAAGTCGCCCAAGATCGCCAACAGACCGACCCCGAGGCCGGCGAGCGCGACGCGCACGGTCGACGGCGCATCGCTCAACCAACCGGCCGCGTAGACGCCCTCGCCCATCCCGATCGCGACGAGCAGAGCACAAACTAGGCCGCCGACCGCGCCCGACCAGGTTTTCTTGGGGCTGATTCTGGGCGCGAGGCGCGGCCCCCTCAGTGCCCGCCCGACGAGATAGGCTGCACTATCGGTCGACCACACGACCACGAACAGCCAGAACATGGTCGCTCGCCCCTCCTCGAGGCCGCCGCGCAACCAGCAGGTGGCCGCGGCGAGGACGAAGAGGAGAAGAAAGCCGGCCGCGACGATGGCGACGTTAGCGACTTGGTTTCGGCTTCGGCGGTAGGCCATGCGCGCCCACTCGCGCGCCATCAGAAGTCCAACGACTGCGACCACGACGTAAAAGGCCGGTCCGCCGAGATATGCGGCGCCCAGGGCGATCGCGGCCAGAGGCAACGCAGCCAAGAGGCGACGGATAAGATCGCCGCGGCGCGCGCGCTGTGGCGGATCAGCCCCCTGCGCCGCCGTAGCGTCGCTCACGGCGCTGAAATTCCTTCACCGCGTTTTCGAGGTCGTGGCGCGAGAAATCAGGCCACAGCGTCGGCGTGAACACGAACTCGGTATAGGCCGACTGCCAGAGCAGGAAATTGCTCAAACGCTGCTCGCCGCTGGTGCGAATGACCAGATCCGGGTCCGGCAGGTCGTGGCTCTGCAGGCGCTCACGGAACAGCGCCTCGTCGATGCGCCCGGGCTCGATCCTGCCGTCGCGGGCGTCGCGGACGAGCTCGCGCACAGCATCGATGATCTCCTGCCGACCGCCATAATTGACCGCAAGGGTCAACGTCAGGCGGCGATTCGCGCGCGTCTCGGCCTCGGATTCATCGATCAGCCGATTGATGTCGGGGGCCAAGCGCGAGCGCTCGCCAATGAAACGAACACTGACCCCATTGCGCGAAAGCTCGGCCACCTCGCGCCTGATGTAGAAGCGCAGGAGCCCCATGAGATCATCGACCTCGGCCGCCGGCCGCTTCCAATTTTCAGAAGAGAACGTGTAGATCGTCAAATAGCGAATGCCGAGGTCGATGCAGGCCTGCACGCATTCGCGAACCGCGCTCACGCCCTGCCGATGGCCCGCAATGCGCGGCAGGCCGCGGGCCTTCGCCCAGCGGCCATTGCCATCCATGATGATCGCGACGTGCAGGGGGACGAGTGCCTGCCCGCCATAGGACGGAGCGAGCGCCATGGCCTAAACCTGCATGATCTCCTTTTCCTTGGCCGCAAGCAGCTGGTCGATCTGTCCGACCATCTGGTCAGTGTTCTTCTGCATTACGTCGGTTTCATGGCGTGCGACGTCCTGACTGAGCGTGCCCGCCTTCTCCTGCTTCTTGATCTTCTCCATGCCGTCACGCCGCACATTGCGCACGGCGACGCGCGCCTGCTCGGCATATTTGTGCGCGACTTTGGCGAGTTCCTTGCGCCGCTCCTGATTGAGCTCCGGGATCGGAATGCGCAGCATCTGGCCCTCGACGATGGGGTTGAGCCCGAGCGAGGCCTGTTGAATCGCCCTCTCGACCGCCTTGACCTGCGAGCGATCCCACACCTGCACCGTGATCATGCGCGGCTCGGGCACGTTGATCGTGGCGACCTGCTTCAGCGGCATGTGAGAGCCGTAGACCTCGACCGTCACCGGCTCGAGCAACGACGCCGAGGCCCGCCCGGTTCTCAGACCCGCCAGCTCTCCCTTCAGCACGTCGACCGCGCTCTGCATGCGCCGCTTTGCATCGGCTAGGTCGGTATCAGCCATGGTGTTATGCGACCTCCCGGATCACAGTATGCGGGCCACGGCCCGCGAGCACGGCGGCAAGCCCCCCTGGCCGCCTGATCGAGAATACCACGATAGGAATATTGTTCTCGCGCGCGAGTGAGATTGCGGAGGCATCCATCACTTTCAGATCACGCGCCAGAACGTCGAGGAAGGTGAGCGAGTCATAGCGCTCGGCATTCGGGTGCCGCTCCGGATCGGCGGCGTAGACCCCGTCCACCTTGGTGCCCTTGAGGAGCGCGTCGCAGCCCATCTCCGCGGCGCGCAGCGCAGCGGCGGTGTCGGTCGTAAAGAACGGGTTGCCCGTGCCAGCCGCGAAGATGACGAGCCGCTTCTTCTCCATGTGCCGCATGGCGCGACGACGGATATAGGGCTCGCACACGCTGGCCATCGGGATGGCGG
Source organism: Alphaproteobacteria bacterium (assembly GCA_016869195.1). Classification (GTDB taxonomy): domain Bacteria; phylum Pseudomonadota; class Alphaproteobacteria; order UBA828; family UBA828; genus SHWC01. Next base: position 10,696 of record VGET01000044.1, on the reverse strand, counting down.
ACAACACCCGGGTCGGCACGCCGCGCTTTTCGAGCGCGTGCTGCATCGCGAGGGCGTTCATGACGGTCGCCAACATGCCGATGTAATCGGCGTTGGCACGCTCCATGCCGGCCGCGGCGCCCGAGAGGCCGCGAAAGATGTTGCCGCCGCCGACCACCGCGCACAGCTCGATGCCGGCGTTGTGCACCTCCTGCATGTCGGCGGCAATGCGATCAACGGTGTCGGTATCGATGCCATAGGCGCCCTCGCCCATGAGCGCTTCGCCGGAGATTTTCAGGAGGGCACGGCGATAGAGCGGGCGTGACAGCATGGCGGCTCCGGCGAGGGCTCGAACCGCGGGGCGCGGCGGAACCGGCGCCAAGCGCCTCCCACCGCCCGAATCCCCAGGGTTGCGCGATCTTACACCAGCGGCCGCGCGCCTGCTACGGAACCTAAGCGTTACGGCCCGATTTCGACCGAATTTGGTTCAGGACGATTTGGCCGCCGCGGCCACCTCGGCGGCAAAGTCGCTCTCCTTGCGCTCGATCCCCTCGCCGAGGGCATAGCGCCGAAAGCCCGTGATCTTGATCGGCGCACCGGCCGACTTGGCCACCGCCTCGATCACCTTGCCGACCTTGCTTTCGCCGTCGATCACCCAGACCTGCTCAAGCAGCGCCACTTCCTCGTAATATTTGCGCAGACGACCATCGACCATCTTCTCGATGATCGCGTCCGGCTTGCCGCTGGCCTTGGCCTGCTCCACCAGAACCGCCCGCTCGCGCGCGATCAACTCGGGGTCGAGGTCGGCCGGGGCCACAGCGCGCGGGTTGGCCGCCGCAACGTGCATGGCGAGCTGATGGCCGATCTCCTTGAGCTTGTCGGCGGGCGCCGATGACTCGAGCCCGACCAGCACGCCGATTCGCCCGATACCGGGGCCCGACGCGCTGTGAACATAGGTCGCGACCATGCCGCTGGCGACGCTCAGGCCGTCGCTACGACGCAAGCTGATGTTTTCGCCAATGGTCGCCACCAAGTTCGACAGCTCATCGGTCACATTCCGCCCGCTCTTCGGCAGCTTCGCATTGCGCAGGGCCTCGACGTCGCCCCCGGTCGAAAGCGCGAGCGCCGCGATGTCCTGCACTGCCGCTTGGAACTGCGGGTTGCGCGAGACGAAGTCCGTCTCGGAGTTGACCTCGACCAACACGCCCTTGGTGCCCTGGGCGGCGAGGCCGATCAGACCCTCGGCCGCGACCCGGCTCGCCTTTTTGGCGGCGGCGGCCAGACCTTTCTTGCGCAGCCAATCGACCGCGGCCTCAAGATTGCCGGCGGTCTCGGCCAGCGCCTTCTTGCAATCCATCATGCCGGCGCCGGTCTTCTCTCTCAGGTCCTTGACCAGGGCGGCGGTAATCTCAGCCATGGGCTGTCACTCCATTGTCTCGCGGGCGTGGAAACGCTCGATGTCGCTGGGCGCCGATTTGGAGGCGCGGAGCCGGCTCAGTGCTTGGCCGGCTCACCCGCCTCAGGCGCCGCGACGGCCGGCTCGATCACCTCTTCCGAGGCACCGATATCCTTGCCGCCCGCTACCATCTCGGCCTGCAGGCCGTCGAGCACCGCGCGCGAGAAGAGGTCGCAGTAGAGGTTGATCGCCCGGGTTGCGTCGTCATTGCCCGGCACGGGATGGGTGATTGGATCCGGGTCGCAATTGCTGTCGACGATCGCGACCACCGGAATGTTCAACTTGTTTGCCTCCTGCACCGCGATCGACTCCTTGTTGGTGTCGATCACGACCAGGATCGATGGCAGGCCTGCCATCTCGCGGATGCCGCCGAGGGCGCGCGCGAGCTTGTCGCGCCGGCGCGAGAGCTGCAGCACTTCCTTCTTGGTCAGGCCGATCTCCGAATTGTCGAGCTGCTGCTCGAGCTCGACGAGGGTGCGGATCGAGCTCGACATCGCCTTCCAGTTGGTCAGCATGCCGCCGAGCCAGCGGTGGTTCACATAGTATTGGCCGCAGCGCTTGGCGCACTCCGCGATCGGCTCCTGGGCCTGACGCTTGGTGCCGACGAAAAGCACGCGCCCGCCCGCCGCCGCGGCATCGCGCAGCGCTTTAAGTGATTGATCAAGAAGCGGCACGGACTGTTCGAGATCAATGATATGGACGCCGTTACGCACGCCGAAGATGAACGGCGCCATCTTCGGGTTCCAGCGCTTCGTCTGATGGCCAAAGTGCACGCCGGCCTCGAGCAGCTGGCGCATGGAATAATCTGGCAATGCCATGGGATCGCCTCATCCTTTCCGGTTGGACCGCCGCAGGCCTGGCCAGGGTTGCCCCTAGGCACCGGTCCGGCCGGGCACGATCGTGCCCTGCTCGCCTGCGTGTGAATTACCCGGTGGTCCGGGCGGGCGCTTCATACCGTCTGGCGGACGCGGAGGCAAGCGGAAACGCGCGGATGTTCGGCGTTCGTTCACTCGTCCACGACGCCAAGGACGCCCGGAATCGCGGCGATCTCGGTGCGCAGCGCCTGGGAGATGGCGACGGCTCTAGGCAGCGCGATCGCGATCTCGTCGTCGCCCTGCTCGACCACGACCGAGAGCCGCCCCTTGCCCGGGCTGGCGCGCTTGATGGCCACATCGAGCGCCGCGATCGGGCCCGGCTCGCGGAGACGGATGCTGAGGCCCATGATTTGGGCCGCTAGGCGCGGCGTCAGGTCCTCAACCGTCTGAGCGGTCAGCTTGACCGCGCCGCCGTCGATGCGCGCGTTGCCGGTGATCAGAACGGCCTTGCTCGGCTCGATCAGCTCGCGCGCCTCGGCATAGACGTCGCGGAAGATCGCGACCTCCTGGCTCCCGCTGGGGTCAGAGACTCGAATGAAGGCGAAGCGCTGGCCGGCCGGGCCCCGCTCCTGCTTGCTCAGAATGACGCCCGCCACGCGTAGCCGTACGAGCCCGCGCTCGACCGCGGCGCCAAGCTGATCCAGGGCCGTCACGCCCAGGCGCCCGAGCGCAGTGCTCGCGCCATCGAGCGGGTGCGCGGAGAGGTAGAACCCGATCGCCTCATACTCCATCATCATGCGTTCGAGCCAATCCGCTTGCTGTTTCATGACCGGACGGATCGCACTGCTCGCACCACCACCACCACCGCCGCCGCCAAAGAGCGAGTCCTGCCGGCTCTCCCGGCTCTCGGCCGCCAGCACAGCGTGGCGAACCAGGAGATCCGCAGACTCGAATAGCATGCGCCTATTGGGCTCGATGGCATCGAGCGCGCCGGCCTTGACCAGGTTTTCGAGCTGCCGCTTGTTCACCGACTTCGCATCAAGCCGGCCGGCGAACTCGAACACATCGGTAAACGGGCCGTCCTTCGAGCGGGCCGCAACGATTGTCTCGGTTGCCGCAACGCCGACATTGCGCACCGCGGCGAGCGCATAGCGTACCGCGGCCTTGCCCTCCGTCGCGCGCTCGACCGAGAAATGAACCTCCGAGCGATTGACATCAGGCGGCAGAAGCTTGATGCCCAGCCGATCCAGCTCCTGGCGCATCAGGTTGAGCTTGTCCGTATCGCCCATGTCGAGCGTCATCGACGCGGCCAGGAACTCGACCGGATGGTTCGCCTTGAGAAAGGCGGTTTGGTAGGCGACGAGCGCATAGGCAGCGGCGTGCGACTTGTTGAAGCCGTAGCCGGCGAAACGCGCGACCAGCTCAAAGATGCGCGCGGCGTCGACCTTCGACACGCCGTTCTTCATCGCGCCGGTGACGAAGGTCTCCTCCTGCGCGTCCATCTCTGCCTTGATCTTCTTGCCCATCGCGCGGCGCAGGAGATCGGCCCCGCCGAGGCTGTAGCCGGCGAGCACCTGGGCGATCTGCATCACCTGTTCCTGGTAGATGATGACGCCGAAGGTCTCCTTGAGAATGCCTTCTAGGCTCGGGTGCAGATAGTCAGGCTGTTCGAGGCCGTGCTTGCACGCGATGTATTTCGGAATGTTGTCCATCGGACCCGGCCGATAGAGCGCGACCAGCGCAATGATGTCCTCGAAGCTGTCGGGCTTCATCTGGCGCAACACATCGCGCATGCCTGAGCTTTCCAGCTGAAACACGCCGGCCGACTCACCCTCGCCCAGCATTGCGAAGGTGCGCTTGTCGTCGAGCGGCAGATGGGCGAGGTCGATCTCTTGCCCGCCCGCACGAATCAAGCGACACGCCTCATCGAGCACGGTGAGAGTCTTGAGCCCGAGGAAGTCGAACTTCACGAGACCGGCGAGCTCGACATATTTCATCGAGAACTGGGTCGCCATCATGCTCGCGCGGGGATCGCGATAGAGCGGGACGAGCTGATCGAGCGGTCGATCGCCGATCACGACACCTGCGGCATGGGTCGAAGCGTTGCGGTAGAGGCCCTCGAGCCTGAGCGCGATATCGATCAGGCGCGCGACTTGGGGCTCCGTGTCGCGCGCGGCCTGAAGCTGCGGCTCGCCCTCGACCGCCTGCGCGAGCGTTACGGGATTGGCCGGGTTGTTGGGCACGAGCTTGCACAGCCGGTCGACCTGGCTGTAGGGCAGGCCGAGCACGCGCCCGACGTCACGCAAGGCCGCACGTGCCTGGAGCTTGCCGAAGGTAATGATCTGGGCAACGCGCTCGCGGCCGTAGCGCTCGGCGACGTATTCGATTACCCGGTCGCGATGGTGCTGGCAGAAATCGATGTCGAAGTCCGGCATCGAGACGCGCTCAGGATTGAGAAAACGCTCGAACAGGAGCCCGAAGCGCAAGGGGTCGAGGTCGGTGATCTGAAGCGCCCAGGCGACCACGGAGCCTGCGCCTGAGCCGCGCCCCGGCCCGACCGGGATGCCATCCGCCTTTGCGCGCCCGATGAAGTCGGCGACGATGAGGAAATAACCGGGAAACTTCATCGCGATGATGACGTCGAGCTCATAGGCGAGCCGGTCGCGATAGGGCTTCGCGGCGACGGCCTGCGCGGCGTCGTCCATTCCCGAATTGAACACTTCGGCTGCGAGCCGCTGTTCGAGGCCCTCCTCCGCCCGCTGGCGCAGCAGATCCGCCTCGCTCAACCCATCGTTGGTTGGAAACGGCGGGAGGATGGGCGCCCGTGTCGACACCTTGAAGGCGCAGCGTCGGGCGATCACCAGCGTGTTGTCGAGCGCGTCGGGTAGATCGGCGAACAGCGCGCGCATCTCCTTCGCCGAGCGAAAGCCGTGATCGGGGGTCAGGCGGCGGCGGTTCTGCTCATCGACAAGCGTGCCATCCGCGATGCAAAGCAGCGCATCGTGCGCGGCATGCATGTCGCGCGGACCGAAATAGGCATCGTTGGTCGCAACCAATGGCAGCTCGAGTTCATCCGCGAGCGCCACAAATTCAGCCTCGGTGCGCCGCTCGGATTCGAGGCCGTGGCGCATGATCTCGACATAGAGGCGCCCTGGAAAGGCTTCGGCCAGTTGCTTGAGCAGGCTTCGAGCCTCGTTCCGATTACCGGCCAACAGCAGGCGCCCGATGGGGCCGGCCGGACCACCTGTCAGCGCGATCAAGCCCTCTGTATGAGCTTCGACGGTCGTAAGCGGCAGGCTCGGCTCGGCATGACCGTGCTCGGCGAGATAGAGGGCGCTGGAGAGCCGCATCAGATTGCCGTAGCCGGCCTGGTTCCGCGCCAACAGCACGATCCAGTCGCGCGTATCGGCCAGGGCCGCGCCTCGCTTCGCCTGACCGTCTCCGGCCGCCGGCACCGTCACCGGCAGCTCGCAACCGATGATCGGCTGCAGGCCGCTCTTGGTCGCCGCCTGCGAGAACTCGAGCGCGCCGAACAAATTGCCCCGATCGGTCACCGCGACCGCCGGCATGCGCTCGGTCTTGGCCAACGCGGTCAGTTCCTCAACCTTGAGGGCGCCCTCTGACAGCGAATAGGCCGAATGGACGCGCAGATGGACAAAATCGGCGTGGGTCATGGCGGCAGCTTATCGAAGCCTCGGCGGAGAGTGAAATGGCCTCCGCGCGTGGGATGAAAAAGGGCCAGAATTCGTGTGTCCGTGACACGTATTTCGCTCGTGGACGGATTTGAGAATGCCGCTGGCGATGCTAGGCTGGAGCCACGAATTGCCCGACCTTCGGGCGATGAGCCGTAAACGCTGGAGGCTAAGCATGTCATCGAATGGCGGCAGCACGTGTCGGACGGTCGAGAACGAAGGCGCGCTGCGCGACATCATGGGTCCGACCATGGACATCGCGATTCATAAATCGCGCCCGAAGCTCGACGACCATTGCAAGGAATTCATTCGGCGCTCGCCATTCCTGTGCATCGGCACCTCGAACGCACAAGGCAAGGCCGATGTCAGCCCGCGCGGCGACCCGGCCGGCTTCGTCCAGGTGATCGACGACAACCACCTGTTCATCCCCGATCGGCCCGGCAACAACCGGCTCGATACGATGACGAACATCACCGAGAACTCGAATGTCGGCCTGCTGTTTTTCATCCCGGGCTTCAACGACACGCTTCGGGTCAACGGCAAGGCGCGCATCGTCCAGGACGAGTCCCTGTCAGAGAAGGCCAAGATCCGTGGCAAGGCGCCGAAGGTCGGCATCATGATCGAGGTGAACGAGGCCTTCCTGCATTGCGCCAAGGCGTTCACGCGCTCGAGCCTGTGGGACCCGAAGAACTATCAGAAGCGCGAGGAGATGCCGAGCCTCGCCCACATGATCCTCGATCAGGTGGCCCCGCCCGGCAAACCGCCGACGGCGCAGGAGATCAAGGACGCCGACGACTTCGTCGAGGACAATTACAAGACTGGGCTCTACTGAGCGCGGCAAAGAGACATTCTACGTGAGGCGCGCCCCGGTGGCGCGCCTTTTGGTCTCAGCGCGGCAGGCGATTGAGGCCAATGCTCCTGGCCATGATCCGATCGAGCCAGCGATCCGGCAGATTGCGCGGGATTGTCCAGTTGAAGAACTTCCGCCGGAGGATCACATAGCGGGCCCGGGGCTTTGGCGCGGTCAATGCGCGGCAGGTCAGCTCACCGATACGGGAAGCCGGCAGGCCGCTTCGCCCCGTCGTGAAGAACCAATCGTAGAAGCGCTTCATCGCCGGCGCATAGTCGGTGTTGGCGTAGCGGGTCGTATCGATTGCCTCGGCCTTGTCCCAGATCGGGGTGATCACGGCGCCAGGCTCGATCACCACGACATCGATGCCGTAGATCATGAGCTCGCGGCGCAGCGCATCTGACAGAGCCTCGAGCGCATGCTTGCTCGCCTGATAGGCGCCGGCGAAGGGCGCGACAAGGCGGCCGCCGACCGACGAGATATTGACGATCCGCCCCGGCTGACCGCTGAAGCCGCGCTCAGCACCCAGCATTGGAAGAAAAGCCTGGGTCACGATCAGCTGGCCGACCGTGTTGACTTGTAGAATCTCTGTCAGCTCGGCAGGCGGCTGATGCATCAGGGGCCCGCCGCTCGGCATGCCGGCATTGTTGACCAGCCCGAATAGCGCGCGGCCTGCGAGCGTCTGCTTGACCAGTGCCGCGGCCCTGGCGACCGCCGCCTCATCGGTCACGTCGAACTGGAGCGGTGTGAAATTGGCGCCGAGCTCGTGGGCCAGCCGTTCCGCGTCCGCCGCCTTGCGCACGCTGCCAAAAACCTGAAAGCCCTGGCGCAGCAACTCATCAACGATCGCGCGGCCGATCCCTGTGGATGCGCCGGTGACGACGACAGCGCGCTTCGCATTTGACGCGGCCATATCCTTGCCCTCGTCGTGAACCCCAGAAGAGATAGGCGTGTGCCCCTGCGCGATCAATACTCGAAGAGCCGGCCATCCTCTATGCCGAGGCGTCGGTCCATGCGGGCCGCGAGCTCGGGGTTGTGGGTGGCGATCAATGCCGCCAGGCCCGACCCCCGTACGGTTTCAAGCAGCGCGTGAAACACGGCGTCCGCCGTCGCGTGATCGAGGTTGCCGGTCGGCTCATCGGCCAAGAGCAGGACCGGGTCGTTGGCGAGCGCACGAGCGATCGCGACACGCTGCTGCTCGCCACCCGAAAGGCGCGCGGGACGGTGCGATTCTCGTGCGGTTAGCCCGAGCGTGCCGAGCAGCGCCCGCGCCCGCTCGCGCGCCTTGCGCTTCGACCGCCCCGCGATCATCTGCGGCACGACGACGTTCTCCAGCGCCGAAAACTCGCGCAACAAATGGTGGTACTGGTAGACGAAGCCGAGCTTCTGGCGGCGGATCTGCGTGCGGCGCTTGTCGCCAAGCCGGCTGCCGATCTCGCCCGCGACGATCACCTCGCCCTCGCTCGGCCGCTCGAGCAGACCGGCGATGTGCAGCAGCGTGGACTTGCCTGAGCCGGACGGTCCGGTGAGCGCGACGATCTCGCCCGGCCTGAGCGCAAACGACACGCCCTTCAGCACGTCGAGCGCCTGGCCGCCCTGCGTGAAGCGCCTGGTGACGGCGCGAAGCTCGAGCGAGGCAACGCCAGCGTCACTCATAACGCAGGGCCTCGACCGGATCGACGCGTGCCGCACGCCAGGACGGATAGATCGTGGCCAGAAGCGACAATCCGAGCGCCATCAGAACAACCGTGACCACCTCGCCTAGCTCGATCTTGGCCGGCAATTGCGAGAGAAAACGAATCTCGGGTGCAAACAGCTCGGTTCCCGTCAGGCTCTCGACCCAGCCCTTGATCTGATCGATGTGGAGCGCAAAGGCAACGCCGAGGCCGAGGCCGAGCAGCGTGCCGACAATACCGATCGCAGCGCCATTCATGAAGAAGATGCGCATGATCTGGCCGCGCGTCGCACCCATGGTACGCATGATGGCGATGTCGCGGCCTTTGTCTTTCACCACCATGATCAGGCCAGCGATGATGTTGAAAGCGGCCACAAGCACGATCAGCGCCAGAATCACGAACATCACATTGCGCTCGACCTGAAGCGCGTTGAAAAAGTGCGAATTGGTCTGGCGCCAGTCGATCACCCGATAGCCAGGGCCAACCGCCTTACGCGCGGCGAGCGCCAGCGGCCCGATCTGATCAGGCTTGGTCGTCATCACCTCGAGGCCGGTCACGGCATCCGGAATCTTGAAATAGAGCTGCGCCAGATCGAGCGGCATGTAGATGAAGCTCGAATCATATTCGTACATGCCGACATTGAAGGTCGCGACGATGGTGAAGGCGCGCGCGCGCGGCACCACGCCCATCACGGTCGGGTTGCCCTGGGGCGAGATCAGCGTGATCTGCCCGCCTACACCCACCTTGAGACGCGCGGCCAGGCGATCACCGACCAGGATGCCGCCACCCTGCGCAAATGCGTCGAACGAGCCGCCATTGATGCTGGTGCCGATGAACGGATATTTGGCGAGGTCAGCCCCGCGCAGGCCCCTGACCAAGGCACCGGTGGCCGACTCGCGCGTAGTCGCCATGACCTGGCCTTCGATCAACGGCGCCGCGATGGTGACACCATCGACGCCAGCGACCTTCTGCGCCACACCGTCATAGTCGGTGAACGCTTCTTCGGCGTAGACCATCATATGGCCGTTGAGGCCGAGGATGCGCGAGAGCAGTTCCTCGCGAAAGCCATTCATCACGCTCATCACAACGATCAGCGTGCCGACGCCGAGCGCAATGCCGACGAGCGAAAACGCCGCGATGACCGAGACGAAGCCCTCCTTGCGGCGGGCGCGCAAATAGCGGAAGGCGACCAGCCGCTCGAAGGCGGAGAACATCTACAGCGCGCCCCAGCAGGCCAACGAGCCAATCGTCTCGCGGCACCCTCCCACCGACCGAGGGTAACTCGTGGTACTCCCAGTGCTCCGCCGCACAAAACATGCCGTCATCCCCCGGCTTGACCGGGGGATCCAGGGCAACCGGCATGACCTCGCTGCTGCTCTGGATGGCCCGGTCAGGCCGGGCCATGACGCATTGTAGGGTCCATCGGCACTCTTGGGAGCAAGCGCTATCATCTGCTGGACGACGCGCCGAGGCGCGCAATTACAGCGTCCACGGCAAGCTCCTCGGCTGCACCGGCGGCACCGCGCTTCTTCAGCTCGACCTTGCCGGACGCCGCACCGCGTGGGCCGATCGCAAGCTGCCAGGGCAGCCCGATCAGGTCCATCGATGCGAACTTCACGCCTGCGCGCTCTTCGCGGTCGTCATACAGCACGTCGATCTTGGCGCGCTCGAGCTTGGCGTAGAGATCGCTCGCCATCGCGTCACAAGCGGCATCGCCGCTCCGCAGATTGATCAGCCCGACCTTGAACGGTGCCACCGGCTCGGGCCAGATGATGCCCTTGTCGTCATGGCTCGCCTCGATGATCGCGCCCGCCAGGCGCGACACTCCGATGCCGTACGAGCCCATCTCGACCAACACCTCACCGCCCTTGTCGTCCGTCACGCTCGCCTTCATCGCCTTCGAATATTTCGTGCCGAAATAGAAGATGTGGCCGACCTCGATGCCCTTGCCCTCATAGAGCCGATCGGGCGGCACCTTACAGGCCTTGGGATCGTGCTTCTCATCCGTCACGGCGTAGAGGCTGGTCCAGCGGTCGACGAAGGGCTGAAGGTCCGTGTTGTAGTCGATGGTCTCCTTCAAGGGGTCGGCATCGAGCCAGGCCTTGTCGCAATAGACTGCGCTTTCGCCGGTCTCAGCCAGCACGATGAACTCGTGGCTCATGTCGCCGCCGATCGCTCCTGAATCCGCGTGCATCGGGATGGAGGTCAAACCCATGCGGCGGAAGGTG